>CAMOJW010000096.1 GCA_946617225.1 uncultured Lachnospiraceae bacterium
TCATGTGGCATGAGGGCGCGGATGTTTCCATCACCGGCAACTCCACCAACCCCACCCGTTTCCAGCACCCTGTCGCAGGCACCTACAAGAAAGAGCGCTGGGAAGCCGGCAAGAAGTATTTCTCCGTTGCTTCCGGCGGCGGCACGGGACGTACCCTGCATCCCGACAACATGGCTGCAGGTCCCGCTTCCTACGGCATGACGGATACTCTGGGCCGCATGCACTCTGATGCGCAGTTCGCAGGTTCCTCCTCCGTTCCCGCGCACGTGGAGATGATGGGCTTCCTCGGCGCAGGCAACAACCCGATGGTCGGTATGACTGTCGCAGTTGCTGTTGCTGTTCAGGAGGCAATGTCCAAATAAGCTGCTGTACAAGGAAGGCCCCCGAAGATACTTCGGGGGCCTTTGTTTTATTGCCGGACTTCACAGAAAAGGGATCTACAGATGGATCATGCAGAAAAAGCCAGGGCCCTGTTCCTGGAAGGATATAACTGCGCGCAGGCCGTCGTGTGCGCCTTTGACGATCTGACCGGGCTGGACCGGGAGACATCCGCGCGCCTGGCCTCTTCCTTCGGAGGAGGGATGGGGCGCATGCGGGAGGTCTGCGGTACGGTGAGCGGCGGGCTGCTCGTCCTGGGGCTCCTCTGCGGATACGCGGACCCGGGGAATCAGAAGGCCAAGACAGACCACTATCATCTGGTGCAGGAATATGCCCGGCGGTTCCGCGAGCTCAACGGGTCGATCATCTGCCGGGAGCTTCTGAGCGGCGTCAGAACTAAGCCGGGCAATGAGCCGGAGGCAAGGACGCCGGAGTACTATGCCGCCCGTCCCTGCCTGCGGCATGTGGGAGAAGCGGCAGCGCTCGTGGAGGAACTGTATGGTTCCGTGCAATGAACTTCCCGATCGGCGCGGACAGAATCTCTATAAATTCCACAATAAACAACTGAAGAAATCGATGGCCGCATAAGCTATCAGCAATGCTGATCTTATGGGGTAGGGGGCTTTTGCCCATTTTAACCTGAATCAGCAAAATCTTTAAACACAAAAAGGGCGTGTGAAAAACGATTTCTCATTTTTCACACGCCCTTTTGATGAGATCCCTGCTTGAAAAAGTGCGGGATCAGCCGTATAAAGACTGAAAAAAAGCAGCAATTGCACTATACTGAGAGTATTCCGGAACGAAGAGAAGTGTACGGAAGGGGACTTTGGACGTAGGGTAAGAAGGGAGGAAGACATCTATGTTAGCAAAGAGATGGATGGCGGCCGCCTGTGTTCTTCTTACAGCATTGGTACTGGCATCGTCCGGCTCCGCGACGGCGCAGTCGTCGTAGAATGAACGGAGCGGGCAGCTTCTGATGCATACCGGGAGGGAACAGAGGACGATGAAGATCCTTGTCAGCGCCTGCCTGGCGGGCGAGAACTGTAAATATAACGGCGGGAACAACCGGAACAAAAAGGTCCTGCGGCTGAGGGAAGACAATGACGTGATCCTTGTCTGTCCGGAACAGCTGGGAGGCCTTCCGACGCCGCGCGTTCCTTCCGAGATCAGAGACGGCCGGGTCACGTCAGAAGACGGGCGGGACGTGGACGCGGAGTTCCGGGCCGGCGCCGCCAGGTGCCTGGAGACCGCCCGGCGCGAGCTGCCGGGCCTGGCCGTGCTGCAGCCGCGGAGTCCCAGCTGCGGCGTGAAGCAGCGGTACGACGGCACTTTTACCGGGACCCTGACGGAGGGGCCCGGCGTGACGGCGCAGCTCCTGCTGGAGAACGGCTTTCGCTGCATCGATGCGGAGGACCTGATCGAAGTATGGGAGGGGATCCTGATCAGGAAACTGCGCATCGAAGAGAGGGACCTGCTGAGAGATTTCCTGTACGAGGCGATCTTCATCCCGGAAGGCGTGGAACCGCCGGCAAGGGAGATCGTGGAGCGGCCGGAGCTGCGGATCTACTATGAGGATTTCGGCAGCGGAAGCGCGGATCACTGCCTGGTGGCCGAGGCAGGAGGCTGTGTAGTGGGAGCAGTCTGGACGCGGATCATGGACGACTACGGCCACGTGGATGATGAGACGCCGTCCCTGGCCATCTCCCTGGTCCCGGCATATCGGGGAAAGGGCATCGGGACCCGTCTGATGAGCGGGATGCTGACGCTCCTGAAAGAACAGGGATATAAACAGGTCTCGCTTTCTGTGCAGAAGGCGAATTATGCGGTCCGGATGTATCGTAAGCTCGGCTTTGAGATCGCAGAAGAAAACACGGAAGAATATATCATGGTGCGCCGGCTGGCAGGCTGCTGAAGAGAGGAACATGGACAAGACAACGGACAGATCAACGGCAAAAGTCCAATATGAGGATACTGTTCCGGCTGCCTTCGCGCGCAGGGTGAACCGGTTCGTCGCGGAGGTGGTGATCGACGGGAAGCCGGAGCGGGTCCACGTCAAAAACACCGGCCGCCTGCGGGAACTGCTGGTGCCGGGAGCGGACGTGACGCTCCAGAGGACAGGGAATCCGGACAGAAAAACGGCGTATGACCTGATCTCTGTTTATAAGCCGGGCCTGGAATGGGTGAACATCGACAGCCTCGCGCCGAACGCGCTGATGAAGCAGTTCCTGCGCACGCGTTTCGACGTGGTCCGGCCGGAGCACACGTACGGAGATTCCCGGTTCGATTTCTACATGGAGCGGCAGGGGGAGAAGTATCTCACGGAAGTGAAAGGGTGCACGCTGGCGTCGGACCGGGAGCCGGGGACCGGCCTGTTTCCGGACGCCCCGACGGAGCGCGGCGTGAAGCACCTGGAGGAACTCGCCGCGGCGGCCGGGCAAGGCTATCACTGCGAGATCGCCTTCGTGATCCAGATGAACGGGATCCGCCGGGTCCTCCCGAACGAGGAGACGCATCCGGCGTTCGGCCGGGCGCTGGCCCGGGCAGAGGAGGCCGGCGTAAGGGTCGCTTATTACGGATGCCGCGTGGAGGCGGACAGCATAGAGATCACAGAATGCCAATACAAAATATAAGGAGGAAGGATATGTTAGCGATCGGAACGAAGGCACCGGCCTTTACCCTGCCGGACCAGAACGGAGAGATGAGGAGCCTTGCGGATTATCTGGGCAGGAAGGTGGTCCTGTACTTCTACCCGAAGGATATGACGTCCGGCTGCACGAAGCAGGCGTGCGCGTTCGGGGAACTGTATCCGCAGTTCCGGGAGAAGGGCGCCGTCGTGCTCGGCGTGAGCAAGGACAGCGTGGCGTCCCACAAGAAGTTCGAGGAGAAGTACGGCCTGCCCTTTACGCTCCTCTCCGACCCGGAGAAGGAAGTGATCCAGGCCTACGACGTCTGGAAAGAGAAGAAGAATTACGGCAAGGTCAGCATGGGCGTCGTCCGGACGACCTACCTGATCGATGAGAACGGCGTGATCGTCAAGGCGTTCGACAAGGTGAAGGCCGCCGATAATCCGGCGCAGATGCTGGGAACGCTGGAATGATCCGCACCTCGGTGCCGGGAAAAGAGAGACATTGAGACGTCCGTCCGCCGTATACTACGGGTTTAATGACAATGCGGGGGATTCCTGCTAAAGTAGGCTCTGGAAACGAGAACAGGACCACGGGTCCGGAAAGGACAGACTGCAGATACCGAAATCATTAAATCGAAAAAATGATCGTTCAAAAGCCGCCTGTCCGCAATGACCGGCGGCTTTTTCAGTTTTCGATATGCCGGCGGTAGCTCAATGGGAATCGAGTCCGATCCGCCGGCCTGTGGGATGCTCACAGCAAAACCGCTAAGGAAGCACATGACTTTTAATCATGATAGCAACGCATCCTGAACATGTGACCTTTACAGAAAGGGGGGAGACCACTATGAATTTCGTCGAAGCGGCAAGACTGAATGCCATATTTACAAGAACTGAAAACGGAGCCGTGGCGCTGAACACCACGGGAGACGCAAGGCTGGATTTCTTCGGAACGGCCGGCTCCCTCCGCGGCGCGGAGGAGGCGCGGATCACACGCCTTTTCTCCGAGGCCTGGAAGGAGGACCCGCTGTTCGCGACGAGGATCGCGTTCTACACGAGGGATGTCCGGGGAGGACTGGGCGAGAGGCAGACCTTCCGCATACTGCTGCGCTACATGGCGCAGTACCATCCGGAGGCGCTGCGGCTGAACCTGGACCTGATCGGTGTGTACGGCCGGTACGACGACCTGTACTGCCTGATCGGCACGCCGATGGAGGCGGAGATGTGGGCCGCGATGAAGAGGCAGTTCGAGGAAGACCGCCGGAACCTGGAGGCGGGCAACGCGGTATCCCTGCTCGCGAAGTGGATCAGGACGGCCGACGCCTCCTCCGCGAATACCAGAAAGCTCGGTATCCTGACCGCACAGAAGCTGGGATACTCCGTGTACGAGTTCAAGAGGCTGGTGCGGGCGATGCGGATTCAGATCGGCATCGTGGAGGCGCTCATGTCCGCGGGCCGGTGGGAGGAGATCCGCTACCCGGCGGTCCCGTCCAGGGCCATGATGATCTACAGGAACGCTTTCCAGAGGCATGATCCGGACCGTTTCGGCGCTTTCGTCCGGAAGGCGGCGGGCGGGGAGGAGACGATCCATTCCGCTGCGCTGTTCCCGTATGACATCGTCGGGAAGGTCATGCAGATGGGATACAGAGGCATCCGGGTGACCGAAGATGACGTTCTGGAAGCTCAGTGGCGCCAGCTGCCGGATTACGTGGAAGCCGGGACCAACGCGCTGGTCATCGCCGACACTTCCGGCTCCATGTACGGAAGGCCGATGGCGACGTCTGTCGGTCTGGCGGTGTACTTCGCCGAGAGGAACACCGGCGCGTACCACAACATGTTCATGTCCTTCTCCGGTACATCGAGGATCCAGGTGCTGAAGGGCGAGACCCTGGCGCAGAAGATCCGCAGCATCGACATGCGCGACTGGGCCAACAACACGAACCTGCAGGCGGCCTTCCGGCACGTGCTGGAGATCGCCGTCACGAACCATGTGGCGCAGGAGGATATGCCCAGGTCGCTGATCGTCATCTCCGACATGGAGATCGACAGCTGCGGCGACAGGAACTGGACTTTCTACGAGAAGATGGCCGGGGAATTCGAACGCTTCGGTTATCGGATCCCGAACGTCATCTTCTGGAACGTGGCCAGCCGCCACGACGTCTTCCACGCTGACAGGACACGTACCGGCGTACAGCTGGTGAGCGGCCAGTCCGCGGCGGTGTTCCGCCAGGTCATGCAGTGTGTGGGACTGAGCCCGGTGGAGGCGATGGAGCAGGTCATTAATTCCGATAGATATGCGGCGATCGCGGTTGCCTGAGCGTTGCTCAGGCAGCCGCTTTTTATTGTGTCCGGAAGCCGTCGCACCCGGCCGGCACATACGTCTCTATCTGTAAATACACAGATCTTTGTAGTAAAATCAACAGCAGGAAGCAATTTAACCGCAATGACCGCACGGCACCTGATGGAGGAGCTGTCTTATGAAAAGTATTCCCACAGACGGGATCACCTATATAGAACCGGTCCCGGAGGGGACCGGCGAATGGTATTACGGGATCAGCCGTGAGCACGGCGACCTGTACGAGGCGGAAGAGATCTTTCGTGACGGAGGACAGATCCTGGGAAACAGCCTGTGCCTGATCCATTATCCGGACGGTGAGGTATGCTGGCCGGTGCAAAAGGAGCCCGGGACGTATTTGGAGAGACCGGCCTTTCTGGACGGGAAGATCTATCTGCTGAAGGTGGATTTTCCCGGCGGGAAGATCCGGATCTTCTGCTTCGACTGCCGGAGCCGCGAGACCGGGCTGTTCACGGAACTCCCGCTGGAGGAGGTCAGGAACTGCTACAACCTGATGCTGCACACCGCGCCTCTGTGCCTTACCAGGCAGGGCGATGAGGACGTTTTTGAGATCGTATGGCCGGAACGGGTCCGCTTCGCGCTGGATCCGCACGAGAGTTTCTTCCTGAGACAGGGGGACCGGCTGTTCTTCAACAGATGGTATGAAGAGGGAGAAGGCACGGGCTACCGGTACTGGGAGGAGACAGTCGTCAGGGACCTGCGGGGGGATGTCATCGAGACGCTTCCCGGGGACGTCCGGGTGATGCCGGACGGGCAGATCTGGCAGCTGGGGTAAAGGAAGAACGGAGGGATGCGCATGGTGACAGAGGAGATCCGCGAGAGGCTGTTCGCGCTGCGGGACGAGCCCTATCAGGTGTTTCAGGCCAAGCTCATTCCGACGAGAGACCCGGAGACCATGATCGGTGTGCGCACGCCGGCGCTCCGGAAGCTGGCCCGGGAACTGTCGAAAAAGCCTGGGATCCGGGAATTCATGCGGGACCTGCCGCACCGGTATTTCGACGAGGACCAGCTGCACGCTTTCATTATCTCCGGGATGAAGGACTATGCGGAGTGCATGGCGGAGACGGAGCGGTTCCTGCCCTGTATCGACAACTGGGCGACCTGCGACCAGCTCTCCCCGAAGGTGTTTAAGAAGCACCGGCAGGATCTGCTCACGCACATCCGCGGCTGGATCCGGTCGGAGGAGACCTACACGGTGCGGTTTGGCATCGGGATGCTGATGCAGCACTTCCTGGACGAGGACTTTGACCCGGCTTATCCGGCCATGGTGGCGGAGGTGCGGTCGGAGGAGTATTACGTCCGCATGATGATCGCCTGGTACTTCGCCACGGCGCTCGCAAAACAATACGAGGCGGTCCTGCCTTATCTGGAAGAGGCGCGGCTGGACCCCTGGACACACAACAAGGCCATCCAGAAGGCGCGGGAGAGCTATCGGATCACACCGGAGCAGAAGGAGTATCTGCAGGGCCTGAAAGTGAATGCGAAGAGCCGGTGACGACTGAGCAGGCCGGAATGGAGCCGGATCGGATGGAGCAGGCCGGGACCGGAGAGACAGGAGAGAACAGTTTATGGAGCGCGCGTACATCGCCATAGATCTGAAATCGTTCTACGCCTCCGTGGAATGTCAGGAGCGGGGACTGGATCCGCTCACGACGCACCTGGTCGTGGCCGATGTCTCGCGCACGGAGAAGACGATCTGTCTCGCGGTCTCACCGGCACTCAAGGCGTATGGCATCCCCGGCAGGGCGAGACTGTTCGAGGTCGTGCAGCGGGTGGAGGAGGTCAACCGGGAGCGGCTCGCGAAGGCGCCGGGGCATGTTTTCTCCGGATCTTCGTCGGATGCCGCGGAACTGGCGGCGGATCCGTCCCTCTCGCTCGCGTATATCGCGGCCGTGCCCCGGATGGCACACTACATAGAACACAGCACCCGCATCTACAACATCTACCTGAAGTACATCTCGCCGGAGGATATGCACGTCTATTCGATCGACGAGGTCTTCATCGACGCGACGAACTACCTGCAGACGTACGGGATGACGGCCCATGAACTGGTCAGGGCCATGATCAGGGACGTCCTGCAGGAGACCGGCATCACAGCGACGGCCGGCATCGGCACGAACCTGTACCTGGCCAAGATCGCAATGGATATAGTGGCCAAACACGTGGAGCCGGACGCGGACGGCGTGCGGATCGCCGAGCTCGATGAAAAGAGCTACCGCCGGCAGCTCTGGACGCACCGGCCGCTGACGGACTTCTGGCGCGTAGGGCGGGGGATCGCCGACAGACTGGAGGCGAACGGCCTGTACACGATGGGCGACGTCGCCCGCTGCTCGGTCGGGAAGGAGAGAGACCTGTACAACGAAGAGCTGCTGTACAGGCTGTTCGGCGTGAATGCGGAGCTTCTGATCGACCACGCCTGGGGCTGGGAGCCCTGCACGATCGACCTGATTCGGCAGTACCGGCCGGAGAGCAGCTCCGTCAGTTCCGGGCAGGTGCTGATGCGCCCCTACAGCTATGAGCAGGCAGCCGTCGTGGTGCAGGAGATGGCGGATGCCATGGCGCTCGACCTGGTGGAGAAAAGACTGGTCACGGACCAGGTCGTCCTGACGGTCAACTATGACAGGGAGAGCCTGGCCGACCCGGAGATCCGTAAGAAATACAAAGGTCCGGTCACAAAGGACTATTACGGGAGAAGTGCCCCGAAGCACGCCCAGGGCACGGAGAAACTGGCCTCACCGACCTCCTCCGGCCGCGAGATCACGCGGGCGGTGATGGCGGTCTATAAGCGGACCGTCCACCCGGATCTCCTGGTCCGGCGGATCACGATCGCGCTGAACCACGTGATCCCGGAGGCGGACGTGAAGGAGCAGACTTACGAGCAGCTGGACCTCTTCACGGACTACGCGGCCCTGGAAGCGGAGCGGCAGGAGGAGAAGAAAACGCGCGAAAAGGAGCGTCGGCTCCAGGAGGCGATGCTGGAGATCCGGAAGCGCTACGGCAGCGACGCGGTCCTCAGGGGACTGAATCTCCGGGAAGGGGCCACCGGACGGGAACGCGGCAGGCAGATCGGGGGACACAAGGCATGACGGACAAGGGACGGAAGGAAGAGATCCGGAGGGACCGGATGGGTGCCCCGGAAGCTTTTCCCTATGAGGATATCGTGGATCTCCCGCACCCGGTCTCCCGGCGGCACAGGCCGATGCCGCTCCTGAACCGGGCGGCCCAGTTCGCGCCTTTTGCAGCGCTCACCGGGTATCACGAGGCGATCGAGGAGACCGCCAGGCAGGCCATGATGGCCCGGGAATCCGGAGGAGTGACCGCGGAAGCCTGGGACGAGGATCCGGCGGACGCAACAGAGGGTTGCTTGCCGGATGCACCTCCTGCGGACATACTATAGTCAAAAGCATAAGGAGGTGTTTATATGGAGACCAGAGAGATACTCAGATCACTTCGTGAAAAAAACGGGCTGACGCAGGACCAGATGGCCAGGCGCGTGATGGTCACGAGGCAGGCGGTGAGCCGCTGGGAGACCGGCGAGACCCAGCCGAACACGGACACGCTGCAGCTCCTGTCCAAAGAGTTCCACGTG
>CAMOJW010000097.1 GCA_946617225.1 uncultured Lachnospiraceae bacterium
CGTTCTCGTCCAGACCGAACTCGAACTTGGTGTCGGCGATGATGATGCCTCGCTCCAGCGCGTAGGCGGCGCACTTCTTATAGAGCGCCAGTGTGCAGTCGCGGAGCTTCTGTGCATACTCCTCGCCGTGGCCGGGGAAAGCCTTCTCCAACACGGCGATGCTCTGCTCATAGCTGATGTTCTCGTCGTGATCGCCGATCTCCGCCTTGGTGCTGGGCGTATAGATGGGCTCGGGGAGCTTGTCGCTCTCCCTGAGACCCTCGGGAAGGGTGATGCCGCAGACTTTGCCGGTCTTCTGATAGCTGGCCCAGCCGCTGCCGGTGATATAACCGCGGACGATGCACTCGATGGGCAGCATGGTGAGCTTCCTGCACAGCATGGAGCGGCCCTCAAAGGCGGGCGTGCGGAAAAACTCCGGCATATCCGCCGTATCCACGCTCTGCATGTGGTTGGGGAGGATGTCTTTGGTGAGGTCGAACCAGAAGCGGGACATCTGCGTCAGGACGACGCCCTTGTTCGTGACCAGGTTCTTCAGGATCACATCAAAGGCGGAGATGCGGTCGGTGGCCACCATGATCAGGCTGTCGCCTGCGTCATAGATCTCGCGTACTTTTCCTTCTTTAATGGGGGTGTAGGTCTGCATGGGGCTGTCTCCTTTACAGATTATGCATACTAGCCGGTCAGCTGTTTCGCGCGTGTGCGGAAACACTCTATCAGTATAAACTTTTTCCGGTCCGTGGCAAGAGTGAAAATAACAGGACCGCAAAAATCCCCCGCCCGCACAAGATGTGGTATGATGATATCATCCGAGAAAAAAGAACGATGGAGAACGCCCGTGGCAGACAGAGGAGAGAACAGAACCGAAAACAATACCGGCAGGACGGTCCTTGGCATCCTGGCCCACGTGGATGCCGGCAAGACGACCCTCTCCGAAGCCCTGCTGCACCGGACCGGTGTCCTGCGCAGTGCCGGGCGGGTGGACCACGGGGACGCGTTTCTGGATAACAATGAGATGGAGCGGGAGCGGGGGATCACCATCTACTCCAAGGTGGCCCGATTCTCCGTCCCGATGACGGAAGGGGACGGAAAGAGGGATTTTATCCTCCTGGATACGCCGGGACACGCCGATTTTTCCACAGAGATGGAGCGCACCCTGCAGGTGCTGGACTGCGGCCTCCTGCTGGTGAGCGCCGCGGACGGTGTCACGGGCCAGGTGCGGCTCCTGTGGAAACTGCTGGACCACTACGGGCTGCCCGTCCTGATCTGGGTCAACAAGATGGACCAGCCGGGCAGCGACAGGGACAGGATCCTCGCAGAACTGAAGCGGGAGCTCTCCCAGCACTGCGTGGACGTCACCGAAGTGACAGACGATGACGGCGGAGGCAGGCGATACGCTCTCCGCAGCCTTGCGGATCCGGACCTGCAGGAAGAATTGGCCGTCTGTGACGAGACGCTGATGGAGCGGTTCTTCGAGGGCGGGGAGATCACTCTGCCGGAGACCCGGGCTCTGGTGGGCGGCAGGAAAATGTTTCCTGTTTTTTTCGGCAGTGCGCTGACGGAAGCGGGCGTGGATGTCCTGCTCGAAGGACTGACAAGTCTGCTCCCTGAACCGGAGCGCAGTTCTGCCTTCGGTGCCCGCGTGTACAAGATCTCCCGCGATGAGACTGGCCGCCGCATGGCCTGGATGAAGATCACCGGAGGGAGCCTCCGGGTGCGCGTGCCGGTGGAGGAGAGCCTTAACGAGAAGGGGCTGCCCGAGAAGACGGACCAGATCCGGCTCTACAGCGGCACCCGGTTCACGCCGGTGCAGGAGGCGCAGGCGGGAGAGATCTGCGCCGTGACAGGTCTGTCGGGCCTGAAGACCGGCGACGGACTTGGCACCATGAGGGGACAGACCCAGGGCATCCTGGAGCCGGTCCTCAGGTGCAGCCTGGTCCTGCCCCCGGGGACCGACCTTTTCAAGACATATAAGGACCTGCAGGTCCTCGAGGAGGAGGACCCGTCGTTGCGTTTCGTCTACGACGAGGAGAGAAGGGAGATCACGGTCTCCGTCATGGGGCAGGTCCAACGGGAGATCCTGCAGCGCGTGATCCGGGAGCGGCTGGGCCTGCGGATCCAGTTCGGACAGCCCCGGATCATCTACCGGGAGACCATCGCCGCGCCGGCTGAAGGGGTCGGCCACTTCGAGCCGCTGCGCCATTACGCGGAGGTCCATCTGCTGCTGGAACCCGGAGAGAGGGGGAGCGGTCTGGTCTTCGAGAACCGCTGCATTCCGGACACGCTGGCCACGAACTGGCAGCGCCTGGTCCTGACGCATCTGGCGGAGAGGAGACACAGAGGCGTCCTCATCGGCGCGGAACTGACGGATGTGAAGATCAGTCTGCTGACCGGGCGGGCCCATGAGAAGCACACGGAGGGCGGCGATTTCCGCCAGGCTACCTACAGGGCGGTCCGGCAGGGCCTGATGATGACGGAAAGCATCCTTCTGGAGCCCTACTACCAGTTCCGCCTGGAGATCCCGGCGGACCAGGTGGGGCGCGCGCTGAACGATCTGGAGAGGATGCATGCGGTTTTTTCCGCCCCCGATTTCGAGGGGGACAGCGGGCAGAGAGCGGTGATCACCGGGCAGTGCGCGGTGGCGCAGATGAGCACCTACACGGAGGAAGTAGCCGCCTATACGCGCGGGGAAGGGAGCCTCTTCTGCACCATGCAGGGATATGCCCCCTGCGCGGAAGCGGACACGATCATCGCGGAGAGCGGGTATGATCCCGAACTGGATCTCCGCAACACAGGTTCCTCCGTCTTCTGTTCCCACGGGATGGGGACGGTGGTTCCCTGGTATGAGGTGCGCCAGCGGATGCACGTGGACAGCGGATGGCGCCCGGAAGGCGCTGTGGAAGAGACCCCCGAGGAGGAGGCCGAGCGCCTGTTCCGCGAGGCGCAGCAGCGGAGGCAGGAACACGCCCAGGCGTCCATGTCGTTCTCGGAGCGCCGGCGCGCCGGCTATGCGGCGGAGAAGGAGCTCATGGAGATCTTCGAGCGCACCTACGGGCCGGTGAGAAAACCGGGGAGCGGTGGGGAAGAGGAGGACACCGGCAGGAAACGCGCCGTCACCCGCGCGTACGGGAGATCAAAGAGTGCGTCCGGTGCAGCTTATGGCCGGGGCTATAAAGGAAAGCCTGTCCCTGAGAAGCAGTACCTGCTGGTGGACGGATATAACATCATCTTTGCGTGGCCGGAGCTGAGATCCCTGGCCCTGCACGACATCAAAGCGGCCAGGGACCGGCTGATGGACGAGCTGTCCGATTTTGCCGGCAGCAGAAAGGAAGAGCTCATCCTCGTCTTCGATGCCTACAAGGTGGCAGGCGGCGAGCGGGAAGTCTACCGCTATCACAATATCGACGTCATCTTTACCAGGGAGGCCGAGACGGCGGACCTGTATATCGAAAAGACGGCCCGGGAACTGTCCAGGAACTACGGCGTGACTGTGGCCACCTCGGACGCAGTGGAGCAGGTGATCATCATGGGGGCCGGCGCGGTCCGCATGAGCGCGTCCGGTCTGCTGGAAGAGGTGGAGAGCACGAAGAGACAGATCCGGGAGCAGTATCTGGAGAGAACGGACAGCGGCGCCGAGGTCCGCGGACCCCTGTCGCCGGCCCTGAGCCGGGAAGACGCGCAGAGGCTGAAACAGCAGCTGCGGAGAGAAGACGGGCCATCGGAAACATAACAGAGGGAAGAACGTGAGCGAAATACAGAAAGTGAGCGCGGGCAGACCGGTAAGCGCAGGCAGACCAGTAAGTGCGGACAGGCCGGTGAACGCGGACAGACCCGTGAACGCGGACAGGCCGCAGCGGCCAGCGAAGAAAGCGACGAACCGCTGTGAAGTCTACAAAAAATGCGGCGGCTGCACGCTGCTGCACCTGCCTTATGAGGAGCAGCTGAAGAGCAAGCAGGCCGTGATCGACGAGCTCCTGGCGGAATTCTGTCTGCCGGAGCCGGTCCTCAGGATGAAGAACCCGGACCATTACAGATCCAAGGTCACCAGTGTCTTTTCCTATGACCGAAGGGGCAAGCCCGTCTGCGGGATCTACCGGGAGGGGACCCATGAGGTGATAGCGGTCAAGACCTGTATGCTGGAGGACCTCAGGGCCGACAGGATCGTACAGACGGTCTTCAGGCTCCTCCCCTCCTTTAAGATCCGCATCTACGACGAGATCCTGGGGACCGGGGTCCTGCGGTACGTGCAGGTCCGCACCGCCAGGAAGACAGGGCAGATCATGGTCACCCTGGTGACGGCGGATCCGGTCTTTCCGTCCCGGAACAATTTTGTGAAGGCTCTCCGAAAGGAGCACCCGGAGATCACGACCGTCGTGCAGAACATCAATCCGGAGAGGACCACCATGGTCCTCGGGGAGCGCGAGCGGGTCCTGTACGGCAAGGGTTATATCGAGGATGAGGTCTGCGGATGCCGGTTCCGGCTGTCGTCCCGCTCTTTCTTCCAGGTCAACCCCATCCAGACGGAAAAGCTGTATAATGTAGCTATAGACCTGGCGGGACTGTCCGGCAGGGAGACGATCCTGGACGCCTACTGCGGCGTCGGGACCATCGGCATCCTGGCCGCCTCCCGATGCAGACAGGTCCTCAGCGTGGAACTGAACCCGGAGGCTGTCCGGAACGCGAGGGAGAACGTCGTGCTGAACGCCTGCGGCAACGTCAGGGTGATCCAGGGAGACGCCGGCAGGTTCATGCGGGAGATCGCAGACGAGCGGGCGGCCGGGTCGGGCAGCGGGATCGACGTCCTGTTCCTGGATCCGCCCAGGAGCGGCGCCAGCACGGAATTCCTGGATGCGGCCGTCAGGATGGCTCCTAAGAAGATCGTCTACGTCTCCTGTGAGCCCACCACCCTGGCGAGGGACCTGCGGGTGCTCTGCGGGAACGGCTACCGCGTCAAAAAAGTCCAGCCCGTGGACATGTTCCCGCACACGGAGCTCCTGGAAACGGCGTGTCTCCTGACTCGCACCTGAAGGACAGAATGACCGTGACAGGCACGGGGCGTGAAAAGAGGATGACATGGTCTCTTTTGAGAATGATTACAACGCCGGCGCACACCCCGAGGTGCTCCGGAAACTGACAGAGACGAACCTGGAACCGCTGTCCGGCTACGGGACGGATCCCTACTGCAAGAGCGCGAGGGAGAAGATCCGCAGGGCCGTGGGGCTGCCGGAGGCTCAGGTAGATTTCCTTGTGGGAGGCACGCAGGCCAACGCGGTCGTCATCTCCACGATGCTGGCCGATTACGAGGGCGTCGTAGCGGCGGAGACCGGACATGTCAGCAGCCACGAGGCGGGCGCCATCGAATACACCGGCCACGAGGTGCTGACCGTTCCGCAGAAAGACGGGAAAATGGTGCCGGAGACCCTGCGCCGCTATCTGGAGGCCTTTTTCGGGGACGAGAACCACGAGCACATGACTTTTCCCGGCATGGTCTACCTGTCCCACCCGACGGAATATGGGACACTGTATTCCAAAGCGGAACTGACGGAGATTTCCGGAATCTGCCGGGGATACGGCATTCCACTGTTTCTGGACGGCGCGCGCCTGGGCTACGGCCTGATGAGCCGGGAGACGGACCTGACACTTCCCGATATCGCGCAGCTCTGTGACGTGTTCTATATCGGCGGGACCAAGGTCGGTGCCCTATGCGGGGAGGCGGTGGTCTTCACGAAGGGGAACAGGCCGGCGCATTTTATGACGTCTGTCAAAAGGAGAGGTGCTTTGCTGGCCAAAGGACGCCTCCTCGGCGTGCAGTTCGACGCCCTCTTCACGGATGATCTGTATTACAGGATCGGGCGGCACGCCATCGATATGGCGGAGAAGATGAAAGCGATACTTGAGGAGCTGGGGATCCCCATGTATCTGGATTCCCCCACCAACCAGCAGTTCGTCGTGCTGGAGAACGGCAGGCTGGAACGGCTGCGGGAACAGGTGGCTTACAGTTTCTGGGAGAAATATGACGATGATCACACCGTGGTGAGACTGGCCACGAGCTGGGCGACCACGGAGGAGGATCTGGAGGTGCTGCGCGAAGCGCTAAAGCGGGGATGACTACCGGTCTCTACCACGGGCATTTCAGCCGGAAAGGCAGGGGGAAATGGCAGGTAACATCGTAGTCGGCTGCTGGGACTGTGATTACTGCGGCGCGGACCGCATCCGCGGCGATATACGGGTGTGCCCGAACTGCGGCAAACCCAGGGGCAAGGACGTCCGCTTTTATATGGCAGGGCCCAAAGAGTACGTGAAGGATCCCGAGACAGTGGACAAGGATCCCGACTGGCTCTGCTCCTTCTGTGACACGCTCAATCCCGCCTCCGCGAAGTTCTGCTCCTCCTGCGGAGCCAGCCATGAGGACAGCGAGCTCAATTATTTCCAGAACAAGGAGAAACAGGAGCGGGAGAAGAGGGAGGAGGAAGAGCGCCGCAAGGCGGCGCAGAACGGACACAGCGGAGCGGCTGCGGCTAGGCCGGAGCGGTCCGGGAGCAGTACCCTGCGGAGGAACCTCTTCCTTGCGGCAGCCCTGGTGGCCGTCATCGCGCTGATCTTCAGCATGATGCCCCGGAAACAGAAGATCCACGTGGATTCCCGGACCTGGGAGCGCACGGTCACCGTGGAGAAGTACCGGCAGGTACAGGAGAACGGGTGGACGATCCCGGGAGGTGCCGAAAACGTGACCTCGCGGGAAGAGGTCTACGGCTACGACCGCGTCCTGGACCACTACGAGTGGGTGTCCTACCAGGTGGCGGAGCAGGTGCTGGACGGCTACGACACGTACGTCACCTATGAGGATCTCGGAAACGGCTATTTCGAAGAGGTGGAGCACAGTTCACCAAGGTACAGGACGGAGTACCGCACGGAGACCAGGCAGGAACCGGTCTATGTGGACATACCCGTGTACAGGACCAAATACTACTACTCCGTCATGCGATGGCTCTACGACAGAGAGGAGAAGGCGCAGGGGGCAGACAGTGAGCCCTATTATCCCGACCTCCGGCTGCCGGACACGGAGAGGATCAGCGGGAGAACGGAGCAGTACTGGATCATCTCCGGCAGCGACCGCTACAGTATCTCCTATGAACTGTGGCAGCAGATAGAGACGGGCTCGGATATCGAGGTCAAGACCAGGCAGGGACAGATCGAAGAACTGGAGTGAAGGAGGCAGACATGAAGCTTTCCGAATACCTGGAGCAGGACAGTCAGGCGGTGCACGCGGCGCTGCAGCAGGCCCAGAATCCTGCACAGACCCAGAAGGCGCTGGAGCAGGCACTGGACCGCATCCTCCTTCGTTTCAACGAGGACTGCGAGGACGAGGTGCAGAGAGAATCCGCCATGCACATGCTGCAGTCGGCCCGTTCCCTTCTGCCCCTCTGTGACAGTGTCGGGGACACCAAAGTCTGGAAACTGACGGGGGAACAGACCCGCCCGGCAGACATCGCCGAGGAGAAGCCGCACGCATTGTCGGCGATCCTCCTGATGCTGGGGGTCCTGCTGATCCTGGGAGCGGCCGTCCTGCCGGTCTTCCTGCCTGCCGAGGATGAGAGCATGATCCGGACGCTGACCCTCGCGGCGGCCGCCGCAGCGGGCGCGCTCCTGATCTTCTTCCCGGCCCGCAGCATGGGCAGGAGGAAAGGCTTCCGCACAGGGCTGGAGCAGAACATCCGGGAGGAGGAGAACATTCGCCGGAAAGTGGAGGTGTTCATCGATCCCGACAAGGCGTGGCAGTGCCTCCGCGGACTGGTGATGGTGGCGGACCGCAACCTGGAGGACGTCCGGGAGAGGACGGCACTGGCTGCACAGAACGCGGAGAGAGAAAACGGCCTCATGATCTACGGAGATCCGCAGCTTTACGCGGATCTGCTGGAGATGGCGTACGCCTCCGACAGCGAGGAGATGAGGGGGCGGCTGCGTTTTGTCCTGCACAGACAGGGCATCGAGGCAGTGGACTATTCGGATGCCGACCGCCGCGCGTTCGAGTGTCTGCCCGGAGCGCAGACCATCACGCTGCGGCCCGCGCTCATGCGGGAGGACGCCGTGATCAAGAAGGGGCTTGCGAGCGTCTCGGGCTGACCGGTCAGGCGGTATATCCAGTAGGGGAGAACAGTTATGGAAAGGTATTTCGGATTTGACCTGGGAGATGCGGAGAGCGCCGTCTCCTGCCTGCGTCACTCGGATGTGACGGTCCCCAGAGTGCTGACGATCCAGGGAGCCCGGAGTTTCATCACCGCCTGTGCCAGACTGACGGACGGCCGGATCATGATCGGAGAGAGCGCCTGCTATGAGGCCGGCGTGCAGGACAGGAAAGTGCGCTTCAAGAGCCGCTTCCTGACAGATCCCTCCGTTGTGAAGGACGTGAGGAGTTTTGCCGCCGGCGTACTGGGGGAACTCTACGCCTCCGGAGACCTGGTGCCGGGTGAGGAATGCTGCTTCTACGTGGGCTGCCCCGCCGGATGGGACCGGGTCGCCAGAGAACGATACAGAGAGATCTTCGAACAGGCCGGCTACCCGCCCACACGCATCGTGTCCGAGTCCAGGGCAGCCCTGATCAGTGCCTGTCAGTCCCGCCATTTCCGCGTGAGCTATGACATCACGCAGCGCCCCGTGCTGGTGGTGGATATGGGGTCCTCGACGACGGATTTTGCCTACATCATGGGCGGCAGAGAGGTGGAGCTGCAGACAGCCGGAGAGGTCTTCCTTGGCGGCGGCATGATGGACGAGATCCTCCTAGATGAGGCGCTCAAGGTATCCCCGGAGGAAAAGGAGCTTCGCAGGATCTTCTCCGAGAACGATCAGTGGCGGAGCTACGCCGATTTTGCGGCCAGGCGGCTGAAGGAGCAGTATTTCTCCGATGAGGAGTACTGGCAGGG
>CAMOJW010000098.1 GCA_946617225.1 uncultured Lachnospiraceae bacterium
GGGAGGCATAGAGTGGGCGGACATCAGAGAGATCGCATCCAGCCTCGCCCGAAATGCCGGACAGGCCGGGGCGGCCGCCGGCAATTTCCTGCTGAGCGGTCTGCGGACGGGGACCAGAGGCATCTCCTCCGCGGCGGGGGCTGTCAGAGATGCGGGCAGAGGCGCCATATCCACAGCCAGGGACACCGTGGCGGGAGCGGCGACCAGGGCATCCCAGGCGGCTTCCGGCGTAGCGGCCGCAGCGGCCAGGGACAGGTATGTCTATGTGCCGCCGACGCAGTCCGCGCTGGAGGAACAGCAGCAGATCTCCGACAGACTGGGGAGAGGGGAGTCGCCCTCCGAGGTGCTGGGAGACACGATCTCCCTGTCGGAGAACGCGTATGCACCTGTTTTCTCCGTCATCATCCCCACCTATGAACCCATGCTGCGCTATTTCGAGCGCACGCTGAGTTCCGTCCTCCTGCAGAGCTACGGCCAGCTGGAGATCCTGGTGGCGGACACGAGCCTCTCCACGGGCGTCCCGGAGATCCTGCGGTACTATCAGGATGAGAGAGTGCGCTATCTGCCCATGGCGGGCAACCGCGGCAGAGCCTCCGTCCTGAACGAGGCTGCCAGGCAGGCGGCGGGCGATTATGTCCTGCGGGTAGAGGTGGGCGACCTGCTGACCCGCGATGCCCTGTTCGAACTGTTCATGTACCTGGTGCGCACCGGCGCCGAGCTGGTGTACACCGATGAGGACCGGGGGGACATCGGCGGGAGGAATTTCCACACCGCTGTGAGAAAACCCGGCTTTAATAAGGACTATCTGCTGTCCTCCCGCTATACGGGACAGCTCCTGGTGATCCGCAGGGAACTGTTCCTGGCCCTGCGATTCCGCAGCGCCTACGAAGGGGCTCTGGGCTATGATCTGATGCTCCGCGCCCCCAAATCCACCGTAGGCCACATCGCCAAGGTCCTGTATCACCGGACCGACGCTTCGGCGGGAGCAGCCGGGAGGAACAATGAGAAGTCCAGAAAAGCGGGCAGAGAAGCCCTCCTGGATTATTTCCGCGTCCGCGGGATAGACGCCGAGGTCAGAACGGACGGAGACAGCGGCCGTTTTCTCATCGATTATAAGCCGGATATTTTTGCCGCGAGGAGCGATGTGGGCATCGTGGGGGGCAAAGTCCTCAACCGCCGCCACCGCATCATAGGCGGCATGATGGACAGCGCCGGCAGAGTGATGTTCGAGGGATGGGACGAAGCGGAAGGAGGCCCCGAGGGCCGCGCGCTGGCGATCCAGGACGCGGTGGCCGTCGACGTGCGCTGCATGCAGGTCCGGCCGGAACTCATGGGCCTTTATAAGGAGATCTTCGGAGATCCGGACTCCCCGCAGTTCCTGCAGGGGCGCAGCGAAGAGGACCTGGAGGCGGACAGCCTGGCCCTGTGCCGCAGGGTCAGGGAACTGGGCTATCTGATCGTATGGGATCCCAGGATCATTCAGGTCTGGTGAGAGGCAGAACAGACAGATGACAGACGGAAGACAGTGGGTCACGGCCGTGATCCCGACGGGCGCTGATCCGCGCGGGCTCGGCCGATGCATACGGTCCCTTCTCGCGGGAAGCCTGGTGCCGCGCATCCTGGCGGTCGCGGACGGGACGGATGAGACGGCACTTGCGGAAGAATTGAAGAATATCACCGTACCGGTGACGGTCTACAGGACGGGGCGGCGGACAGGCCGCTGCCACGCTCTTAACTGCGGTCTGCACCTGGTACAGACGCCGGCAGCTCTGGTGATCTCTCCGGCCGCGGCGGCAGGCAGCCGGATGACGGAGAGACTGCTCGGAGCCATGAAAGATTCCGGCAGCTGTTTTGCCGCGCAGGCGCGGATCGAGAGCAGGGAGGAGCCGGGGAGGATAGAGAGCACCGGCACTCTGGCGGATGCGGGCGGCAGTGTCTTCCGGCGGGATCGCGGCGCATACCGGCGGACGCACGGAGAGGGAACGGTGTTCGCGCCTGATTCCAGGGCGGCTCTGTTCAATGTCCGCGCGATGGAGGACATAGGCCTCTTCGATGAGAGAATGTGCAGTATCGCGGCGGACGCGGATCTGGGCTGGCGGGCACAGAGGATGGGAGGCGAGTGCCTCTACGTGCCGGATGCTGCGGCCAGGATCTCTGACAGCCTGCCGGAGGAGAGATCACAGACTCTCTCCGAAGAGGAACTGCTCCTGGGGGACAGCCTTTATATGATGCACAAGAATATGCCTGCCCTCCAGTATCGGATGAACGGACCCGCCAGGGCGGGCCGCATCCGCAGCCTGCGGCGTCAGTATGCCGCAGCGGGCCGGGAGGACATCCTGGAACAGGCCCTGCAGAGAGGCCGGGAACTGAGCCTCCTGCGGGTGACGGAAGAGGCGGAGAGAGAGGCAGGCGCAAGCGTCACCAGGAGACCGCTGACGCGGGAAGCCGGACTGGAGACGGACGGCATGGCAGAGGGCATGGCTGCAGCGCAGGATAAGGCTGCAGTGCCTGTTTACCCTCTGTATGTGGGAGTGAGTATTCCGACAGTGGCCGCGGAAATGCCCGCGCTCCTGTCGCTGCAGGCACAGCTGCTGAGAAACGGCAGACAGAGAAGGGACCGGGACGGCGCACCGGCCGGACCGGAAGGAAAGAGGATCAAGGAATGGAAGCACTGAGACTGGACGAGAACAGAGGCCCCCGCATCAACCTGCACGACCCCGACGAGATGATCAGGGCCAACGGCGCAGCGGAAGCGGCGCAGACGGACCGCCTGAAGGCGGAGGCGGAGGACTACCGCGAGGCCATAGGCGAACTGCGCGCCCTCTGCGAGAAGAACCAGGAACTGGTGGGCAAGCTCCAGTTCCTCAACAGGAACGCGGCCGAGGAGTACAGGCAGCTCCTGGAGGAGAACCGTCAGAAGATCGACGAGAAGCTCGACGCCCTGCAGAGTTTTGACCCGGTGCGTCTGGAGAGCAGCATCCTGGGCGCCGTCTCGGAAGCCAGGCAGGAGACACGGGACCGGATGACCCAGTCCGACGAGATGTATCACAAGGACAGCGTCCGCGTGTACCGCAACGTGCAGGCCTCCATGATCGCGGAACTGGCCAGACAGACGGAGGAGCTGAGCGCGCAGCTGGAGGTCCTCCGCACACAGACGGCTCCGGATCCCGAAGCACTGAAGCGTGAGAACTTCCACAGGTATCTGCTGATCGGCGTGATAGTGCTGCAGCTCCTGGAAGGCGCCGGCCTGGCCGCGCTCCTGATGCAGTTCTGGCACTGATGTCCGGAGGCGGCATGGATAGGGAATACTGGAGGGGAGCCAATCTGCTCAATCCCGTTCCCCCCGTCCTGGTCTGCAGCATGGACGGAGAGGGCAGGAAGAATATCATGACAGCCGGCTGGACGGGCAGTGTCTGCAGCGATCCGGTCATGGTCTGTGTCTCGATCCGCCCCGAACGTCTGTCGCACAGCATCATCAGCGCCTCCGGGGAGTTCGTCCTCAGCCTCCCCACCCGGCGGCTGGCGAGGACCGTGGACTACTGCGGCGTGCGGTCGGGCAGAGACGTGGACAAGTTCAGGCAGATGGGCCTCACGGAGGCACCGTCCTCCACCATCCGGACGCCGGGGATCGCCGAGAGCCCGGTGAACCTTGAGTGCCGGGTGACGGAGATCAAGCCCCTGGGCACGCACGACCTGTTTCTGGCGGAAGTGACCGGGGTGAACGTGGATCCGGCCTATCTGGATGAGCGGGGCCGGCTGGACCTGGCCCGCGCGGATCTGCTCGCCTATGTCCACGGGGAGTATTTCACCCTGGGACAAAAAGTCGGAAAATTCGGCTATTCCGTTCAGAAAAGAGCGACTTTAAAGAGGCGGGATGCCGGGAAACCCCGTAAAAACGGGAAAAACGGGACATCTCAGCACGATCGTCCCTCCGGCTGAAGCAGGCCGAGTTTGACATAAGTACGTTAAAGAGTTATCCTTATTACTGATTTGAACTATTATTAAAATACAACGCGGAATGCACACTCTCGATCAGTGTCCCGGTGTGTTCCGTGCGATATCTGAGGGGTTATATGGAACACTACATCGTAAAGGGCGGCAACGCGCTTTCAGGCGAGGTAGAGATAGCAGGTGCCAAGAATGCGGCCCTGGCGATCCTTGCGGCCTCCATCATGACGAATGAGACCGTCACCGTGGAGAACGTCCCGGACGTCAGCGATATCCGCTCGCTGCTGCTGGCTATCGAACTGATCGGCGCACACGTCGAGAGATTGGACAGGCATACTTTCCGCATCAACGGATCAGCCATCAACCGTGACAAACCGGTCGACAATGCCTATGTCCGCAAGATCAGAGGCTCCTATTATCTGATCGGTTCTCTGCTCGGCAAGTACTGCAAGGCCTCCGTGGCCCTGCCCGGCGGCTGCAATATCGGCCTCCGCCCCATTGATCAGCATATCAAAGGCTTCCGTGCCCTCGGCGCACAGGTGAGAGTAGCCTCTCCCGGCATGGTCGTCGCCAGTGCGGACGAGCTCGTGGGAGCCCACATCTATATGGACATGGTCTCCGTCGGCGCCACCATCAATGTCATGATGGCAGCGGTCAAGGCGAGAGGCAACACCATCATCGAGAACGCCGCCAAGGAGCCCCACGTGGTCGACCTGGCGAACTTCCTGAACAGTATGGGCGCCAGGATCAAGGGCGCCGGTACGGACGTCATCCGGATCCGGGGCGTGGAGTATCTCCACGGAACGACCTATTCCATCATCCCGGACCAGATCGAGGCAGGGACGTTCATGTTTGCCGCAGCCGCCACCAAGGGCGATGTGACCATCAAGAACGTGATCCCCAAACATCTTGAATCCATCAGCGCCAAGCTGACGGAGGTGGGATGTCAGATCCGCGAGTCGGGAGATGCGGTGCGCGTCGTGGCCAACAAGAGGCTGCTGCACACGAACGTCAAGACGCTCCCTTATCCGGGTTTTCCCACCGATATGCAGCCCCAGATCACGGTGCTGCTGGGCCTCTGCAGGGGCATCAGCATCGTGACGGAGAGCATCTTCGAGAACCGCTTCAAATATGTGGATGAGCTCACGAAGATGGGCGCCAGTATCACCGTGGAGGGCAACACGGCCATCATCTCCGGCGTGGAGCAGTACACGGGCGCCAATCTCACCAGCCCCGACCTGCGGGCCGGCGCGGCACTGGTGATCGCCGCTCTCGCGGCCGAGGGACGCTCCAAGATCTTTGACATCCACTACATCGAGCGGGGATACGAGGACTTCCCGGAGAAGCTGCGACACCTCGGCGCGGAGATCGAGAAGGTCGACGACAGCTACGACGAGCATCGATTCAGATTCCGGGCGGGCTGACGGATCTGCCGGACTTCGGGCATAAAATCTATTCCGCAGATGAAAGGCCCCGTACAGAGATGTACGGGGCCTTTACGCGCCGGGCAGGAGCTATGCGCGGGCAGCACGGGGATCGGGCGGCGGAATATTGGAAGTACATCATTTTCGCTGCGCACGGCACGTGCGGGAAAGGAAGACACTAATGGGCAAAGGATTGATGCAGGCAATTCTGGATAACGCCGGTTTTGTGGCGGTATGCCTTCTGACGGCAGGCGCTCTCCTGGGTGTGGCCTATCTGTTTGAGAAGGCCGCCAAGAAACGCAGCGGCAGCACGGACAGGGTGCTTGCGACGAGAAAAGTGGTCATGATCGGCATGTTCTCCGCACTGGCGGGCATCCTGTACTGCTTCGACTTCGGCTGGCCTTTCTCACCGGCTTTCTACAAGATGGATTTCAGCGAGCTGCCCGCTCTGATCGCGGGATTCGCCTTCGGCCCCGTGGCCGGCGTGATGGTGGAGTTCCTGAAACAGGTCGTGAAGATCCTGATCAAATCCACCTCCACGGCGTTCGTGGGCGATCTGGCCAATTTCCTCGTGGGAAGCATGCTGGTGCTGCCGGCTTCCGTGATCTACCGCTTCCACAAGTCCCGCACGACGGCCATCATCGGCTGTGTCGCGGGCGTCCTGTGTATGACGGTCTTCGGGACATGGTTCAATGCCGTCTACCTGCTGCCCACTTTTGCGACCCTGTACGGGATGCCGCTGGATGCCATCCTCGGGATGGGCGCAGCCATCAACAGCAATGTCACGAACATCTACACCTTTGTCCTGCTGATGGTCGCCCCGCTGAACCTGGTCAAAGGCAGCATGATCTCCCTGCTCACCATGCTGATCTATAAGAGGGTGAGCCCCATCATCAAGTACGGCAGCTCCCTGGACAAGGAGAGCGCAAAGGGAAGCATGAAGTGATAAACAACGAAACACGGGTACCCGTCCGGGAGGGATCCCGGGCGGGTACCGGGGAGAGCATATGAGACAGTCTGAGGAGATCATGGAGAGCAGCAGTCCGGAGGAGACGCTGGAGATCGGCCGCCGGCTCGGAGAGAGCGCGCAGGCGGGCGAGATCTATGCCCTGGAGGGCGATCTCGGGACCGGCAAGACGGTCTTCTGCAAGGGCTTTGCAGAGGGACTCGGGATCACGGACACGGTCAATTCTCCCACCTTTACGATCCTGCAGATCTATGAGGACGGCAGGCTCCCGCTCTATCATTTCGACGTCTACAGGATCGAAGAGCCGGAGGAGATGGAGGAGGTCGGGCTGGACGAGTACATGGAGGGAGACGGCGTCTGCCTGATCGAGTGGGCCGGACGCATCGCGGAGCTCCTGCCTGCGCATACCAGGCACGTGCTGATCGAGAAGGACCTCGACAGGGGCCCGTCCTACAGGCGGATCACAGTGGAATGAACGGTACTATGAAAATCTTTGCGATCGAGGCCTCCGGGCCTGTGGCCGCCTGTGCGCTCCTGGACGGGGAGACGCTGGTGGCGGAATACAGCGTACAATTCAAGAAAAAACACTCCCAGAGCCTCGTGCCCATGATGGAAGCCGTCAGGGAACTGGTGGAGCTGGACCTCACGGAGATCGACGCCATTGCGATCACTGAGGGGCCCGGCTCCTTCACGGGTCTCAGGATCGGTGCGGCGACCGCCAAGGGACTGGGACTGGCCATCGACAGGCCGATCCTTCCGGTGCCTACCGTGGACGCCATCGCCTACGGACTCTGGGGCGCGGAGGGCCTGGTCATCCCCATGATGGACGCCCGCCGGCAGCAGGTCTACACCGGGATCTACCGGTTCGAGGGAGAGAAGATGATCACCCTGGAACCGCAGTGCGTGACGGACCTTCCGGTGGTCCTTGGCAGGGCCCGCGAGATCGCCCGGGAGCAGGGAACGGCCGTGTTCACCTTCCTCGGGGACGGCGTGCCCGTGTACAGGCGGGCAGTAGAGGCCTTTTTTGAGGGCGGGGAGGAGAGCATCCGCTTCGCGCCGGCCCACCTGGCCCGGCAGAGAGCGGCCGCGACAGCGGCTCTCGCAGCGCAGTATTTCGCGGAGAGAGGGGCGGACTGTCTGGTCCCGTCCGACGACTTCCGTCCGGTCTATCTGAGGCTGTCCCAGGCCGAGCAGGAACATGCCGAGCGGAGGAGTTATAAGATATAATGAGAACGGCAGTCACCATCACCCCCATGGTCATGGAGGACCTGCCGGGGGCGCTGCGGGTGGAACAGACCTGCTTTTCCGACGGCTGGAGCGAAGCGGTATATCACGCGACGCTTCTGCTGCCCTATGTGCGGTATTTTGCCGCGCGCAGTGAGGACGGGAGCATCGTCGGGACCATCGGCCTCAGGCTCATCGCCGGCGAGGGCGAGATCACCAATGTGGCGGTACTGCCCGCCTGGAGAGGCCGCGGGATCGCGGGAAGCCTGCTCCGGGAAGCACTGAAAGAGGGCGGCAGGAACGGGATCAGGGACTTCACGCTGGAGGTCCGCGCATCCAACGGGCCTGCCATCACGGTATATACGCAGCACGGTTTCCGGACGGAAGGCGTGCGCAGGGGGTTCTATGAGGAGCCCGCGGAGGACGCGCTGATCATGTGGCTGCGGGACTACGGGAGCGCCTCTCCGGCAGACTGAGGAATAAGAGGTAAACGATGATAGATGTATGTCTGTTGGGCACGGGCGGGATGATGCCCCTTCCCTACCGATATCTGACTTCCCTGATGGTGCGGTACAACGGACACCAGATCCTGGTGGACTGCGGCGAGGGCACCCAGGTGGCCATGAAGAAAAGAGGCTGGAGCGCCAAACCCATCGACATGATCCTGCTCACCCATTTCCACGCGGATCATGTCAGCGGCCTCCCGGGACTGCTCCTGACGATGGGCAACGCGGAGCGCACGGAGCCGCTCCTCATCGCCGGTCCCCGGGGCGTGGAGCGCGTCGTGAACTCTCTGCGGGTGATCTGCCCGGAGCTGCCCTTCGAGATCCGCTTCCGGGAGTTCACGGAGCCGGAGGAGACGATCGGACTGCCCGGTGAGAAGGACTTCCGGATCTGCGCCTTCAAGGTGCGGCACTCTGTCCCCTGCTACGGGTACAGCTTCCGGCTGGACCGGGCGGGACGCTTCTACCCGGAGAAGGCGCTGGCCCTGGACATCCCCAAACCTTTCTGGGGACGTCTGCAGAAGGGCGAACAGATCATGACGGACAGGGGACTGCTGACGCCCGACATGGTCATGGGTCCTCCCCGGCGGGGGATCCGGCTGACCTACTGCACCGACACGCGGCCCTGTGACAGTATCGTCAGGGCGGCCCGGGACGCGGATCTTTTCATCTGCGAGGGCATGTACGGCGAGGATGAGAAGATCGCCAAGGCGCGCGAGAACCGCCACATGCCCTTCCGGGAAGCGGCCCCGCTGGGCAGGGGGG
>CAMOJW010000099.1 GCA_946617225.1 uncultured Lachnospiraceae bacterium
AGGCTCGTCATGGGCTCCTGGAAGATCATGGAGATCATGTTGCCGCGGAGTTTCTGCATCTTCTCCTGCGGCACGGCGGAGATCTCGTATGCCTTGCCCTCGCCCATGTTCAGGCGGATGCTGCCCGAAATGATCTGGCCCTGCGGCCTCTGGAGCAGCTGCATCAGCGAAAGGCTCGTCACGCTCTTGCCGCAGCCGGACTCGCCCACGACACCGACGGTCCTGCCGATGGGGACGTCAAAAGTGACGCCGTCCACGCTCTTGACGGTACCCGCATCCGTGAAGAAGTACGTGTGCAGGTCGTCAAATTCCACCGCATTGTTCTCGTCCCGCATCTGTGTGAGGTATTCCGATTCGGGAACGTTTTTTCTCTTTCTCTTCTTTTCCAGCTGGTCGGTGATCCTGCGGTTCTCTCTGGAGATGCGCCGGGATTCCGCAGCGGAAAGGTATCCGTCATTGTTCTTTTTGGCCATCTTGTGCCCCCTTCCTTTCCGGTCACTCAGCGCTTCATCTTGGGATCAAAAGCGTCACGCAGACCATCGCCCACCAGGTTGAACGCCAGGACCGTCAGCAGCAGGCACACGCCCGCGGGGATCCAGATGAACCAGTAGTTGGTGAGAACGAAGGTGTCGTTGACGTCGTTGATGATGTTGCCCCAGGAAGCGAAGGGGAACTTGACGCCCAGACCCAGGAAGGACAGCGTCGCTTCCATCAGGATCGTGTTGCCCAGGCTCATCGTCATGATGACGATCAGCTGCGGGATGACGTTGGGGATCAGGTGTTTGAAGATCCTGCGGGAGACCCGGATACCGGTGGCTTCCGTAGCGGTCATGAACTCCTGTTCACGCAGGGAGAGGATCTGGCCGCGGACCATGCGGGCGATGCCCGGCCATCCGAGGAAACCGAGGATCAGCATCAGGTAGATCATACGGATCTGGGGATTCACTTTCATCGCGTCCATGGTGGCGCCGAGGATGATGATGATCGGCATCGAAGGGATGCAGTAGAAAATATCCACTATACGCATGATCAGCATGTCCACCCAGCCTCCGAAATAACCGGAGATGCCGCCCATGATGACACCGATGGATGTCTCGATGATGATGACGATGAAACCGATATACAGCGAAACGCGTCCGCCGTACATCAGGCGGGTGATCATATCCATGCCGTTGCGGTCCGTGCCCAGGGGATGCTCTTTGCTGGGGGAACCGTAGGTATCGTAGACGCGCGTCTGCGTGGACTGCATGACGTTCCAGGCATTTCTGGCGGGATCGAATTTCAGTGTGTAAGTATGCTGCACACCATCTGTATCCGTGAAATTGAACTCCTCCTTGCCCGCCTGGATCTCGGCGATCAGCTCGTCCTTGAACTGTCTGGAGAGAGTCACGTCCCCCATGACCGCCTGTACCACATAATGGCTCACATATGCGATCTCCGCACCGTTCTTCAGAACGGCACCGTCCTCCAGAACTTCGTAGCTGTCACCGCCGGCCTCAAAGGTCTTGACATCGCTGTGATAGGCCTGCAGCGCCTTGAGCTGGATCTCGAAGGGCGGTTTGGATGTGCCGTCGCTGCTCGACACCACGTCGTGGGCAGCCAGTGCGACCACTTTTCCGTCCGCGTCTTCGATCACATAGAAATTCTCACCGACTTCCGTAGAATGGAAAGTCCTGCCGCCGGTCTCGAAAGTGTCCTTGCCGTTGATATAGGCCAGCATGAACTGGGACTGAGCCAGAGAGGAAAAATCCGCCCCTTCCGCCACAGAGTAGCGGAACTCCTTGTTCTCCACGACACTGGCATACTGTTTGCTCTGATCCTCGATCCGATAGAACAGCTGATCCTCCCCGTAGGGCGTGATCGCTCCTCCGATAAAAGAGAAAACGAACATGAGGATCAGGATGACCATACCGGTCACGGCCACACGGTTTCTGAAGAACCTCTTGGCGACCAGAGCGCCGGGAGACAGTGTCCTGACACGGCGGTCATCGTTGAGGGAGTACTGCTGATCGTCTCCGCTGTCTCCTGCGGAAGCGGTACTGTCCTTCACGGCCTCTTCGGTGATCTTCTCCGCGTGACGCCTGGTGATGCTCTGGGGAACGTTCTGCATCCGGAGAGGGGGCTGTTCGTTCGATTTGATGTTTTTCATATCGTCGCTCATTCTGTCAGCCTCCTTTCTTTAAGAGATGCGGACTCTCGGATCCACGACCGCGTACAGGATATCCGAGATCAGGTTGCCGGCGAGTGTCAGGATGGCCAGGAAGACCATATAGAACATAGAAAACGGGATGTCGCCGCCGGTCATGGACTGGTAGGAGACAAAACCGATCCCGGGGATCGAATACAGAGTCTCGGTGATCAGGGCGCCGGAGAAAAGGCCCGGCAGGGAGCCGCCCACGATGGTCACGATGGGGATCAGCGTGTTGCGGAACGCGTGATGATAGATGACTCTGCTCTCCGAAAGTCCCTTGGCCCGGGCCGTACGGATATAATCCGCGTTCAGGACTTCCAGCATGTTGGTACGGGTGTAACGCATCAGGGAGCCCACACTGATGACCGTCAGGGTGATGATGGGCAGGACCATATGATGGGCCTTGTCCAGGAACTGCCCGGCAGCGGACAGGTTCTGGTAATTGCGCCCGATCAGGCCGCCCAGATCGAACCATCCCAGCTTGACGCAGAAAAGCAGCTTCAGCAGGGAGGCAAAGAAGAAAGTCGGCAGAGAGATACCTGCCAGGGCAATGATCGTGACGGCATAATCTGTCTTGCTGTACTGTTTCGTCGCAGCGATGACACCCAGCGGGATGGCGATAAGCAGTTCAAGAATGAAAGAGATCAGACCCATGGTAAAGGAGATCCAGACAGCGTCTTTGAATTTCTCGGTCACGGGGACCGTCCATTTCCAGCTGTCACCGAAATCTCCGCGGATCGCTCTTCCTGCCCAGGAGATAAAGCCGGGGATGATGCCCTTGTCCATGCCATAGGTGGCACTGAGCTGTTCCATCCATTCCTCAAAACTCTTGGAGCCCGGCTGCATCGATTTGGCTCTGGCCACCTCTTCCAGATAGGAAGTGGGCAGACAGCGCATCAGTGTGTAGATGATAAATGAGACAAAGATCAGAATGAAAAACGAGATGATCACTCGTTTGATGATATATTTTCTCACGGAAGCCCCCTTCAGATAACTGCCCTATGGAGCGGGCCGCGCTCCGCCGCTGTGACAGCGGCAGAGCACGGCCCTCCTTTGTCTCCGGATCGCGGAGGACCCGGCATATCCTCAGTTCATCTCGATGTTCTGGATCTCGTTCTTCCAATCATAGAAAGTCGTGATATCAGGTGTGACGGTATCCATGTTGACACGCTCGGTGCTGAAGATGATGCAGTTCTGTCTCTGATAGACAGGGATCTCGCAGGCCCAGTCGATGATCTTGTCGAGGCAGGCCTTGTAGACGCTCTTGCGGTAAGCCTGGTCGACAGATTTTCTGGCGGCAAGGATCATCTCGTCGAGATCCTTGTCCTCGATCTGGTACATGTAGTTGGAGTTGCCCGCGTTCTCACCGCCGTTGGCGATATCGGAGTAGTAGATCTGGTACATATCCGGATCGACGGTAGCACCCCAGGCCGCGCACCAGATGTCGACCTGGTGGGCTTCCAGAGCGGTCCAGAGGTCGGAGCTGTTGGTCAGGTCCTTGATGGTGAACTTGATGCCGATGTTGGCAAATGCCTTGGAGGCTTCATCCAGGATCATGAAGGAAGGATGGTCGCCGCTGCCGTCAGCGGGGATCCAGGCTTCGAATTCCATCTTGGCGCCTTCGGGAGCTGCAGTGACCTTGCCGTCAGCAACGGTGTAGCCGGCCGCCTCGAAGAATCCGAGTGCTGCCTGCTCGGCTGCCGCACTCTTCTCCTCCGCGGTCATCTCGGAGGTGTAGATCGGGTTGCCTGCCACGTCCGTGGAGAACGCGAGCTGATAGCCGTCATCTGCGGGCTGAGGTGCTGCCCAGGAGGTGTTGGAGATGGGATAGTTGATAACTGCCGCCAGTTCTCCGTAATAAGTGTCGATGGCGACATCCCTGTATGCGCAGAGAACGGTCGCCAGGGCACGGCGGAGGTTCTTGGAAGCCTCGGAATCCGGCACGCCGTCCGCGGTCACGTTGTGGGAGTTGATGCCGATGTAGCCGTAGCCAAGGTTATCAACAAGATCAGTGGTGATCTTGGGGCCGTTGATGTCGTCGTTGCCGTTGGCCTTCTTGATGGAGGCCACAGCGTCCTTGTTGATGGAGGGATCGGTGATATCCACAGTGCCGGTGACGACGCCGTTGAGCTTATCGGCATCGGTCATCTCACGGAACTGGAGCTGTTTGGTCTTGGGAGCGCCCTTCATGTAGGACTCGTTGGCCGTGAAGTAAACAACGCCGTTCTCGTACTTGTCAAAGACATAAGGGCCGGCGCCGAGAGGCTGGGTGGTCTTGGCTCTCACGCTGGAGAGATCGCCCTTGGGGAAACCGAAGGAGTTGTTGTCATAATCAAACTGAGAAGGATCGCCATAGTAGTGCAGAGGGGCGATCGGCAGGGTCAGCTGATAGATCATGGTGGCGTCGGTCTCAGTCGCCACGACACGCAGGTGCGTATCGTCGATCTTCTGGATGCCGGAGATGTTGGGTGCGCTCTCGCCGGTGGAGATACCGATGGTATACGCATCGTAATCTTTCATCAGACCGGTCAGGGAGCTGCCGGCGCTCTCGGTCTCACTCAGCGCAGCAAGATCGCCGCCATAGGCCTCGACCATGGTCGCAAAGAAAGCTGCCGCGTCCGCATCCTCAGGAAGCTCGAAGCCCCAGTTGGCTGCACATGCCGCCACGGAGTCATCCTCCGCATTGTATCCGGCCGCCTTGCAGTAATCCACGATCTCCTGGGCAAAAGCAGCACCGGCCTGGTCGATATCCGCCCACAGAGCAGTCTGCTGCTCTTCGGTCCAGTTGGTGAAATCGGTGTTGTCCCTGCCGGCCTTGACCATCAGGTTGAAGAGGGTGTCCATGCCGCTCCTGTATGCCTCGAGGCCCTGGATGGGCTGGGAATACAGGGTGGTGGAGCCGTCATAGGTGGGATCGCAGTAGACATACATGTTGAAGATCACGTCGTCCACTGTGAGCTTCTCGCCGTCGGAGAAGGTCAGGTCATCGCGCAGCGTGAAATCAAAGTTCACGGTGCCGTCGTCATTCTCTGTGACCTCAAGGTCAGCGGGGCCATAGTAGGTGTAGTCCGTCCCGTTGTAGGGGACCGTCTCGCCCTGGATGCCCTTGTAGATGACAGCGCCGGTACGGTCGCTGGTGAGCAGGGGCAGCTGGGTCATGCTGGCCACATCCTGGTCATACGCAGTCTCCGCAAAGAACGGAGAGAATTTGCTGTTGAAATTGGAATAACCGACGACCAGAGGAGTTCCTGCCTCTTCTGTCTGTTCGCCGCCTGAAGCCTGTCCGCTGTCGCCGCTTCCGGAGCTTGCGCCGCTGCCGCCGCAGCCGGCGAGAACGCCCATGGCGAGCACTGCTGCACAGAGTGCTGCCAGGATCTTTGCTGTCCTCTTCTTCATAGATGAGTCCTCCCTTGAATTGAATGGATACTGTTGTGCCTGTGTTCGCTTTATGTTTCTTTTGTACATTTCGCAATATGCAGGCAGATTACACGAAATTAATTATAGTTACACAATAAACGAATGTCAATCTAAGACCACTCCAGATGATTATGCATTCTGCCCAAAAGCAGGGCACTTCCCAGGATCGCCGCCTGCATGAACAGCCAGAGGACCATGGCCCCTCTGCGGCCCAGATCGGAAGCCGTGATCAGGCGCAGCGTCCCGAGCACCAGGGAGAGCCCTGCGCACCCGGCCAGGATCCTGCAGCGGAGGGGCTGACGGGCTGCCGCCGTCTGATGCTGGTACTCTCTCAGGCTGCCGCCTCCGGCTGTGATCCTGTAGAGTCCCCAGAGGATCCTGACGACTATGATCATCTCCAGGACGTAGGGGATCAGCAGGTAGAACCGGTCGCCCATCACTTCCGGCGGCAGCGTGCCGATCACCACCAGGGCGGGGACCAGGACGGCAGCTGTTTTCCACATCTTTCTCAGCAGCTCCCGGAAAGCCTCCGTGCTGCCGGATCCCGATGATCCCTCCTCTGAGACCTGCGCTTCCACGATCCTGCCCTCGTAGTGGTACTCCCCGTTCTCGTCCTGTTTGAAATCCCGCAGATGCGCGCGGCGGCTGACATCGCGTTTCCTGCTGTTCTCTGTTTCTCTGGGATCTTCTCTCATGGCACCTCCGTCCCGCGGATAGAGTTCCGCCGCCCGTGTGACTGTCTCAGGGGACCGGTCAGCGGATCCCCGTGAGATCATAATTCTTCAGATATTCCGCTGCTTTAGCGCAGACGCCCCGCAGGCAGTCCCCGTCGAAGGGGCTCTGAAGTCCGGCTTTCTGCAGCATGTTGGTGAAAGTATCGCTGCCGCCCTGCACGGTGTAGGCCATGTAGGTGTTCCAGGCCGCGGTACGGTCTTCCCTGATCATGGCCCAGAACTCCAGGCTGACAGTCTGTGCCAGGCAGTAATCGATATAATAGAACGGCATCTCGTAGATATGGGCCTGCCGCTGCCATCCCTCGCCCTCGCTGTAGAAGGGGATCTCCCCGTCCAGCTTCTGCCAGGGCATGTAAGTCCCCAGGAGCTCCTTCCACACGGCATGCCTCTCCGCGGGCGTGAGTTCCGGGCGCTCGTAGACGATGTGCTGGAAATGATCGACCATCGTCCCGTAGGGGATGAACGTCAGCGCATCGGCCAGGTGGCTGTAGCGGAACTTGGCGGCATCCTCGCCAAAGAAGTCCTCCGCCCACTCTTCTCCGAAGAACTCCATGGACATGGAGTGGACTTCGCAGGCCTCCATAGTGGGATAGACCGTGCTCATGGGCACCCTGTCGCGATTCATCCATGCCTCAAAGGCATGACCCGCCTCGTGTGTGACCACTTCCACGTCTCCCTTCGTGCCGTTGAAGTTGGCAAAGATGAACGGCACATGGTAATCCGGAAGGCTTGTGCAGTAACCGCCGCCTGCTTTGCCCTCTGTGGAGAGCACGTCCATGAGCTCCCTCTCCCGCATGGTGCGGAAAAACGTATCCGTCTCGGGGGACAGTTCCCTGTAGAACTTGCTGCCGGCGTCCAGGATATCCTCTGCAGTCCCCCGCGGCCTGGGATTGCCGCTGCGGAATTCCAGCACATTGTCGGCAAAACTCATCGGGTATTCCTTGCCGATCCTCTCCGCCTGCCTCCTGTAGATCTGCTCCGCCACGGGGACGACGTATTTGACGACGGCCGCACGGAACCGTTCCACGTCAGCCTTGTCGTAGCAGTTCCTGCCCATGCGGTAATAGCCCAGCTGCGTGTATCCGTCATAGCCGAGTTTCCTGCCCATCTCGTCCCGCAGTTCTGTCAGACGGTCATAGATCCGGTCCAGGCTGTCCTGATGCTCCTTGTACCAGCCGCCCTCCGCCTTCCAGGCCGCGAGCCGCCTCCCGTCGTCCGCGTCGTTCTTGAACGGCGTCATCTGGGACAGCGTATAGATCCCGCCTTCAAAGGGGATCTGTGCCGATGCGATCAACTTGGCGTATTCCTGGGTCAGATCGTTCTCCTCCTGCATCAGGGGGATGATCTCCGGGGAGAAGCACTTCTTTTCGATCTCCGCGTTCAGGAAGACGATCTTACCGAACTCCTCCTCCATCTTCTCCCTGTAAGGAGAGACGAGCAGGGCCTCGGTAAAAGCGTGATCATATTCTTCCAGTTCCGGTCCCGCAGCGTTCCAGAAGTTCTCTTCCTCATCATAGAAGGGGTCCCTGGTGTCGATGGAATGCCGGATACTGGCCAGTGTCATCTGGGTCTCCAGTCTCTCCTTCAGTTTCTCCCATGTAAGGTAGGCTTCCCTGGCCTTCTCATAGCTCTGCGCATCCGTGAACGCGCGGGTCAGGGCCCGGGTCTCCTGTTTGGCCGCTTCAATGTCCGGCCTCGCGTAGACCATATCTTTAAACTTCAGTTTCTGATCGTTCATTCCTTTCCCTCCTGATAATAATAGACAAGGAAGCCGCTTCACGCTGACTTCCTTGCCTCCTACCGGCAGCGGGGATCGAACCCGCACTCCCTTGCGGGAACGGGATTTTAAGTCCCGCGCGTCTGCCAGTTCCGCCATGCCGGCCTCTGTGAAATTACATCCGGTATACAGCAACTCACTTGCAATTGCAGCCATACAGATGTTCAGTGGACCCTCGGGGACTCGAACCCAGGACCGATCGGTTATGAGCCGACTGCTCTAACCAGCTGAGCTAAGGGTCCAAACATTGCGAATTGAGTATAGCAGAATCCTCAAAACTTGACAAGACTGGGCATAACTCCCAGCCTCACAGAAAAAGAGACGCTGTGTTTACCACAGCGTCTCTTCCGAGCGCCCCGAGTAGGGCTCGAACCTACAACCCCGCGGTTAACAGCCGCGTGCTCTACCATTGAGCTATCAAGGCTTATTGCTCTGCACCTTCAACATCAGATAATCGTCGCTTCGCTCCGGAATCTGAGGAAGGTGCTGCACACCTTCTAACTGAACAGGAAATGAGTCTTTCGACTCTCAAAAAGCTCTCTAAGGATAAGCGTCCGACCGATTAGTACGGGTCAGC
>CAMOJW010000100.1 GCA_946617225.1 uncultured Lachnospiraceae bacterium
TGATCAGGTCTGTGATACCCTGCACGGACTGCTGAAGGACTTCATCCGCCTTCTTCAGCGCCTCGGGAAGGGTGGTGCGCCTGTCCATGATCTCCAGCAGTCTGTCGTTGGGGATCACGATCATGGTATCGACGTTCTCTTTCAGGTTCTCGATGCCGACGATCGCGCGGCTCATGCGGCTCTTGGCCTCGAAGCGGAAAGGCTTGGTCACGACGCCGACCGTCAGGATGCCCTGCTCCTTGGCAAGTCTGGCTACGATGGGGGCTGCGCCGGTGCCGGTACCGCCGCCCATACCGCAGGTGACAAAGACCATGTCAGCGCCCTTGATGGCCTGAGAGATCTCATCCGCGCTCTCCTCGGCGGCCTTCTGGCCGACCTCGGGATCCGCGCCCGCGCCGAGGCCTTTGGTCAGCTTCTCACCGATCTGAAGCAGCCTGGGGGCTCTGCACAGCTGCAGTGCCTGCACATCCGTGTTCACGCCGATGAATTCCACACCGGTGATATCCACATCTACCATTCTGTTGACAGCGTTGTTGCCCGCGCCGCCAACACCGACGACAATGATCTTGCATGCCGCCTCTGTATCGTTTGTCCTAATCTCCAGCACAGTGGCTCCTCCTTAAATATGAAAAGAATATTTCCTCGTGCTTTTAATATAATACCCCCTTTTCAAATAATCAACACTGTTTTTGAAATTTATTGTCCGAGTCGGTCGTTACGTATTCATTACAAAATTAAATTTTGTTTTACATCCGGACCGGCGTCTCAGGGCTGCAGGATGATGTCCCGCCCGTCGGGCTCATAGTTTCTCAAATCGATGCTCCCCTTGCGCCCCTCCAGGGAGGGCATGAGCTGTCTGATCTTCTCTGCCTTGTAATCGTACCCGTCGTCCCCCAGGTAGAACCGGATCTTATCGATCTTGAAGGAGACGCCGCCGTTCTCTTCGATCCTGACGCTACTGGTGCTGAGGTCGTATTTCTCCAGTACCCGCAGTGTCTCCAGGGCCTGGTCCACGGCAAAAGATCTCTCCGTCTCCAGCCGCTCCCCGGGCTCGGCGGAGACAACATACATTTTCGTGATCCTGGGGATACCCGGCAGGACTCTGTCGGAGGTCTGCTGTACGATGCCCTCCCCGTCGATATAAACATTGGTACCGTTCGCGTGCACGTAGGCGCGGCACGCCTTCTCCTTCACGCGGATCTCCACGGAGGAGGTGTCCTTCATCCGCACGGAGATGGTATCCACGAAGGGAATGTTCTCCATCTTTCTGTCGTAGTAAAGGACCGGCAGGAACATGGCATTGCCCCGCAGGCTCATGTACGAACCGTCCCCCACCAGGACTATCCTCCTGACCTGCTCCTCGGTATACAGTGTGCTGCCGCTGATCACCACGCTGGTGATATTGAAAGTATAATAGGCCACCACGAGAAAACCTGCCAGCAGGATCCCTGCTGCCAGAACGACCATACCGGGCACAGACATCCGTCCATTCCCGGTACCGCTCTCCTGTACAGGCTGTTCTTTATACATGGTGCCCTGTCCCTTCATGTCTCCGCGCCTCCGACGCCGGAACCTCCGACTGTCTTCCTGAAGTGTATCCCTCTCGATACGCTCAGTACGATCCCGATCTCCGCCATCAGGAAGAAGATCGAAGAACCTCCGTAACTGATAAAGGGCAGCGTCACGCCCGTATTGGGGATCGTATTCGTGACCACCCCGATGTTCAGGATGACCTGGACCGCGATATGGCTGATCACGCCCACCACCAGCATCGCGCCGTACAGGTCCTCCGCGTTGTTGGCGATCACCATGAACCGCCAGATCAGCAGGATGAACATGAGCATGATGCCTATGGCGCCGAACAGGCCCAGTTCCTCACAGATGATGGAGAAGATCATATCGTTCTGGGCTTCCGGGACGACCATCTTCTGCATGCTCTGGCCGAGCCCTTTGCCCATCAGGCCGCCGGAACCGATCGCGTACAGGGCCTGCACGGTCTGATAACTGATGGAATCCTCATAGGCCATGGGATCGATCCAGGCCAGGATGCGGCGTCCGCGGAATCCCATGGCACCCCTGTCCGCCGTGTTCAAGATGTACGCCACGACCAGGAAGCCCATGACGCCTACGGCGCCTGCCATGATCACGAACCTCTTATAATCAGGGCAGGCCACGAACAACATGCCCATGGTGATAGCGATAACGATAATAGCACTGCTGAGGTTATCCGTGATCTTCCAGATCATCAGCGCGGCGATGACGGAAGGGATCATCGGGCGGATCAGGCCCTTCATGGAGGCCAGTTCCTTGCGTCCCTCCCTCTCGATGATGGAAGCCGTCAGGATGATGACGGCCACTTTGGCGACCTCTGCAGGCTGCAGGTTGAATCCGAAGAACTCCAGCCAGCGCTTGGCGCCGCCGCCCACATTGCCGAAGGGGATGATCAGAAGGATCAGGCCCAGGGAACCGAAATAGGCGAGCCAGGACAGGCGGTGCAGCCAGCGGTAGGGGATGAAAGAGACAAAGAACATCAGCCCGATCCCCATCAGGGTGAAGCGCAGCTGCTTGCGGAAATAGAAAGCGCTGTCGCCGTTCTCCACGATGGCCGTGTAGGAGCTGGAGGAATACAGCATGACCAGGCCGAACCCCAGGAGGAACAGCACGATGAACAGGAGGCTGTAGTCATGGAACTCCGCCCCCCGCGCAAATATCGGCAGGCCTCGAAGGCCCCGCCTGCCCGTGTCTCCCGCGTTTCCTCCGGGAAACTGCATGATCTTGTTTCTGCTGCCTGGATCTGCCAAGAGTCCTCTCCTTCCCTCAGTCCTTCAGACCGTTCACATAGGCTTTGAACACATCGCCTCTCTGCTCGTAGTTGTCGAACATGCCCCAGCTGGCACAGGCGGGGGACAGCAGCACCGCATCCCCCTTCTCCGCGATCTCCGTGCAGTGCTGCAGGCACGCGTCAAAGCTGTCCCAGAAGGTGATGGCTTCAAAGCCTCTGCCCCTGGCAGCGGCTGCGATGGCCTGCGCCGTCTTGCCGATCAGCACGAGTTCCTTCACCTTGCCGCCGAAATTGTCGATCCACTCCTCGTAGGTATTGTTCTTGTCGTAGCCGCCTCCGATCAGGACCGTGGGGCGGTCCATCGCCCGGATGCCCTGGATGGCAGCGTCCGGATTGGTGGCCTTGGAGTCGTTGTAATATCTGACGCCTTGCTTCTCAGCTACGAACTCGATGCGGTGCTCCACCGGAGGGAACTTCCGGACCGCTTCCAGGATCGTCTCCATGGGAACGCCCGCCGCCTCCGTGGCCGCAATGGCTGCCATGATATTCTCGGCGTTGCAGGTTCCCACAAGCTGTACCTCATCCATGGACAGCAGGAAAGTCTCCCTGCCTTCCTCCACGCGCAGGATCCTGCCGTCCCGCAGGACGTACGCAAGCCTGCAGCCGGCTGCGGGCAGATCTTCAGAGGAGAACCAGACCACGCGCGCGGGGCACAGATAGGTGCCGAAAGGCCGCAGCCAGGGATCAGCGTAATTCAGGACGCACACATCCTCCGCCGTCTGCAGACGGGTGAGCCTCTCCTTGACGGCGGCGTAACACTGCATCGTGTGATGGCGGTTGAGATGGTCCGGCGTGATATTCATCATGACGGAGATCTGCGGATGAAGGGCTGATACATGTTCCAGCTGGAAGCTGCTGATCTCTCCCACGCTCCAGGAATCCGGAGTGGTCTCCGGTGCCGCGAGCGCGTAGGAATTGCCGATATTGCCCACCACATGCACCTGGTCACAGAAAGCGCTCATGATGGCCCCGATCAGAGACGTCGTGGTGGTCTTGCCGTTGGTCCCGGTGATGGCGATGAGCCGTCCGCGGTCGTGGCGGAAGGCCAGTTCTACCTCTGACAGGACCGGGATCCCGCGTCTCTCCGCCTCGATCAGGATAGGAGCTTCCGCCGGCACGGAGGGGGACGGGATCACCTCGCAGACGGTCTCCAGACGTTCGTCGGGAAAAGTGCCGATCACCACCTCTGGCCAGTCTCTGTCCTCTTCCCTGAGACCTGCGCGCACCTTTTCTTCCGAGGACTTCTCATTCTGCTCCAGGAGAAGGGTCTTCTGCCCCAGTGTGTGCAGCAGACGGACGGCGCCGATACCGCTCCTGCCCGCGCCGATCACGAGTGCGTATTTATCTCCCGCCTCTCCCCTGTTTTCAGAGAGATCCTGTGTGTATCTGTTATCCATGATCACCGTATCGTCCTTCCTCTCACCAGACCGCCGGCAGCATCAGCAGTCCCAGGACCACCGTCACCGCCGTAAACACCGTCACGACCCTGACCTCGGACCAGCCGCCAAGTTCGAAATGATGATGGATCGGCGACATTCGGAAGAGTCTTTTTCCATGTGTGTATTTGAAATAGCTCACCTGCAGCATGACCGAGATGACCTCGATCATATAGATGAATCCCACCACGGGGATCCACAGAGGCAGCTGCAGCATGTACGCGCAGCCCGCCACGAATCCACCCAGCGCCAGGGATCCGGTATCCCCCATGAAAACGCGGGCGGGATGATGATTATAGATCAGAAAACCCAGCAGTCCGCCGATCATGGCCGCACAGGCCAGGGCCACACCGCCGGTGCTGCCGCCGCTGTTCCCGATGATGAGCGCAGCCGCCAGGAAGAAAGCCGCCACAGCTACCGTCACGCTGGCCGCCAGCGCGTCCACGCCGTCGGTAAAATTGGTCCCGTTCACGGTCGCCACGGAGACGAAGATCATCGCCGGTATGTTCAGGACGCCCAGATCCAGAAAATGCCCCTTCAGGAAAGGGATCTTCATGGACAGTGGGATAAAATGGACATTGCGCACGTAGATGCAGAAGATCAGCGCGATGATGATCTGCAGGAGGAACTTCTGCCACACCTTCAGTCCTTCCGACTGTCTCTGCACCACTTTGAGGTAATCATCCAGAAAACCCACCAGACCGAAACCGGCCGTGAGGATCATCACGGGCACCGCTTCACTGTGCCGGAAGGCGCCGGCCGCGCAGATCAGCAGGAAGGAAAACAGGAACATCAGGCCGCCCATGTTGGGTGTCCCCGTCTTGCTCTTGTGACTCTCGGGTCCCTCTTCTCTCTCCGTCTGCTGGGCTTTCAGTTTTCTCAGAAACGGGATGAGGTAATGTCCCGTCACCGCGCTCACTGCCAGAGAGGCCGCCAGCGCAGGCAGATATTCCGTGATCGACTGCTGTATCATTCTGTTCTCCTGTGTCCCGGGGTGCCGTCAGTTCCCCTTCTTGTATGTGATCTCGAGTCCTTTTTTCTTCAGGATCGCCGCCTCCTCGGCGGTCACCGGCTGGTCCATGTAGATCCCCATGTAGGGGAGGACCTCCTGCAGGACGTCCCTGCAGATCTCGCAGGGCAGTCTGTGGTTGCCCTGTTTCTTGTCGTTCACGCGGTTCACAACCACATAGATGGCTACCTGCGGGTCCTTCACCGGTGCAAAAGCCATGAAAGAGGCGATGTACTCGTCGTTGCCGCGGGGCAGCGTCTCAGCTGTGCCCGTTTTGCCGCCTATGGCATAGCCGTAAGGCCGGCCATACTCGCCGGTGCCCAGACCGGTCATGACGACCATCTCGCAGAACTCCCGCATCTTGGCGCTGGTCTCTGCGGAAATGGTCCTCTTGATCACTTTGGGTTCCGTCTTGCTGATCACGGTCCCGTTCTCGCTGATGACCTTGTCCACCACATACGGCTGATAGTAATAGCCGCCGTTGATGATGGAGCAGAAGGCGCTCATGAACTGGATCATGGTGACTTCATAGTTCTGGCCGAAAGAGTTGGTCGCAAGGTCGACCGGGCTCATCACATCCGCGGGCTGCAGGAGGGCGTCTGTACGCGCCTCCCCCGCCAGATCGATGTTGGTCTTCAGACCCAGATTGAAGACGTTCTGGTATTCGCTGAAGGTCTCCGCCCCGATCTCCGTGATGATGTTCATCATGTAGACGTTGCAGGATCTCTCGACGGCCTGACCGAGGTTCAGGAAGCGGTGTCCCTTGGTGTTGTGGCAGTAGATCTTGGCATCCGCGACCTGCATGAATCCGTTGCAGTAGTACTGCTCATCCTCGCTGATCTTGCCCGTCTCCAGGCCGGCGGCCACTGTGATCAGCTTGCCCGTCGAACCGGGCTCAAAAGGATAGGCTATGCAGAAATTCTTCCACAGGTAGTTCAGATACCGAGCCTTCTCCTGGTCCTCCATGGCGTCGATATCCTCGGCTGTGAGGGCTTTTCTGGTGGGCTGGTCCTTCTCGTTCAGGACGGGAGATCCGATCAGCGCATCCGTATTGTAGGGATCATTCAGATCGAAGAAAGGATAGCCTGCCATACCCAGGACCGCTCCGGTGTTGCAGTCCATGACGATACAGGCCACATCATAGGCGCCGTTTCCGTTCTTGCGGTAGGTGTGGGCGTATTTGTCGTTGAATGCTTTGAGATGTTTCTCGATGATCCGCTGGATGTTGGAGTCCAGCGTCAGCTGCAGGGTATTGCCGTCCTTGGCATCATGGATGATCCAGTCCATATTCAGGGAATCATCCAGATAGCCGTACTGCCTCCCCGCCACGCCGTTGAGCGTGTCGTTGTAATACTGCTCCAGACCGGCCATGCCGACATTGTTGTTGGTGGCAAAACCGATCACGTCGCAGGCCATCTCTCCCTGCGGATAGGTCCGGATATAACCCGCCTCGAACCAGACGCCGCGCACATTGTCGAAGTGCCTCTCAGCCCGGGGGACATTGTTCTCCTCTTCCTCTGCGGAGCCCGCTTCGATTCTGTCCAGGAAATCCTTCCTCTTCTGGAAGGGGAGGTTCTTCATGGCGATATAATACCGGGAAGCGGGCTGCTCTCTGATATACCGCTCCATCTCCTCCCTGTCAATACCCAATCTCTGCAGTTCGTCGAGGGTGGGCTCCAGATAGTACTCCTTGTCGAGCACCTGGTAGGCATCCACGATGACATTGTAGACCAGCTGGCTGTCCGCCAGCACGTTCCCCTTGTTGTCCAGGATCTGGCCCCGCTTGTAGGGGATCGTCTGGTTGTCATACGCCTGCTGTGAGAGCACTTTCATGGAATAGGCCTGGCCCTGGTCTCTTCCGATAAAAAAGAGCCTGGCGCCAAGGCCCACAAAAGCCAGCAGTACCAACAGGAACAGTACTACCAGCTTTCTCTGCATACTGATGGTGAAACGCTTCTGCACAGCCGGTCTCCTCCGGCTGCGCGTGTTTCTGCGTCCCTTCTGATCACGATCACTCAATATCCGTCACCTCTGCTCCGTAAGATCATGCATCCCGGGCTCACCGCTCAACGTCGGTGACCTGATGGACCGTCTCCTCCTGTCTGTCAGAATACTCCACGATCTGGCTGCGCGACGCATAGGTCATGCCCAGCTCTTTGATCGCCCGCTCCCGGATCTGTTCCAGGTCGATGGACGATTCGATCGCTTTGAGCGTCTCGTCGTTTTCGGAGCGCATTTCCGCAAGCTGCGTCTCCAGTACGACGATCTCATTGGTGGAAGTGGTGATATCGCTGCGCAGCTTGATATACCACACCATCATGGCGGCCATCAGGACCGTCATCCCGAGAAAATACAGCACCAGTTTCGGGGTCATGTGCATGAAGGATTCCCTGTTGTTGCGCACCGCGATGCGCATCTCCACCGGGACACTGTCCTGTACGGGAACGGATTCCTCCCAGAAATCCCTGGCAGGGGCCGCGCTTCCGTGAACATAAGGGGCTCTGGCGCCCGCTTCGGACCGCGCAGGGGCCGTTCTCTGCACTGATCTGTATGTTCTGCTCTTTCCGGCTGCTCTGATCATAATTCTCGTTCCCCGCTGAAAATGATCTATGCTGTCTGTTCTGCTCTCTCAAAGACCCGCAGCTTGGCGCTGGCGGCCCTGTGGTTCTCTTCCAGTTCTCTCTCCGAAGGGGGGATCGCTTTCCTGGTGACCGCCCTGCCCAGCGGGACGCGCCCGCAGACACACACCGGAAACTCCGGCGGGCAGATACAGGGATTCTCCAGTTTTCGGAACGCGTTCTTGACGATGCGGTCCTCCAGCGAATGGAAGGTGATGATGCAGAGCCTCCCTCCCGGCTTCAGGCAGTTCACCAGCCTTTCCACCGAGGACTCCAGCACTTCCAGTTCCCTGTTGCAGGCGATGCGCACTGCCTGAAAAGTCCTCTTGCAGGGATTGCCTCCCTTGCGGCGCATTTTGGCCGGGATGGCAGCGTAGATGATCTCCGCAAGTTCCCCCGTTGTCTCCAGGGGCTGCTGCTCCCTCCGGCGGACGATCCCGTCCGCTATGCGCGCCGCGCACTTCTCCTCCCCATAGTCCCGCAGGATACGGACCAGCTCCTCCCGCGGCCAGGTGTTCAGGATCACCGCCGCGCTCAGGGGATCGTCCCTGTTCATGCGCATGTCCAGCGGCGCATCCGTATGATAGGAAAAACCTCTCTCCGGGTTGTCCAGCTGATAGGACGAAACGCCCAGGTCCAGGAGGATCCCGTCCACGAGCGGTTCCCCGCATTCCGCCAGGATCTCCGGAAGTTCCTCGTAATTGGCCCGCACGATGGTCAC
>CAMOJW010000101.1 GCA_946617225.1 uncultured Lachnospiraceae bacterium
CGCTGCAGAAGCCCACCCGCACCGGCTACACCTTTAACGGCTGGTACAGCGACAAGAAGTTCAAGACCAAGGTCACGGCGATCAAGAAGGGCAGCACGGGTAACAAGACGCTGTTTGCCAAGTGGACGGCTATTAAGTACACCATCGTGTTCAATAAGAATAACGAGACATACGAGTCCTGCCCCGTCGCCAAACCTGCTTCCGGTACCATGAAGAACATGACCGGCGTAGCCTACAACAGCACCAAGACGCTGACGGCCAACGCGTTCAAGAAGACCGGCTACACTTTTACCGGCTGGAACACCGAACCTGACGGCAGTGGCGATGCCTACGCCAACAAGGGCAAAGTCAAGAACCTGTCTGCCACCAACGGCGCCAAGGTCATCCTCTACGCCCAGTGGAAGCTGACGGAATATAAGATCAACTACAACCTGCCCGCGACCGCGGTCAATCCCAACCCGGCCACCTACAACATGGCGGATGAGACTTTCGAGATCCAGGCACCCACACGTCCCGGCTACGACTTCGTCGGCTGGTACGCGGACGCCAAGTTCAAGAAGGCCGCGAACCTGACGATCGCCCAGGGAAGCACCGGCGCGAAGACATTCTATCCAAAGTGGAAAGCGCACACGTACACGGTGGTCTTCGACAGGAACGACGCTTTCTGCCCCGAAGGCCCTGCTGAAGGCGAAATGGCGGAACAGAAACTGACCTACGACAGCACCGTGAAGCTGGCCGCCAGTGCCTTCAAGAAGGAACATTATTCCGTAGTCAGCTGGAACACGGCTCCTGACGGCAGCGGCGATTCCTTCGCTATCCAGATGGCCAAGGCCAACGTCACACCCGACCAGGACGGCATAGTCACCCTGTACGCGCAGTGGGCACCGACACAGTACAAGATCAACTACAAGCTGAACAGCGGCAAGCTGTCGGGCACGTATGCCAAGACTTTCACCTACTTCGATACGGAGGCGACAGTTCTGCCGAAACCCACCCGGAAGGGCTACACCTTCCAGGGCTGGTACACCAACAGCAAGTTCACGGCTGCCAGCAAGATCACAGAGATCGCTGCGGGGACCGACAAGAGCGTGACAGTGTACGCGAAGTGGAAGAAGAAATAATCAATAGACGAACAGTATAGTATGCTGATCCCCTCCGACGTGTCATGCAGTTTGCATGACACGTCGGAGCGCTTTTTGCATCACCATCGGTCACCTGTCTCCTGAGGTGCCGTCCTCTTTTACAGGTATTCTCATGGAAATGATAATTCTCTGATACTGTGTTATACTGAGAACCAGTTAGAAACAGTCGACAGGCATAAACAAAGGAAACCAGGGGAACGATGAACAAAAAAGGCAATACTACCACTGTCATCGCTGTGCTCATGGCCTTGTGTATAGGCGTGGCAGCAGGTTTTTTCAGCGGCAGAACGGCGGGTCAGGATCAGATGAAGAAGGATGCGGCGCGGCTGCAGCAGCTGAACAGGGCCAGCATAGAGAACATGCTCATCGAGGGAGAGACTGTATATGTCATCGGACACAAGAGTCCGGACTCGGATACAGTCTGCGGCGCCATCGCCTACGCCAGGCTGCTGACAGCCCTGGGTTATCCGGCTGAGGCCAGGATCACAGAGCCTGTTAACCAGGAGACTGCCTATATCCTGCAGGAGGCAGGTGTGGAGACACCGCCGATCCTCGAGGATGCTGCGGGAAAATCTATTTTCCTGGTCGACCACAGTGAGTATGTGCAGGCTGCCCGGGGCATGGAACAGGCCCACATCGTGGGCGTCCTCGATCATCACGGCGTCGGAAGTCTTGTTACAGGAAACCAGGTGCTCTACGAAGCCAGGCCGATAGGCGCGACGGCGACCATTATCTGGCTGGATTATCTCAATTACGGCGCCCCGATCGACCGGGAGACGGCCAGCCTCCTGCTCGGCGCAGTCCTGTCCGACACCGGTGGCCTCACAGGATCGACGGTGACCGGGGCGGACCGCGCGGCCGTGGAGGAGCTCGCTCAGCTGGCGGGTGTGACCGATGTAGATGGCCTGTACAGGAAACTCCACGAAAAAATGCTCTCCTACGAGGGGATGACGGCCGAGGAGATCCTTTTCTCCGACTTCAAGGAGTACGAGGCGGGCGGCCTGCGCTACGGTATCGGCCTGGTGAATGCTATCGACGATGAAACGGCAGAGGACCTCGCGGACCGGATGAAAGAAGTGCTTCCGGAAGCCATTCGATCCCGCGGCCTGGATATGATGTACGCCTCCGTGGGGATCCGGGAAAATGGCGAGAAGATCGACCGGATCGTGCCGGCCGACGAGATATCTGCCTACATGTTCGAAGCAGCCTTCCCCAACTATGACGAGTTCGACGGGACCTCCTACGTATTTCGCACCGGCCTCGGACGCAAGACCCTCTTTGTCCCGGGAATGACAGATTACCTCAACAAACATCCCAAGTGAGGGCTCTGCACAACGTCGGCATACGAACCATCCAATGAGGTATTATTATGGAAAAACTGACGATCGGGGAAGCAAAGAGACTGAACGACACCATGGTGACGGAGGATCACCTGAAGCTCCACGCTGCCAATGTGGCGGCCTGTATGGGCGCCATGGCGGAGCATTTCGGAGAGGACAGGGAGCACTGGGAGGCTGTCGGATATCTGCATGATTACGATTATGAGAAGTATCCGGAGGAGCATCTGGCCCACACCGAGGAGCCGCTGAGGGAAGCCGGGGTCCCGGAGGAGGATATCCGTGCGATCCTCAGCCACGGTTACTCGATCTGTACGGATGTGGAACCTGTCACGAATATGGAGAAGAGTCTTTTCACCGTGGATGAGCTGAGCGGGATCGTCCAGGCGGCGGCCAGGATGCGTCCGAACGGGATCGTCGACATGAACCTCAAGAGCTTCATGAAAAAATGGAAAGACAAGAGGTTCGCGGCAGGCTGCAACCGGGATCTCATCCTGAAGGGCTGCGGCATGCTGGGCATGGAGATCCGGGATGTGGCTGAGATCTGTATCCGCGGCATGCAGGCGCACGCGGAGGAACTGGGCCTGACGGGGGAGAACAGCTGACTCTTCCGCGTTTACAGAATATGACAGACAGAAAAGACAAGAAAAGAAAACAGCAAAACACCCGTCTGATCAGACAGGGAGCCGCGATCTGGCTTCTGGCAGGCCTGCTGGCGGTCGTGCCGCTGTACATGCAGAACATGTATTTTGACCTGATCGAGGCCAAAGCGCGGATCACTCTCATCGTGACGATCCCTGCGGTGCTGGTCGGGTGTGCGGCCTGTCTGACGGAACTGCTCCTGCAAAAAAAGGGCCAGGCGTCCCAAGATCAGCGGGAACGACTGTCGCTGCGCCCGGAGACGCTTTTACTGCTCGCCATCCTGCTGTGGAAGCTGGCGGCGACCTGGTTTTCCTATGACAGACAGGGATCTTTTTACGGGACGATCGGATGGCACGCTGGTTCGCTGCTGGAGGGGGCCCTCATCCTGAGCACCCTTCTGATCGCTGGGGCTGTGCGGTTCCCGGACCTGACCGGAGCGATGAAGCAGACCGGAGCACTGAGGCAGACTGGAGCGACGGAGCCTACCGGGACCCTGGCCGACAGGATCACGGGCATCGTTCTGTGGGCTGTGGCGGCCGTCAATGCCTTCATCCTGCTGATGGCGGCTATACAGTCGGCCGGCGTGGACCTGTTCAAACTGCTGGACCGGATCGACAGGATGTATTTCTATACGTATCTGGCGACGATCGGACAGAAGAACAGTTTTGCCGGGTACCTGTGCCTGACGGGCCCCCTTTTCTGGGGACTGTATGCCGTGCGCAGGGACCGGAGGGGCAGGATCGCTGTGGGGATCCTCTCATTCCTGAGCCTGCTCGGAGTCATCCTGTGTGAGAGCGACAGCGTGTACGCGGGGATCGGGATCGCGCTGCTGTTCATGCTGCCCTTTTATTTCCGGACCGGAGAGAGGATGCAGAGGGCGGCGCATCTCCTTTTGATGTACGGGATCTGCCTGCTGCTTGTGGGAGGATGTCCTCTTTACGCCCAAAAAGTCTCCCGCATGCGGGACATCTCGGCCGCGATGCTGACGCCCTCCTGCGTCACGGCAGTGCTGACCGCGGGGATACTGCTGCTGATGGCGGGCCGCAGAGCGACCGGTCAGCAAGAACAGCAGCCCCGGTGGGTCCTGTACCTGCTGAGGACCCTGGAACTGCTGTTGATCGCGGCGATCGTAGCTGCGGTAGTATATGTGGCGGCGCATTTCGACGATGACTGGGGGACGAGAAGAGGACTGTACTGGCGGATGGCCTGGGAGTATTATCTGAAGCTTCCTGCCGGCCGGAAGATTACCGGCATGGGACAGGAGCTCCTGGCCCTGGTCTATGTGGGCCTGCGAGCCGAAAGGGGCATCAATGTGCTTGCCGTACACTGTGAGCCGCTGCAGATCCTGCTGACGGAAGGCATCGTAGGCGCGGGGCTGTATCTGGCGTTCTGGGGAGCGATGATCGGCCTGTATCTGAGACACAAAATGCGGGAGAGCGACGGGGGAATCTTTCTGTTCCCGCTGGCAGCTTACCTGGGACAATCCCTTTTCTGCAGCGTCTATCCGGTGACCGCGGCTGTGTTCAGCGCCATGGCGGGCCTGTATCTGGCGCAGGTCAGGATCGAAACAGCAGGCCGGAACAAGGCGCTGCTGCCCGCAGACGAGCTCATTGCAGACCCAGCACCCGGAAGCACACGAGCCCCACGGCGGCGCTGATCAGGATGACGGCCGGGATGCTGAACTTTCTGCTGAACATGAGTCCCGCGTCCATGAGACCTATCACGAGGCTGATGGCCGAGAAGCTGCCTCCGGGCAGGTAGTTGGTGAGGGCCATGGAGACCATGACACCGGCTATCATGCCGAAACAGGCCGGCCTGATCCCCACCAGCATGTGGCGGACGATGCGGTTCTGCTTGAACCGCTCAAAAAAGACGGCCGCCGCCAGGCAGAGCGTCAGCGAAGGCGTCATCACGCCCAGGTTGGCAGCGATCGCGCCGGGCAGGCCGGCGCTGCGGATGCCCGCAAAAGTCGCGCAATTGAGCCCCAGCGGGCCCGGTGTCATTTCCGCGATGGCGACGATATCCGCCACTTCCGCGGCCGTCATGAAGCCGTGCCCCAGCATCTCCTGGGAGATCAGGGGGACCATCGACAGCCCGCCGAAACTGGTGAACCCTATTCTTACAAAACTGACATACAGCTGGAGGAGGATCATAAGTCGGGTCCTCCTTCTTTAATATCGTTCTCCGGGTCCTCTTCGGGGGAGAGATGACCGGAACGCAGTCGAAGCTGCTCATAGAACCCCGAGATCACCAGCCCGCACACGGCACCGAACACCACGATCCAGGCGCTGCTGAGACCCAGAAACTGGTACATGGCAAAAGCGGCGACAGCCACGACGACACACGGCGGCAGCGTGAAGGAGCCGTTCAGCATCCCCATCAGCGCGACGGCGAGGATGGCCGGGATGCTGCAGCGGATCCCCCGCATCGCGGCGATGATCCAGGGATTGCTGTTAAAAGCGGCATAAAAGCCCGTGATGATCGTCAGGACGGCCAGCGGCGGGAGGGCCATGCCGAACAGGCAGACTATGCTGCCGGCGACGCCCGCCATCCGGTAGCCGAAGAGGACCGCCGAGTTGCCGATCATGACGCCCGGCAGGCTCCGGGCCACACTGACCAGGTCCAGCAGTTCGGCGGAGGAGATCACCTTCTCTTCCTCCACGAATTTCTTCTGCATCTGGGCGACTATGCTGGAGCCGCCGCCGAATGTGAACAGGCCGAACTCCAGAAAATGCAGGAACAGTCTGCGGAGGGGGTATCGTTCGTCTTGTCTTTCACGCATGTGCTGTGTACCTCCGGGCGGGGTGATGGATCAGGGGAAAGGGCATGTGAGATCACCTGTCTCTATCATATCACTTATCCGGGCCCCTGCGGGTTAGCTAATTATTTAACGGTTGACAATTCCCATGCACGGGGTATAATAAAAACCGCTATGAATAAAAATACGTCTGACAATTTCATCCTCCTTACCCTGCGACTGAGCGGCCTGCGACTGGGACGCTCTAATCGTGATGCAGAGAAGGAAGCGGAATAATCAGACTGTATGCATGCGGCATGGAATAATGCAATGCGGTAGTCAGACTTCGTTTCCGGATGGAAACGGAGTTTTTCTTTTTTATCGGAAGGTCCGGAGACAGATCCACCGGACCGGACAACAGGAGGTATTCAATGAGGGAAGTCAGGATCAGCGATGTCACTATGAAGCAGTCGGGTAACACCAGGGAGATCTCCCTTACCTTTAAGGAGAAGCTGGAGATGGCCAAACTGCTCGACCGTCTGGGAGTCGCCGTGATCGAGGCCGAGGGGATCGAGCAGCAGAAGATCGACAGCCTGCGGATCAAATCCATCGCCTCTTCGGTGAAGAACAGTGTCCTGGCAGTGCCTGTGAAGCTCAGCCAGGAGAGCGTGAGCCTGATATGGAAAGCTCTCAAAGAGGCTAGGATGCCTCGCCTGCAGGTACCGGCAGCAGTGAGCCCCGTACAGATGGAATACATCCATCATCTGAAGGGACCCGCGATGCTGACGGCCATCGAAGATACTGTCAGCGCCTGCAAGATCCTCACGGCGGACGTGGAGTTCATCGCGGACGATGCCACCCGCAGCGATCCCGAATTCCTCTACCAGGCCGTCCGCACGGCCATCGCCGCCGGAGCGGGCACGATCACGGTCTGTGACGCCGCGGGCACCATGCTGCCGGAAGAGTTCACCTCTTTCCTGACAGACCTGTATGAGAATGTCCCGGAGCTGCGGGACGTGACCCTGGGCGTCAGCTGCTGCGACGACCTGTCCATGGCGGATGCCTGCGCGGTGGCAGCTGTTGCGGCAGGCGCCGGCGAGGTCAAGGCGGCCTCCTATCCCGTGAATATCGTCTCCCTGGCCAGTGTGGTCAAGGTGCTGAACAACAAGCAGGACACCTGCGGCGCTTACTGCAGGACCGGTGTGACCGAGCTGAAGAGGATCACCGATCAGATCCGCTGGATGTGCGAGACCGGCCGCAGCAGCGGCAGCCCCTTCGACAACGGCGTGGACGACGGCAGCGGCGCTGTCATGCTGACGGCACACGATGACCTGACGGCTGTCATGAAGGAAGCGGCCCGTCTGGGCTATGACCTGTCCGAGGAGGACGGGAAGCGCGTGTATGAGGCTTTTCTCCGGATCGCCACCAAGAAGGAGAGCGTGAGCACCAGAGAGCTGGAGCGAGTGATCGCTTCCTCGGCCATGCAGGTGCCGCCCACCTATGTGGTGGAGAGCTACGTCATCAATTCCGGTAACGTCCTCACCTCCACGGCGCACCTGAAGATCCGCAGAAATGACGAGGTGCTGGAAGCCGTGACACTGGGAGACGGCCCGATCGACGCCTCCTTCCTGGCCATCGAGAAGATCGCCGGACAGCACTACGAACTGGACGATTTCCAGATCCGCACCGTCACGGAGGGCCGCGACGCCATGGGTGAGGCGCTGGTCAAGATCCGCCACGAGGGCAAGGTCTATTCCGGCCAGGGCATCTCCACCGATATCATCGGTTCCAGCATCCGGGCGTATATCAACGCGCTCAACAAGATAGTCTACGAGGAGCAGGGCTGAGAACGCTAACATGATCGAAAGGTTTACGTCATGAAATTATCTTTTTCTACACGAGGATGGAATGATATCAGCTGGGATGAGATGCTCGACATCTCCGTGGACCTGAAGTTCGCGGGCATCGAGGTCTACAACCTGCATCAGTCTCCCGAACTGATCCGCCGGGGCGGCCCTTTCCACAGATATAACACGCAGGCCACAGTCAGGAAACTCAGGGAACACGATCTCTCGATCCCGGTCCTGGACACCTCCATCGACATCAGCCTGGAGAACGGCGGATTCGGCAACGACATGCCCAACGCGGACGACCGGGAGGGCCTGCTTCAGAAGATCAGGGAACTGGTGGATATCGCCGCCAATATGTCCGTCCCCTACGTCAGCGTGAAGGCTCAGGCAGACGACGACGCCCTGATCCGCAGCAACCTGGACGCGCTGATCCCCTACGCGGCGGAGAAGGAGATCACCATCCTGGTCAAGACCTCTGGCATCTACGCCGACACGGCGAGGCTGAGAAGGCTCATGGACGACTACGCCTGCGACGAGCTGGCCGTTCTCTGGGATGTGCATCATCCCTACCGCGACAACGGTGAGTCCCCCTCCGAGACCATCACCAACCTCGGCGCCTACGTCCGCCACGTGCACATGCGCGACTCTGACGACAGCGAGACCTACAACCTCATCGGCGAGGGCAACATGCCCATCGATGACTTCATGC
>CAMOJW010000102.1 GCA_946617225.1 uncultured Lachnospiraceae bacterium
TGAATTCCTCCGTCTTCTCTAAAGTAGGATCCCCGGCGGTGATGAACGGGATAAAAGCTGTCCCGCCGGCAAAAGCATCCCGAATGGTTCTGACTTTACTCATTCTGATCCACCTCCTACAGACTGATCTCTCTGCCCCGGTACCGGGCAATGGAAGCGACGTCCTTGTCCCCGCGCCCGGAGAGGCAGATGATGACGGACTGATCCTTTGGCAGCTGCGGCGCCAGTTTCATGACGTGCGCCACGGCGTGAGCGCTCTCGATGGCACAGATGATGCCCTCGGTCCTGGCCAGATATTCGAAGGCCTCCACGGCCTCCTCGTCGGTGACCGGCACGTACTGCGCGCGCCCCGTCTTGTGCAACCATGCGTGTTCCGGGCCTATGCCCGGATAATCCAGACCTGCGCTGATGGAGTAGACTTCATCGATCTGACCGTACTCGTTCTGGCAGAAGTAGGATTTCATCCCGTGGAACACGCCGAGGCTCCCCTTGGCGATGGTTGCCGCGTGACGGTCCGTATCGATCCCCTGGCCGGCCGCTTCGCAGCCGATGAGCTGCACACCGGCATCCGGGATGAAATGGTAGAAGGCGCCGATGGCATTGCTGCCGCCGCCCACACAGGCAGCCACCACGGCGGGCAGTTTTCCTTCTGCTTCCAGGATCTGCTGCCTGGCCTCTTTGGAGATCACCGCCTGGAAATCCCTCACGATGGTGGGGAAAGGGTGCGGCCCCATCACACTGCCCAGGACATAGTGGGTGTCTTCCACCCGGCCGGCCCACTCGCGCATGGTCTCGTTGACCGCGTCTTTGAGGACGCGGGTCCCGCTCTCCACGGGATGGACTTTAGCGCCCAGCAGTTCCATCCGGTAGACGTTCAGGGCCTGCCTCTCGCAGTCCACGGCCCCCATGAAGACCTCACACTCCATATCCAGCAGCGCCGCCACCGTGGCCGTGGCCACGCCGTGCTGCCCCGCTCCGGTCTCCGCGATGACCCTGGTCTTGCCCATCTTTTTAGCGAGCAGGACCTGGCCCAGGCAGTTGTTGATCTTGTGCGCGCCCGTGTGGTTTAGGTCCTCGCGCTTGAGATAGATCCTGGCGCCGCCCAGATCGCGGGTCATCTTTTCCGCGTAGTAGAGCCTGGAAGGACGGCCGGCGTAGTTTTTCATCAGGTCATCCAGTTCGGCACAGAACGCGGGATCCTTCTTATAATATTCATACTGCTCTTCCAGATGGATGAGTTCGTTCATCAGTGTCTCGGGCACATACTGCCCGCCGAACTCCCCGAATCTTCCTCTGCTCATCTTCCTTCCCTCCTGTCTGCATCTCCGTCCGTATCTGTGTCTGTATCTCTGCCGGCTTCTTTGAGTGTCCCTCTGCTCTCGTCCGCCCTGCGGACCGCGTCGATGGCTGCCCGGATCTTCTCCGGATCTTTGGATCCTTCAGTCTCCACACCGCTGTTCAGGTCCACTCCGAAGGGGTGCAGCCGCAGGATCGCCTCCCCCACGTTCTCCGGAGAGAGGCCTCCCGCCAGGAACCATCTCCTGCCCTGCAGGACCGGCTCTCCGCTGCTGTTCTGCACGAGTGACCAGTCGAAGCGCCGGCCGGTCCCCTTCCCGCTGTCCAGCAGCACATAGTCCGCGCTGCTCTCCGCCGCCGCGATCAGATCTTCCCGTCCGGTGACCGTAAATGCCTTCATCACCGGCACATCCGGTCTCCCGCGTTCCGCGAGGCACCTCCGCAGTACCCGGATATAGGGCTCCGTCTCCCCTCCGTGGAGCTGCACCATCCCGATGGTGCCCTCCGCTGCCAGGTCCGCCGCTTCTTCCGGAGATGCATCCACAAAAACACCCACGGAGACGATCTCCGGATCCAGCAGCTGCCGCAGGATCCGCGCCTGCTGAGGCGTCACGGCGCGTCGGCTCTTCTCCCAGAAGATAAAACCGACATACCCCGGCCTGAGCCTGTTGACCGCCTCTATGTCCTCTCGACGGGAGAGGCCGCAGATCTTGATCCCGGTCCTGTCCTCAGCCATGTCCGCACCCCCTCAGCTCCTGAAGGGCGGCTCTTTTGTCCCGCTCTCTCATCAGCGTCTCCCCGATCAGCACCGCGTCCGTACCATTTTCTCTCAGAACAGCTACATCGGCCGCGGTCCGGATCCCGCTCTCCGAGACATACAGGACATCCTCCGGGACCAGCCTCCGCAGACGCAGGGAGTTGTGTATGTCCACCGTAAAATCCCGCAGATCCCGGTTATTCACGCCCAGGATCCTGGTCCCGCAGGCCAGGGCGCGCTCTACTTCCCTCTCGTCGTGGGCCTCCGTCAGCACTGCCAGGTCCAGGGAATCGGCGATCTCCCGGTATTCCCGGAGCTGTCCGTCGTCGAGGATGGCACAGATCAGAAGGATCGCGGAGGCGCCGGCAGCGCCGGCCTCATAGATCATGTAGGGATCCACCGTAAAATCCTTGCGGAGCACCGGGATCCGCACCCGGCCGGCGATCTCTTCCAGATAAGTCATGCTGCCCAGAAAGAAGTCTTCCTCCGTGAGCACGGAGATCGCCGCCGCACCGGCCTCCTCATACTCCCGCGCGATCTCCAGATAGGGGAAATCCGGGGCGATGAGACCTTTGGAGGGGGACGCCTTCTTGCACTCGCAGATGAAAGATATTTCTTCCTGCGCCAGGGCGGCCTCGAAGGGCAGCCGCCTGTCGCCCTCTCCGTCCCTGCGTCCACCGTCATCCGGAGAGATCTCCTGTCTCCGCCTTCGGGCCCGTTCCTCTGCCAGGGCCCGCACCTCGGACAGCGGTACCGACGCGGAAACTCTCCGCACCCGCTCCGCGGCGTGCTGTGCAAGAGTATCCAGAATGGTCATCTCCTTCACCTTCCTCTCCGAACTTTGAATGCCGCATCCGGCCGGGATCTCTCAGACCGCTGCACCCGGCCGGATCTCTCAGACTGCCGCAAGATGCCGGATTCTCTCACACCGCCTCATTGGACATGCGGATCAGCTTCTCCAATGTCTCATAGGCCTTGCCGCTGTCGATGATCTGTGCGGCCATCTCCACACCTTCGGCTATGGTGGAGGCCTTCTGCCCGATATACAGCGCAGCGCCGGCGTTCAGCAGGACCGCGTTCCTTTTGGTGCCGCGGATCTCGCCCCGGAGGATGCCGCGGGTGGTCTCCGCGTTCTCCGCAGGCGTTCCGCCGGTCAGCTCCTCCTTGGTCCCCCGCTCCAGGCCGAAGTCCTCGGGCCTGATCACGAAGCTCCTGTAGTACCCCTCCTTCAGCTCACAGACCGTGGTCGGCGCGCTGGCGGAGATCTCGTCCATTTTGTCCTGACCATAGACTACAAAGGCCCGTTTGACTCCGAGGGACGCCAGGACCTTGGTGATCGGCTCCACCAGATACTCATCGTAGACGCCCAGGAGGAACATCTCCGGTCTGGCGGGATTGGTCAGCGGCCCCAGGATGTTGAACACGGTCCTGAAACCCAGCTCTCTGCGGATACCGCCCACGTATTTCATGGCGGTGTGATACTTCTGGGCAAACATGAAGCAAAGTCCGACCTCTTCCAGCAGCCGGAGGCAGAGCGCGGGATCCTCCTCGATGTTGACGCCCAGCGCCTCCAGGCAGTCGGCCGTGCCGGAATCGGAGGAGGCGGCCCTGTTGCCGTGTTTGGCCACCCTGACGCCCGCTGCCGCCACCACCATGGCCGTCGTGGTGGAGATATTGAAGGTATGCGCATTATCTCCGCCAGTCCCCACGATCTCCATGACTTCCTTGCCGGGGTGCGGCACCGGGGTGGCGTGGCTGCGCATGGCCACGGCACATCCGGAGATCTCCTCAATGGTCTCCGCGCGGGTGCTCTTGGTGGACAGCGCCGCCAGAAAAGCCGCATTTTGCGTCGGCGTCGTCTCCCCGTTCATGATCTCGTTCATGACGGTCTGGGCCTCGTCGTAGGTCAGGTCGCCCTTGTTCACGATCTTGATGATGGCTTCTTTGATCATTGCATCCTTCTTTCTCCCGGCTGAACTGCCCGCCGGGGAGGGTGGAGGCTTCTGACAGAAACGAAAAAAACGTCCCTGACAGAGCCAATAACTCTGTCAGGGACGGATCTCTTTTAAACGCACATCATGGCATTCTGCTCACTGGTTCCTGCCAAAATATACAAGAAGATATACTGATCCGCGGTGCCACCCTGATTTGTGTCAACCACACTCTCTGCGGAGTTCCGACAAACTCCCGGCAACTGACGTATGCCTTACGTCGCGGGATACTGGGGATCCTGCCCCGCCCTTCACAGGTCCTGTCAGTGACGGCCCTAAAGAGGCAGTGACAACGGTGCATCCTTTTCATCGCGCCCTCAGCGGTCCATTTACAGGTCAGCGTTCTGCCCGGCTCTCACCTGCCCGGGCTCTCTGGGAGTGCCCCTCCTGTTTTATCTCCGCTTCAACGGTTTAATATTATGAAATTAAAAGAATAATAACGTTTTGGCGTGTAAAAGTCAAGACTATCCCATCACTCGGCCAGCATCCGCTTCATGGGGCCGTCCAGGACCCGCAGCACCAGATACAGCAGAATCGTATCTATGGGCAGCATGATCAGGTTGGACAGGCAGCGGGACGGCAGGAGCACTGCCAGTGCCTTGCCGTACAGCATGTTCAGCCAGAGCGTGTTGAGTCCCACATTGACGATGAGTTTGACCGCGAATTCGGCCGCGAAGATCCTTGGCAGGCTGAGCTTGTGCCTGTAGAGGATCATGCCGTAGATCATGCCGCCCACGATCCCGCTGACGGTGAATCCGGGGAAGAAATTGCCGTCGGGGCGCAGCATATACTTGACCACGTCGAGCACACCGCCGAAGATGCCGCCCACCACAGGCCCAAACAGATAGTCCGCTATCTGCGCGGGGATGCCCGACACACCGATCCGGATATAAGGACCGATGTTGAAGGTGGTGGTCATGTTCAGCACCAGCGCCAGCGCGCACAGCATGCCGCAGGCGGTCAGTACTTTGAGTTTCCTGAGTTCGGCGGCGGACGCCGTCCAGATGTTCCTCCTGGTCTTCTCCATGAAAAAACCTCCTTTCATGTAGAAATCCATACTACATAAGAGGAGGTTTTCGGGCTGTGGACACCGGTCCCGCACAGAGCATCGTCTGCCGCCGGCCGGCTGAGCCTTCGTTCCAGATATGTAGCAGCGGGATGCGGCACAGGCACCGCGGACCTGGCAGGTCCTTCGTCCGGCTGTCAACTCCCTGTTCAGCCGGCACTTAACGCGCCTGTTCCTACTCTGCTTTCCTTTGCACCCCCATTATAGGGTGCACTGTTTCAGAATGCAACTGTTTCCACTCGTGCTCTTTTTTGCACGTGCTCTCTTTTGCACGGGCTCTCTTTTGCACGTGCTCTCTTTTGCCCGTGCTCTTTGTTTGCACGTGCTCACTCGCCGTCGGAATTGCCCATCGTGAGGGTGTTGGCCTTCAGGATGTCCCAGGAGTCCCATGCATTCTGAGTGCCCGTCAGCAGGTCCATCATGTCTCCGCAGCCGGCGTCGTCGAACTGTGCGCGGTTTCCTTCCCAGTCGGCCATGCAGCTGTCCAGCAGCGTCACGACGGACATGAAATTCTCGTCAAAAGCTGTCCGCTCCTCGTCCGTCAGGCTCTCATACGCGGTCATCATAGCGCTGCGCAGCTCATCCGTGTTCCTGTAGGCGAGATTGTGTGTAGCCGCAAAACGCATGGCGTCACACGCTGTCTGCGCCAGCTTGAGAGAAGAACCCGCGGTCCCCTCTTCCGTGCCGGCGACCAGGCGGAAATACCCGTACGCAAGAGTCTCCGCAGTCACTTCCTGATCGCTCAGGCCTTCCGTGGTGAGGCCGTTGTCCCGGATGAACGTCCCCTGGGTCATCCATGCCCAGGCATTGAGCATCGACCAGTCCTTCAGAGTCTCGTCATTGTACTCCTCGCGGATGGCACGGACATCCGTCGCGTGGCCGAACACATAGTAGTGGCCGTCATCATCTCTGGCAAAAACTTCCACGCCGGGATAATCATTGTCCATGATATCCTGGGCCACATCCTTGTCCACGGAGGCGATGCTGAAGAGGAAACCGGCTCCCTCGACATCCGCTCCCGCCTTGGCGGCCTCGTCCAGGGATCTCTTCTCGCTGACATAGAACTGGACGCCGCCTTCATCCCATTCCGGTGTCTCCACCACCACAAGATCCTTGTAGGGGACCGGGATGGACAGTGTCAGAGTATCCTCCGCGTTCCGGACGGCGGTCACTTCCATGAGGACCGGTTCCGACACGGCCTGCTCCTCGGCGGCCGGTTCCTCAGCCTGCTCCTCAGCGGTCTCCTCAGGCTCAGCAGCTTCTTCTGTCTCCGCGGTCTCCTGTTCCTCTGCGGTCTCTTCCGTTTCCTGGGTCTCCGCGGGCTCCTCCTTCTTGCCGGAGCCGCATGCCGCAGTCGACATGGCCATCACGGCCGCCATCACCACGCAAAGGATCCAATTCATTCTTTTCTTCATATCACCTATCATTCCTTTCACAGTTGATCCGGGCCTTCCGTACAAGCAGCCCGTCTCCCCGGTGCATTTCCCGGGTTGACGATATCCTATATCACGCTCTCTCTTTTGTCAACTGTCCCCCGCAGGCGGTCAGGCCTCTCTCCCCACGGGTAGTCAAAAAAGGGTACGCCCTGTATAATGGAGGGCAGAGAGGAGGCGCAGACCATGCTGCATATCATTGTCAATCCGTCTTCCAGCGGCGGCCAGTCCGCCCGGATCTGGAAGGAGATCAAACCGATCATAACCGCCGGAGGATGCACTTTCAAGATCCACCTGTCCACGCCGGATCACGGCATCGAACAGATCTGTGAGGAGATCACCTCCGACGGGAGCGAAAATACACTCTTCATTCTCGGGGGCGACGGCTCCATGAACGAAGCGGTCAACGGCATCCGGGATTTCGAGAAGACCCGCGTGGGTTTCCTGCAGGTGGGGTCCGGCAATGACCTGAGCCGGGATATGGACCTGCCCGGGGAGCACCTCCGGATCGTGGAGGCTGTCCTCAGAAACGAAGTGAAGCGCCGCTGTGATGTAGGCGAAGTCATTTTCCATGACCGGAGCAGCTGCCTGCCCGGCACGGAGGGCGAGCGCTATGCCAGGCGTCTGTTCAACGTGGGCTGCGGGATCGGTTTTGACGCCGAGTGCTGTGAAGCCGCTGCCGCCTCCCGCTTCAAGGCCGTCCTGAATGCCATGCGCATGGGCAAGCTCATCTATATCGCTTCCGCTCTCCGCCTCATCTTCACCAGCAGTACCGCCAACTGTGAGATCACGTTTGAGGAGGGCGATGAGAACACTTCCCGTCCCGTTGGCACGAAGCTTTCCTATAAAAACCTGCTGTTCGCCTCCTTCATGAATCACCAGTACCAAGGCGGCGGTTTCCAGTTCTGCCCCCACGCCAGCGCCGACGACGCCCGTCTCGACCTGTGCACGGCTTCCAATATCAAGAGGCCCCAGTTCTTCCGGATCTTTCCCACCGCCTATGCCGGCGGACATCTGCGCTATCCCGGGATCACCGAGGAGCGCAGCGGCGCTTTCACCTTCCGCGCCAACAAGCCGCTCTGGGTCCAGACCGACGGCGAGGTCTTCTGCCAGTCCTCGCACATCACCGTGCGCCTCCTGCCCGGGAAGCTGCAGCTGGTGATCTGAAATTTGCTAACCATCTTCCGAGGCAGCTGTCAAGGAACCGGTGTACCTCGCCGGAGGCGTCCTTGACAGCTGCCCCGGAAGACGGTGTTTTATTGGCAAGAGGCGCTGAAGCGCCTCTGCCTCCAAGGAGGCCAATTGACCAGCTATAGTGACAGCCAGAACTTGAAGAAGCCAGGAAGTCATTACAGCAACAGGAAATCATCAGCCGTAGTGACGACCAGAGGCTTTTAGAGGCCGGGAAGTCACTACAGTAACAGGAAATCTTCAGCCGTAGTGACGGCCAGAGGCCATTAGAGGCTGAGAAGTCACTACGGTAACAGGAAATCTTCAGCCGTAGTGACGGCCAGAGACTTTTAGCGGCAGGGAAGTCACTACAGTAACAGGAAATCTTCAGCCGTAGTGACGGCCAGAGGCTTTTAGAAGGCGGGAAGTCACTACGGTAACAGGAAATCTTCAGCCGTAGTGACGGCCAGAGGCCATTAGCGGCCGGGAAGTCACTACGGTAACAGGAAATCTTCAGCCGTAGAGTCAAGTCCTGAATTGTGTGTAAATTCCTTTAGGCATTTTTTTCAGGGGATG
>CAMOJW010000103.1 GCA_946617225.1 uncultured Lachnospiraceae bacterium
GGAGAACGGCATCGAGGTGATCCTGGACGTCGTGTTCAACCACACGGCGGAGGGAAATCGAACAGGCCCGTATTTCTCCTTCAAGGGGATAGACAACCGGATCTACTACATGCTGACTCCCAGCGGCGACTATTATAATTTCAGCGGCTGCGGGAACACCATGAACGCCAATCATCCCATAGTGCGCAGGTTCATCCTGGACTGTCTGCGCCACTGGGTCACCCGCTACCACGTGGACGGGTTCCGATTCGATCTGGCGAGCATTTTCACCAGGGACAGGGCGGGCGCTCCGATGGACAGACCGCCCATCCTCGAGGACATGGCCAGCGACCCCATCCTGGCCGGCACCAAACTGATCGCCGAGCCCTGGGATGCCGGGGGACTGTACCAGGTGGGAACCTTCCCCGCGTACAGGAGATTCTCCGAGTGGAACGGGCGATACCGCGATGCCCTGAGGGATTTTCTCAAGGGCAATTACTGGAACGCGCCGGAGATGGCCGCGAGACTGTCCGGCTCAGGAGATCTGTATCCGGGCGGCGCGGGGAGCGGCAGGGCCAGCATCAATTTTATCACCTGCCACGACGGCTTCACGCTGAACGACCTGTATTCGTACGATCACAAGCACAACGAGACCAACGGCTGGAACAACACCGACGGCACGGACGACAACCGCAGCTGGAACTGCGGCATGGAAGGCCCTACCGACGATGCCGTGATCAAGGGCCTGCGGGCCAAGATGATGCGCAGCGCCATCACGGTGCTGATGTGCAGCCGCGGCACGCCCATGATCCTGGCGGGAGATGAGTTCTGCAACACGCAGTTCGGCAACAACAATGCCTACTGTCAGGACAGCGAGACCTCCTGGCTGAACTGGGAGTACCTGAAGATCAACCGCGATTTCTTTGAATTTTACAAGAGTGTGATCGCCTTCCGGAAAGCGCATCCCGCCATCCGGAAGCCTCTGCCCGCGGCCAGATGCGGGCTCCCGGCACTGTCGCTCTGCAGCGCGGATCCGGACGATCACGAGATCACGCGTTTTACCAGCGTCCTGGGGATCATGTACGCAGGCCGCCTGCTGCAGGAACAGCAGGACGACGTCGTCTATATGGTGATCAATGCCTACTGGGAGCCGAGGGAGATCCGTCTGCCGGCCCTTCCGGCCGGATATTCCTGGGGCCTGGTCATCGATACGGATGCCATGGACGGCACATTCTACCGGGAACAGCCGGAGTTCCTGCCCCGGTCCATCTACCTGCTGCGGGAGAGGAGCACGGCAGTCTTTACCCTGTTCCACCAACCGGAATGAAAGCGCTGACCCCAGGCCGGACAGCGAGGGAGGCTTAGTTTGGAGAGCAAGAAGATACTTGTGGCGGACGATGAGCCGCGTCTGCGCAGACTGATCCACGATTATCTGACAGGGGCCGGTTATGAACCGGTCTGTGTTCCTGACGGCACGGAAGCGCTTTCCGCGCTGAGGACGGATCCGGAGATCGCCCTGGCCATCCTGGACGTGATGATGCCGGGCATGGACGGATATGAAGTCTGCAGGTCTCTCCGTGAGTTCTCCGCGATCCCCGTCATCATGCTCACCGCCAGGAGCACGGAGCACGATGAACTGGAGGGATTTCAGGCGGGTGCGGACGAATATGTGACCAAACCTTTCAGCCCCCGCACGCTGGTGGCAAGGGTCGATGCGATCCTGCGCCGGACCGCTCCCAGGGAGGAGAACACCCTCAGCTACGGCGGCATCGTGATGAACGAGAAGGCACACACAGTCACAGCCGACGGGCAGCCGGTGGAGCTCAGCATCAAGGAATACGAACTCCTGCGGTATCTGATGGAGAACAGAGGCATCGCCCTGTCCAGAGAGAACTTCCTGAACAATGTCTGGAACTATGATTACGTGGGGGATGCCAGGACTGTGGACACCCACATCAAAAAGCTCCGCAGCAAGCTGGGCTCCTGCGGGAAACTGATCCTTACCGTGTGGGGATTCGGCTATAAGTTCGGGGAGCAGACATGAAAAGCGGCACCGGTGAGCGCAGACGATACCGCATAGCCGTCCTTTTCGCGGCGGCCTTCGTTCTGATGATGGCGGGGACCATCGCCCTGTGCTGGCTGCTCAACAGCCGCTTTCTGGAGGAATATTACAGATCCGGACAGAAGAAACTGCTCTTCAGACTGTATGATACCCTGGCCTCCTCCGAGGACCGGATCGAGTCGGAGGAGATGGACGAGATGCTCCAGGAAGCGGTGACCTCCGAGAACGTGGGCATAGTCATTATCGACAGCAATGCGGAAAACCTCCAGATCTATGCCACAAACAGGGAAAATATTTACCGCCGCCTGTGGGCCAACATCCTGGACAGGACGCCCCTGCTGGAGGATCGCACCGATGACACGCTCGCGCAGGGGGAGGGGGACAGGTACTATATCCGGAGCCGCGAGCAGGAGACGGAGACGTCCACCTTCCAGATCGTCCGGGATACCTTTACCGACACCGACAGCATGGAACTCTTCGGGACCTTGCCGGGGGGACATTTCGTCCTGCTCAGGACGCCGCTGGAGAGCATTGCCAGGAGCAGCCGGGTCGCCAATCGTTTTCTGATCTATACGGGGCTGTGCACCGTGCTGATCGGCGCGGCAGCGGCCTACTTTCTTGCCCGCAGGCTCACCGGCCCCATCCGGGAGCTCGTCATGATCTCCCGGCACATGAAGGAACTGGACTTCTCGGACACTTTTCACGGCAGCCGCACCAGGGAACTGACGGAACTGGGAGACGATCTGCAGGAATTGGGGCAGTCCCTGGAGCATACCCTTTCTGAACTGAAGACAGCCAACACCGAACTGAAGCGGGATCTGGCGCGCCGCGAGGAGATGGAGGAGATGCGGAGGGATTTCATCTCAGGCGTGACGCACGAGCTGAAGACTCCCCTGGCCCTGATCCGCGGATATGCAGAAGGACTCTCAGAGGGGATCATCGACGATCCGCAGGGGCGCAGTGAATACTGCGGTGTCATCCTGGACGAGGCGGACAGGATGAACCGCATGGTAGCCGGTCTCCTGAGTCTCAACGAGCTGGAGTTCGGCCAGAGAAAAGCCGAAATGGAGCACTTCGACCTGGCGGACCTGCTGCGCGGGCATCTGGAGAGCATCCGGATCCTCGCGGACAGGGACGGGATTCGCCTGCAGCAGGACATCCCGGGATCCCTGATGGTCTGGGGCGATCCGATGCTCGTGGAAGAGGTGGTGGACAACTATCTCTCCAATGCACTGCATCACGCCGCCGGCGACAAAGTGATCGAAGTTTCGGCCGTCAGAGAAGACGGCCATGTGAGGACCACGGTCTTCAACACGGGCAGTCCGATCCCGGCGGACGCTTTCCCGCATATCTGGGAGACGTTCTACAAAGTGGACAAAGCCAGGACCCGCGCCTACGGAGGGAGCGGCGTCGGACTGTCGGTCGTAAAAGCGGTCATGGAACTGCATGGACAGAAATACGGAGCGGTCAACTACGACAACGGTGTCGCATTCTGGTTTGAATTGGAGACAGGCTGATGACGGTGATCATTGATTATGAGGCGGGCAACATCCGGAGCGTTGCCAATGCCCTGCATTATCTGGGGGAGGAGGCAGTCCTCTCCGGTGATCCTGCAGTGATCCGGAGCGCGGAGAGACTGATCCTGCCCGGTGTCGGTGCGTTCGGTGACGCCATGGACAGGATCCGGGCACTGGGGCTCGAGGAGCCCATCCGAAGTGCTGCGGGAGCGGGCACGCCCATGCTGGGGATCTGTCTGGGCCTGCAGCTCCTCTTTGAGGAGAGCGAGGAGAGCCCCGGGGTCAGGGGACTGAGTCTCTTACCGGGCGTGATCCGCAGGATCCCCGCCTGTGACCCGCCGGACATCGTTCCCGTGCGCAAAGTGCCGCAGATCGGCTGGAACGATCTGCGCTACAGGAAAGAGGGGGGTGGCAGGCTGTTCCGGTCGATCCCGGAGCACAGCTATGTCTATTTTGTCCATTCCTATTATCTGCAGGCGGAGGATCCGTCCGTCGTCACAGCCGTGACAGACTATGGCGTGGAGATCCACGCCGCCGTGGAGAGCGGCAATCTGTATGCCTGTCAGTTCCACCCGGAGAAAAGCGAACGCACAGGGCTGCAGATCCTGCGCAACTTTCTGTCGTGCGGAGGAGGGGTGACTGTATGCTGACCAAAAGGATCATCCCCTGTCTGGACGTCAAGGACGGGAGAGTCGTCAAGGGTATCAATTTCGTACAGCTGCGGGACGCCGGCGACCCGGTGGAGACCGGGGCGGCTTATTCGGAGGCCGGTGCCGATGAACTGGTATTTCTCGACATCACGGCGACCAGCGACGCCAGAGAGACCGTGGCGGATATGGTGAGACGCGTGGCGGAGAGAGTCTTCATCCCTTTTACCGTGGGAGGAGGCATCCGCACCGTGGAGGACATGAAACAGATCCTGCGGGCAGGCGCCGACAAGGTATCCGTCAATTCGGCGGCCATCCTGCGTCCGGCCCTGATCGCGGAGGGCGCCGAGCGTTTCGGCCGCCAGTGTATCGTAGTGGCGGTGGATGCGAGGCGCAGGCCTGACGGAGGCTGGAATATCTACCGCAGCGGCGGCAGGATCGACACGGGGATCGACTGCCTGTGGTGGGTCCGCGAGGCGGAGAGACTGGGCGCCGGCGAGATCCTGCTGACGAGCATGGACGGCGACGGGACCAAAGCCGGATACGATGTGGAATTGACCCGCGCGGTCAGCGATGCTGTGGAGATCCCGGTGATCGCTTCCGGCGGTGCAGGCAGGCCCGAACATTTTTATGAGGTATTGACGGAGGGCGGCGCCGATGCGGCACTGGCCGCTTCGCTGTTTCATTACAAGGAACTGGAGATCTCCGCACTGAAGGAATACCTGCGTGAGCAGGGACTTCCCGTGCGGATCTGAATCGGAACACCCATCGTGCGGACGGGTGGGAACGGAGGTAGTCGTGGCCAATTTCGTATCCAGACTGGGCAGACCCAGAAAGAAGAATTCCCTGAACTTCCTGAAGAGCAGGGTGAGAGAATCGGAAGCTTCTGTGGAGAGAGAGGAAGAGGAGTCCTCGCCCGTCGAGGAGCCCGCTGCAGAAGAGCCCCAGCTGGCACAGGCTTCTGAGGATCTCTCTGCAGAAGAAGTGACAGCAGCAGAAACGTCAGCGGAAGAAACGTCAGCGGAAGAAACAGCAGCGGAAGAAACGACAGCAGAAGAGCCGTCTGCGGATCATATGGAAGAAATGAGTGCGGATCCCTCAGAAGCTGAGGCCGTCTTCGGCTTCTTCCGTGAGATCACGGCGATCCCCCGGGGGAGCGGCAATGTCACCGCTATCGGTGATTATCTGGTCCGTTTTGCCGAGGAGAGGAAACTGGAATACCGTCGCGACGAGGCCGGCAACGTGATCATCCGCAAGCCGGGCACCGGTGAATCCGACGATGAGCCCGGTATCGTGCTCCAGGGGCACATGGATATCGTCTGCGAGCAGGAAGAAGGACGGGATATCGATATGACGGTCACACCTCCGCAGATCCTGCAGGAGGGAGACTGGCTCACGGCCGACGGGACCACCCTGGGTGCCGACAACGGGATCGCCGTGGCGATGATGCTGGCTCTGCTGGATGACGGAACGGCGATCCATCCTCAGCTCGAATGCATCTTTACCGTCGATGAAGAGGTGGGCATGCTGGGAGCACAGGCCCTGGATCTCTCCGATCTGCAGGGCAGGATGATGCTCAATCTGGACTCGGAGGACGAGGGCGTCATCACTGCGGGCTGCGCGGGCGGAGCGGAGTTGCACTGCATCTTTGAGGCCAAAAGGAGGAAACGGAAGGGGTATATCCTGTCTGTCGGTACCGACGGCCTGCTGGGCGGCCATTCCGGCGATGCCATCAACAGGGGGCGCGCCAACGCCGATCTGGTGACGGCCAGGGTCCTGTACAGACTTTACAGAGAACAGCCCTTCCGCCTCATCTACCTCATCGGCGGCAACAAGGACAATGCCATCCCCAGGAGCGCACGGGCTGAGGTGCTCCTGCCTTCAGACACGAATACTGAAGCGCTCATGATGACCCTGGAGAACGAGGCTGCGTCCATCCGGAACGAATACAGGCTGACAGATCCGGGGCTCCAGATCCACGCTTCGCTGGATATGACCAGAACGGACGACGAGGGTGAGGAGGCGCTTCCCACCGCGGAAGCTTTCAGCAGGAGAGATACGCGGAGATTCCTGCGTTTCCTGGCCATCACCCCCAACGGAGTCCAGGAATACGATCCTTCCTTCCCCGGCCTGCCGCAGACTTCGCTGAACCTGGGCATCCTCAGGACGGAGGACCACGGTATGACCGCCGTCTACCTGCTGCGGAGCAGCGTCAATTCTCAGAGAAGGTGGCTGGAGAGCCGCCTGGGCAGCCTGGTGAGGATCCTTGACGGCAAGGTCGTCAAAAAGGGAGAGTATCCCGCCTGGGAATTCAGGACAGAGTCTCCTTTCAGGGATGAACTGATCCGGATCTATCGCGACACGACCGGTACAGAGCCCTCCGTCGCCATGATCCACGGCGGCCTGGAGTGCGGTCTCCTGGCAGCGAAAGTGCCGGGACTGGACTGCGTCTCCATGGGACCGAATATGCGGGATGTCCACACGCCGGCGGAAAAACTGAGCATCTCCTCCACGGTCAGGACCTGGAAGTTCCTTCTGAAGGCAATGGCGGACCTGGCCGGCTGATGCGGCTCCCGTCCGCAATTATCTGCGCCTGCCCGTATGAGCAGGAGCCTGTATGAACAGAGAGGAAACGGACTGAAAATGGCACAGATCAGTGGTGAATGGCTGCAGGTGCTCGCGCCGGAGTTCTCCAAACCCTACTACCGGGACCTGTACGCCTTCGTGCGGCAGGAATATATGACTCACACGGTCTATCCCCCCGCGGAGGATCTGTTCAATGCGCTGCACTATACGCCTCTCTCCAAAGTAAAGGCCGTGATACTGGGGCAGGATCCCTATCACAACGTGCATCAGGCCCACGGGCTGTGCTTCTCCGTGCCGGAGGACGCGCAGATCCCGCCCTCCCTGCAGAACATCTTCAGGGAGCTCCACGACGACGTGGGCTGCAGGATGCCGGCGAGCGGATGCCTGACCGGATGGGCGGAGCAGGGGGTCCTCCTCCTGAATACTGTCCTGACGGTGCGTGCCCATGAGCCCAATTCACACCGGGGCAGGGGATGGGAGCAGTTCACGGACGCGATCCTGCAGGCCGTAAACAGACAGGAGCGCCCCATCGTGTACATGCTGTGGGGGACGCCTGCCCAGTCCAAGGCGCCGATGCTCACCAATCCGCGCCACCTGATCCTGCGGGCACCGCATCCCAGCCCGCTGTCCGCTTACCGCGGTTTTTTCGGATGCGGACACTTCAGCAAGTGCAACGCTTTTCTCACCGCCCACGGGGAGACGCCCATAGACTGGCAGCTCTGAGGAAATGCACATACAGAATGATTTACGGAGGTTTTTGAATGAGCAAGAGAGCATTTCTGACCAGAGAGCAGGCAGAACAGATCACGGCCGTGTACCCCACGCCTTTTCACATCTACGACGAAAAGGGGATCCGTGAGAACGCGGAAGCCGTGAAAGAGGCTTTTGCCTGGAACAAAGGATTCCGCGAGTATTTCGCTGTCAAGGCTACACCGAACCCGTACCTCATGGAGATCTTCAAGGAGTACGGCTTCGGATTTGACTGCTCTTCTCTGACAGAACTGCAGCTGGCAGATGCCGTAGGCTGTACAGGAGAGCGCATCATGTTCTCCTCCAACGACACGCCCGCTGAGGAGTACGCCCTCTGCGCGAAACTGGGCGGCATCATCAATCTCGATGACATCACGCACATCCCCTATGTGGAGAGCATCCTGGGTTCGTTCCCGGAGATCATGAGCTGCCGCTACAATCCCGGCGGCGTGTTCATCATGAGCAACGGGATCATGGACAATCCGGGCGATTCCAAGTACGGCATGACCAAGGCCCAGCTCTACGAGGCCTATCGGCAGCTGCGGGACAAGGGCGTCCGCCGCTTCGGCCTGCACGCTTTCCTGGCCAGCAACACCGTCACCAACGATTACTACCCGGAACTGGCCGGACAGCTGTTCACACTGGCCAGGGACATCCACGAGGAGCTGGGGATCCACTTTGATTTTGTCAATCTCTCCGGCGGCGTCGGCATCCCTTACCGCCCCGAGCAGGAGGGCAACGACATCC
>CAMOJW010000104.1 GCA_946617225.1 uncultured Lachnospiraceae bacterium
TAAAAAAGGGGCGTGTGAAAAACAATTTCTCATTTTTCACACGCCCTTTTTTTTGCCAGCTATTTCACAGCTTCTTTGATTCTGCTTCTTATCCCAGTTTCAGTCCCTCCAGGAACAGCGCGTAGGTCGACAGACCGGAGAGGTCCACGTCCTTCAGGGTCACGGGCTGGCCTTTCTTGACATCCTGCTGCAGGACCGCCCCGTTGAGGAGGTAGAAAGGCGCGGCATCGCCGACATCAGCGCGTACCAGGAGCTCCGGGGTAAGGCCGTCGATCTGGTGATGGTGGCCGTAGACTTTCAGCTCTGTGCCGGCGGGAAGGTCCCTGTCGGCAACGCCGGCCATAATGGTCACCTGGCGGCACTCCGGGTGCCCGCCGACGCCCATCAGGTCGCCCAGAAGGATCGAGAGGGGTGTCTCCAGACCCATATAGTGGTAGGGGTAGTAGATGCAGCAGTACTTGTTGTCTTTGCTCATGACGTGGCCCTTGGCAGCCAGGAGGTCCCACATCTTCGCGTCGCGGCAGCGGACGATGATGAACTCGCCGCCGCAGAAGCTCGCTTCATCCTTCTCGCGGAGATTGTAGAAGACATCCACGACGCCGGTCCTGTCCAGGATGCCGCCGTCCTCCTTCGGGATGAAGATGTTGGCCAGCTCGCTGATCTTGGCGATGGGATAGTTCAGGAACGGCCTCGAGGGGACCAGTCCGCTGACGTTGGAGACCAGGTTCATCTCGCACAGGTCTGCCGAGATCACCTCGCGGTATTTCTCAAGCAGGCTGTCGCGACCCTTCAGCGTCTCCGTGCCCTCATAGTGCCAGTACTGCGCGAGCTCCGGCAGCGCCTCGCTCTCGTGTTCGCCGTCCATGTAGGTGAAGGAGCCGGTCTCCCTGTCCCAGACGAAGTCATACTCGCTGGACTTGCCCGCGCAGACGACTTCCAGTCCGAGCACCTGGGCCCAGGAATAGAGGTCGAGAAGGTTCCGGGGCTGGTCGCCGTTGACGAGGGAGTAGACAGCGCCGTACTTCTCAGCCATCTGGTGCAGGATCGGCCCGCAGACGGAGTCGGTCTCCTTGGAGACCATGTAGACGTTGATGCCCTTTTTGAGGGCGATCATGGCGGCGTCGGAACTCACCTTCGTGTTGCCGGTGCATTCCACCATCGCGGTGATCCCGCATTCCATGACCAGGCGGTAATCGGGGGTGACAATGATGACGTCTTCCGCCGCGGCGCGGATCTCTTCCTCCGTGCGGCAGACGACGATAGACGCGGGGTCGTAGCCGATCTCTGTCAGGACATCCACGCACTCGTCGGTGTGGCGGGAGCAGATCACGCGCAGCTGCATGTGCGCTACGGTCGGGATCTGGGCCAGCAGGGTGTAGCCATACCCTTTGGTCGCGCCGATGATGCCTACGCGGGATACTTTGCCGCTCTTGTCATTCAGAAGCTTTGTATAATCCATGATCGTCCTCCGTGGGATGAAATCTATTGCAGCAGTTTCTGTAGTCAGGAATCAGGGACGGAACGCGATCTTGATCGCGGCGTCGTTCTTGTCCGCGAGGTCAAAGCCCTGCTTCAGGTCCGCAAGCGGAAGGATGTCCGTGAACAGAGGCTTGATCTTGACAGAACCCTGGATGATCGGGCGCATCGTGTCGGGGACCCAGACGAATCTCTCCTGCCAGGTGTGATGGACGAGGCAGGTATTGACGAACTCCAGGCCGTCATCGTGCCAGCGGCTGATGTTGAGCGTGACGGGAGTGGTCACCCAGCTGTAGAAGACGAACTTGCCGTTGTGGCGGAGCATGGCGCTGGCGGCGTTGAAGGACTCGGCGGTGCCGGCCGCTTCCACGACCACGTCACAGCCGCGGCCGCCGGTAAGGGCCTTGACCTTCTCGACGGGATCCTCTTCGCGGGAGTTGATCACGATATCCGCGCCGAGAGCCTTGGCCAGGTTCAGCTTGCCTTCCAGGACATCGACCACGATGACCTGATAGGCGCCTTTGAGCTTGGAGCACTGGGCGATGATCTGCCCGGCATAGCCGGCACCCATGACGACGACGGTGTCGCCGAGCTGCACGCCGGAGTTGAGGCCGGAGAACATGGCGCAGGCGGTGGGCTCACCGAGCGCCGCGATATCCATATCCAGGCCTTCCGGGACAGGCTGCAGCTGGAAAGCTTTGGACTTGAAATAATCAGCGAAGTTGTTGTTCCAGCCGAAGGCCATGACCTTGTCGCCGACTTTGTAATCGGTGACCTTGTCGCCTACCGCGACGACGGTGCCGCCGCTCTCGTGGCCGAGAAGGAAGGGGAATTCCGGTTTCTGGCGGAACTCGGCGGTCTGCGGGGGCATGAAGCCGCGGTAGAAGTTCTTGTCGGAACCGCAGATGCCGATCATGTGGTTCTTGACGATGATATCGTCTTCTTCACAGACGAGTTCGCGCTCGATGAGTTCAATGTCGTAAGGGCCGTTCAGGCGGGCTGCTCTTGTAACGAATTTCTCCATGATCTGCCTCCTTAAGCTTTTTTAGGAAAATGTGCCGGAGCCGGGAGAAAAGAGGAGGCTCCGGCACAGATGGGGGTCATTTGGTCAGCAGCCTGTCATCAGATCACATGCAGCGCGACTAAGATGCAGGTGATGACGGCTCCGGTGAAGCCGGCTACGGTGGAAGCACCGCCGACCGCGCGGATACCCTGGCTGACGTTCATGTTGGACATGGAAACAGTTACCCAGAAACCGGAGGAGTTGGCGTGCTTGAACATCAGGGCGCCGGTGCCGCAGGCAAGGAAAGCGGCGACGGGGGAGATGCCGAGGGTGGCCAGCATGGGCTCAACGAGGGCGGCGGCAGTCATGACGCCGAGAGCGTTGGAACCGGTAATGACATGGATCAGGGCTGCGATGATGATCGGGATCAGGATCGCGGGGAACGGGGACTCGGCGACGATCGCCGCGATCTGGTCGGCAACACCCGCGTTCTTTACGAAGGTAGCCAGCGCACCGCCCATACCGGTGACGACGATCGGCATAGCAGCGGCGACAGTGCCTTCGCCGACCCACTTGTCGAGAACTTCGGGAGTCTTCCACTTGTCACCGGTGAGGGTGAGGGACAGGAGACATCCGGTGAACAGAGCTGCCAGCGGGCTGCCGATGAAGGCCATGAAGTTGGCGAATCCGCTCTCGGGCATCATGACGGACACAGCGGTGTTGATCAGGATCAGGATCAGCGGAACGATGATCGGCATCAGGGACTTGGTGAGGGAAGGAAGTTGCATGTTCTCAGCTTCTTTTGCGGCGTCAAGGATCTCCTGTTTCGGGGAGACGGGCTCTTTCAGCGTCATGCAGTAGAAGGTCGCAGCAATGACGGAAGGGATGGCAACGATGACGCCCCAGAGGATCGCCTGACCCAGCGGCACATGCAGGAGCGCAGCCGCGGAGACCGGACCGGGTGTCGGAGGGACGAGGGAAGCGGTGACGAGGGCGCCGAGATAGAGTGCAGCGCCGTAGCTCATCATGGACTTGCCGGTACGGACTGCCAGCAGGGAAACGATCGGGACCAGCAGGATCACGACGGTGTCGGCGAAGATCGGGATGCCGAGGATCGCGGAAGCCAGGGCGATAGCCCAGATGATATTCTTCTCACCGACCAGGCTGATCGCCCACTTGGTGATCGTGATGGCCGCGCCTGTCTTCTCGAGGACAGTACCCATGGTACATCCGAGGAAGATCACGATCGCGACGCTCTTGATGGTGCCGGAGAAACCGGAGTTGATCGTGCCTTCAATATCCTGCCAGGGGGTGTGCAGCGCAATGGCAAGCGCGAGCGCAGCGATCAGAATACCCATGGAGGCGTTGACGTGGAACTTGGAGATGAGCACGATCATCAGTGCAATGGCGATCGCGAAGACGATGAGTACATAAGCTGTTGACATTTTTACATATCCTCCTTTTCGATATGGCTGGTGAAGCTTCTGCCGGAGTAATGAGCAACTGGCGTGCCAGAAAAAAGAGGGCTGAAAAAAGTGTTTTTGCACGTTTTTTGGGAAACATGCGGAAAAATGATGCAAAACAGCGTTGCAGCATCTCTGAATAGCGAAACACTGCAACGCAACAATACTGTCTGCAACGGGATGCAACATCACAGGCCATACTTCCGCATCTTCCGCCAGAGGGTGGTCCGGTCGAAACCGAGCCGGACAGCGGCTTCTCCGCGGCGGCCTCCGCACGCCGCCAGTGCCTGCACGATGCGGTCGCGTTCGGATCCCGGCATCTCTTCGGAAGGGGAGACAGGCGCAGATCCCGGCATCGGATCATCTCGGCCGGCAGAGGACGGCGCGAGGCCGGGAAGGAGACTGCCGGGCTCCGCGGCCGGGAAGGGCTCCAGATCCTTCGGAAACAGGACCGCGGAGAGATCTTCCGGGGACAGGCTGCCGCCGCTGCTGACCGCGCAGATCCTTTCGATGATGTTCTGCAGTTCCCGGATGTTTCCGGAGAACGGATAGGTCCGCAGGAGCTCGACCGCGTCTTCATCGATCCGCGGGACGGCCAGCCCGCTGTGCGCGCATTCTCTTTCGAGCAGCTTCCGGAAGAGCATCTCCGTATCCGCTCCGCGGTCACGCAGCGGCGGGATATACAGGCGCAGGACATCCAGCCGGTACATCAGGTCCCTGCGGAAGCGCCGGCTCTCACAGAGCTGCCGGATGCTGACGTTGGTCGCCGCGATGATGCGCACGTCGATGTCGATCACCCGGCGGTCGCCGATCCGTCGCACCTGCCGCTCCTGGAGGACCCGCAGGAGCTTGGTCTGCGTCGGGAGCGGGATCTCCTCGATCTCATCCAGGAAGAGAGTCCCCCCGTGTGCCTGCTCGAACAGACCCATCTTGCCGCCTTTCGAGGCGCCGGTGAAAGCCCCTTCCGCATAACCGAAGAGCTCGCTCTCCAGCAGGTTCTCCGGAAGCGCGGCGCAGTTTATGGCGACGAAAGGTCCTTTGGACCTGCGGCTCGCCTGGTGGATGCTCTGCGCGAACAGCTCCTTGCCGGTCCCCGTCTCGCCGATCAGGATGACATTTGCGTCGGTCACCGCGTATTTTGCCGCTGTAGCGATGGTCCGGTCCATGACGTCGGACGTGTGCAGGATATCGTCGAACCGGTACCTGGCCTGCAGCCCATGTTCATGGAGTTTGCGGCGGATCTGCCCCTCAAGACGCTGGATCTCCGTGATGTCGCTGAAGGTGACCACCACGCCGGCGACCTGCGTCTCCAGCATGACCGGACGCAGGGATACGGAGACGGTGAGCCCGGTAGCGGGGATCTTCAGGACACGTCCCTCCACTTCCTGTCTGGTCGCAAGGACTGCCTGAAAGGGCTCGTCCAGATAGGGGAGCACGTCTTTCAGGGAGCGGTTCATAAGGCTCCTGTCCCCGTTCATCCGGCGGACCAGATGATTGCGGACCCGGATGATCCCGCTGCTGTCGACATAGAGGATCCCTTCCCTTGAAGAATAGATGACCGTCTTATACATCTGGGATGTGATCCGCTCGGCGCGGACCCGCTCTACGGTGCGGACAGCCTCTTCCAGCGCCAGGTTCACGGCCTCTTCGCCCGTGCGCACGATCACGGAAGGGATCCCGGCCCGGGCAGCGGCCATATTGGCGCTGTAGCCTCCGATGAGCGCGTCGCATCCGTCGCTGATGGCTTGCCGTACCATGGCCGGCAGATCTCCCGGATCCGTAGAGCGATAGATCTCCGTGCGGACGGACAGTGCTTCGGAGAGCCCCTGCACCTCGAGAAGGTGCTGCGGGAAGCCGAATACGGCGATCTTCTCCGGCGCATAGCGGTCCCTGCATTCCACAAGCGCCCGGATGATGTCGTAACCGGAGACGTTGAGGCGGATGACCGGCTTGTCGGGATGGCGGCTCCCGATATTGGAAGCGGTATAACCGCGGGCAATGACCGCGTCGTAAGGAGAGAGGTCGATGCCCTCTGTATCCTCGACCGGATGGGTCTCGGTCCGTATGCGGAGGCCTTCGCCGGGCGGATGCTGCGCCAGGATGGACTCCACTTTTTCCTGCATTTCCGGGTATGGTACGATGATGAGGATCGAGATCAAGGGATGCTCCTTTCTGCCGGGAGGGCACAGGAGGACGAACGGGATGACGCAGAGGAATGTTGCAGTATGCTGCGTGTTGCGTTTCTTTCATCATAGAGGATGCAACAATCGCTGTCAATTCTCCGCGCGCAAGCCGGAAAAGCACTGAAAACAGGGGCAAACGGGACGCATCCTGCTGGCATGGTAATTGCTATGATATACATCGGAAACCCGGTCCACAACGAATGACAGGAGGTAAGCATGGCATATATCGGGATCATCGCGGACGATTTTACGGGTGCGAGCGACGCGGCTTCTTTTCTTGTGAAAGGCGGTCTCCGGACCAAACTGTATAACGGAACAGCTTCTCTGTCGGACAGCGGCGCGGAGGACGCAGAAGTGCAGGCGGTCGTGATCGCCCTCAAATCCCGCACACAGGAGACGTCGGCCGCGGTGCGCGACAGTCTGGAAGCTGCCCGGGCACTGCTCGCCCGCGGGGTACGGAAGATCTATTTTAAATACTGTTCCACATTTGACTCGACGCCGGAGGGAAATATCGGGCCGGTCGCCGACGCGCTGATGGAGTGCACCGGCTCCCCGTACAGCATCCTCTGTCCCGCGCTTCCCGTGAACGGACGGGTCCAGAGAGGCGGGAAACTCTATGTCAACGGCGTGCCGCTGGATGAGAGCCCCATGAAGGACCATCCGCTGACACCGATGCGGGACTCCGACCTGACCCGCCTGATGGCTCCGCAGAGCCGGTATCCCTCATATGCGGTCCCGGTGGAGGAGACTGCCGCGTTTCTTGAGGCGCATGCCGGGGAACGTTTCTATCTGGTCCCCGATTACACGGACGCCGCGGACAGCGAGCACATCGCGGAGACCTTCGCCGATCTGCCGCTTCTGACCGGCGGGAGCGGCCTTCTTGAGCCGCTGGCCAGGATCTGGGCACAGAAGCTGGAGGAAGCCGGGCGGATCCCCGCAAGCGCGGCACCGGGAGAAGCGCTCCTCCTTGCCGGAAGCTGCAGCGCCGCGACGCTCTCCCAGATCGCGCACTGGGAGAAGGCAGGCAACCCTTCCTATAAACTGGATCCTATGCGCGTGCTCTCCGGAGAGGAGACGCCGGAGCATGTGATGGCCTTTGTCCGCGGGATGCGGGAGCAGGGAAGAGCAGCTCTTGTCTACAGCTCTGACCGCCCGGAGAAAGTCCGGGCTTACCAGGAGGCCGGCGCGCAGAAGGTATCCGCGGCGCTCGAATCCTTCACGGCAGCCCTGGCGAGGGCGGCGGTACAGGAAGGATTTACACGGATCATCTCCGCCGGCGGGGAGACCTCCGGCGCTGTTACGCAGGCACTGGGCTTCTCTTCCTATCTGATCGGCGAGAGCGTCGCGCCGGGCGTGCCGGTGATGGTCCCCGCGGGCAGGCCGGAGATCCGCCTGATCCTCAAGAGCGGCAATTTCGGACAGGAAGATTTCTTCACACGGGCCTGCCGCATGACGTACTCGCAGGAAGTGCAGGACGCTGTCTGGGCTGCCCACAGCCTGTTCGAACGCGGCAAGACCAGCGGTTCCAGCGCGAACATGAGCTTCCGTGTCGGAGACACGGTCTATATCAGTGCGAGCGGGACCTGCTTCGGGACGCTGCAGCCGGAGGACTTCGTTCCGATCCGTCTTGACGGAACGCCTCTTGCCGGCCGTAAACCGAGCAAAGAGTGGCCGCTGCACACGGCCCTCTACGCGAAGGACCCGTCCGTCGGCGCGGTCATTCACACACACAGCACCTATTCGGTCCTGTGGAGCTTCCTCCCGGTGCCCGATGAGACAGACTGCATCCCGCAGCACACACCGTACCTGCGCATGAAGCTCGGCAAGGTCGGGGAAGTGCCCTACGAGAAGCCGGGTTCGGAGGCACTGTTCGCCGCCTTCCGGAGCCGCGTCGCCGGGAGCGACGGCTTCCTGCTGAAGCAGCACGGACCGGTCGTCCCCGGAAAGAGCGTCATGGAAGCGTTCTACAACATTGAGGAGCTGGAAGAGAGCGCGCGCGTCGCGTGGGAGCTTCACCGCGCGGGGATCCGGTGAGCGCCGCGGAAGACAGACGTTCCCGCCTCTGAC
>CAMOJW010000105.1 GCA_946617225.1 uncultured Lachnospiraceae bacterium
ATCTCTTCAGGGTTGCATTTCTGTTAAACTGTCATTATTCGATTGTGAAGGTGCTTTTTGAAATATGCAGGACATATTTCACTGTTTTTACGACCTGTTTCGTATCGGTCGTAACTATGACATTATATCGAACGATCCGATATCTTGTCAAGTCCGCTTTTTTATTTTTTTGTAAAGATCCGGGCTGTTTCTCAGATGACTTCCCGTCTCTCTCTCAGCGGCGAGATTCATCTTAACACTACAGTCGCAGGAATGCAAGCCCTATTTCCACTTTTTTCAAATTTGTTTTAAACAGCACTCCAGGATCAAATACCGGTAAGACCTGAGTACTGAGGATGGTGATCGTTACTCACAAAAAGGGGTACAGGTCACGTCGACCTGTACCCCATAAGATCATTCACTTCATAATCAGACCCGCTCACACGCCAGCGTAACACTCCAGCAGATACTGGGCGATATATAAAAGAAAGAATGCGATCACCAGACCGCCGGCTGCTCCCAGCAGATTGTCCACGAGCCTGATCACAGGCAGTCTGGAGACAAGGTTCAATCCGGTGACGGCCAGATGGCACAGGCTGAATACGATGATCACGAACAGCAGCAGCCCGAGGCTCACAGCTACGCCTGAAAGGTTGTGCCGGGCATATTCTCCTCCCAGTTCCGTCACCAGGCGAAAGCACAGGAAGACGCCCAGTACGGAGAGGAGGATATTGATCTCCCGGACCAGGCCTCTCCTGTATCCCACAAGGAGACCTCCCAGGAGGATCAGGATGCCTGCTGCCAGAAGGATCCAGTAATAGTAGTTCATGTGTGCCTCCGTGATCTCAGCGAAGTTCGATCTCGTCCAGTTCTTTGCCCGTGAGGGCATTCATATTGCGACCGTGGACCGGCGGATGCAGGATGAGGACAGTTTTGTCAAAACTGCCGTTGAACAGCTGCGCGCCGTCCTCGCGGAAGATCATGCAGTTCCTGCTGTTATTGATATAGACTCGCCTGCCTGTCAGCTGTACGTCGGAGTAATTGAGCGAAAAGGGGATACTGCTCAGTTTGTTCCCGCTGCTGTCATAGATGTCCATCCGGTACATCTCATTGGCTGTCTCGTCCATAAATACCAGTGCAGCCCTGCCGTCCCCGGTAAAGACGCTCTGCACCTCCTCGCTGAACATACTGTTCACGCCGAGCGCCGGGGTATCCCCGGAGAGGTCCCAGAACATCAAACGGGCGTCGGAGAGCGCTATGCAGGTCCTGCTGTCGATGAACCGCAGCATGGGGACGATCTCGTCCTGGTATTCATAGCTGCTCACCAGATAATTCTGCTCCGGATCCCCCTTCTTCAGGTCATAGAAACTCAGGACAGTGTGCACTTCCGTCCCGTCCATCAGAAGGTTGGAGATACAGATCTGGCTGCCGTCCGGAGAGAGGACCGCGGTCAGCGGATATCCGCTCTCCCCCATGTTGCGGACAAAATATGCCCGCTCCTGCCCGTCAGCCGTATAGATCCGGATCCAGTCGGACTCCTGTCCGTCCATGATGCACAGCACATCTCCGTTCGCTGCTGCGGTCAGGGAACGCACATCCATACTGGTGACGAAATTCCCCCGCAGCCCGGTGGAATCCATCACGTAGACATTTCTCCCGTTGTAATCAGCAAAAGCGATCACATTGCCCGCGATGCTGGCCATCGGATGTTCCATCTCGAAGGACTGCTCCCAGATGGTCCGGCCGGCCATATCCATGCACACGGCCCCCTCCGAGTTGTACTCCACGATCGTATCGCCGAGGTTGACCAGGGAGGCACCGTCCGCGGTCATGTGGTCCGCCGTCCTTGTCATCTCCATGCTGTGCCAGGTGCGCTCTCTGAAAAACATCCACCCCTGATAAACGACGGCAGCGATCACCAGAACGGCCAGGATCCGCACGATCCACCTGCGCACGCGGTGCCAGAACAGCGTCCGGGTGTATTTTCTGTCTCCTTCTCTCTTATTCTGTTGGGTCTTGTTTTCTGCCCCTGCCATGTTCACTCCGCCGAAAACCTGTATACCGTCGCAGATCTGAGCGGTCTGTCCGGTCCGAACAGGGAGGAAGGGAAATTGTCATGATGGGGCGTGTCCGGGAAAAACTGCGTCTCAAGACAGAAAGCCGCCCTGGGTCCATACGTAAGTCCGCCTTTGGCGCCTTCCACATGCATCTTGCCGGCCGCATACAGCTGCACGCCGGGCATGTCCGTGAGAGCCTGCATCCGGCGTCCGGACACTGGGTCAGACGCCTCTGCAAAAAGCAGGAGAGTCCCGTCTCCTTTCCAGCCGTCGATGACCAGGTTGTGGTCGTAGGCGCCGCCCGTCCGCATCAGTTCGGGATCCTGCAGGGACAGGTCCCGGCCGATCTCCTTGGGAGACGTGAAATCGAAAACAGTCCCCGCCACGGGCCTGATCTCACCGGTGGGGATGGAGCCCTCCCCCACGGGTGTGTAGGCGCTGCAGCGCAGGCAGAGTGTCTGCCCGTCCACGCTGCCGCTGCCCTGGCCCGCCAGGTTGAAGTAGCTGTGGTTCGTGGGACTCAGGTATGTAGGCGCATCGGTATCCACGGCATAATCGATCCGGATGCTGTCCCGGTCCACCGTGTAGGTCACGGAGATATCCCTGTTGCCCGGGAAACCGCCCTCACCGTCGGGGAACATCCTGCGGAACGTCACACTGTTCTCACCCGTCTCCGCCTCATAGAAGCGGCGGAAGGATATTTTGTCGGAATGAAGGTTGTTGGGGCCCTCATTGACGGGGAGGTGGTAATCTTTTCCTTCTATAGTAAAGACAGCGCCCGCTGTGCGGTTGGCCACCGGCATCACCGACGCGCCGAAACACCCCGAACGGGTCTCATAATCCTTCACATCGTCAAAGCCAAGAACGACATCGGCCTTGTTCCCGTCCCGGTCGGGTACCAGGAGTCTCACCAGCAGCGCACCGAAATCACTTACCTCCGCTGTGATCCCGCCCGCATCCAGGATATAAAGAAAAGCTTCCTTTCCTTCCGATGTAAAGCCAAAACTCTTTCTGGTCACGCTCATATCAGGCCTCCTGTTTTATTCTATGGTCCGCAGTGCCGACAGTTCCTCTCAGATCTCCACACGTCCCTCCAGGGCGCGCAGCAGCGTCACTTCGTCGATGTACTCCAGGTCACCGCCCACGGGAACACCGCTGGCGATCCGGGTCACCTTGATGCCGGTGGGCTTGATCAGTTTGCTGATGTACATCGCCGTGGTCTCACCTTCCAGGCTCGAATTGGTGGCGATGATCACTTCGCTGACATCGCTGTCCCGCAGCCGCTCGATCAGTTCTTTGAGCCGTATATCCCCGGGTCCGATCCCGAGCATGGGCGAGATGGCGCCGTGCAGGACATGATATACGCCGCTGTATTTGCCTGTCTTCTCATAAGCTGCAAGATCGCGTGGATTCTCCACCACCATGATGGTGCTTTTATCCCTGGCGGGATTGCCGCAGATCGGGCATATGTCCCCGTCGGTCAGATTCTGGCACACCTTGCAGTAGGTCACGTGTTCCCGCGCCTCGACCAGCGTCTGTGACAGCCTTCTCACCCTCGCCGGAGACATGTTGATGATATAAAAAGCGAGACGCTGCGCGGATTTATTACCAATACCGGGCAGCGCCGCCAGTTCTTCGATCAGTTTGTTGATATAGCCGCTGTACAGTTCCAAAGCCGTGTCCTCAGAAGCCCATTCCCGGCATGCCGCCCATCAGCTGCTCCTGTGCTGCGTCCACCTGTCCGAGCGCGTCGTTGACAGCCGTCAGGATCATGTCCTGGAGCATCTCCGCATCCTCGGGATCCACTGCCTCGGGATCGATGGTGATGCTCTTCATCAGCTTTCCGCCGGTGAAGACCACCTCGACGGCACCGCCGCCGCTGGTCGCGGTGAATTCCTTCTCCTCGAGGGCCTTGCGGCTCTCTTCCATCTGGCGCTGCATGCGCTGCGCCTGTTTCATGAGATTGTTCATATTCCCGGGGATACCGCCGGGGAAACCGCCTCTTCTTGCCATAGATCTTCCCTTTCTCAGCATGCCGCAGAGAACCGGCATCTGTCACTCAACGTCGATATCCATGCGGATCAGGTCCCGCAGGTCCACATAATTGTCCGTGAATTTCTGACCCTTGTCAAGGGCTTTGTACTCGATACGGACCCGCTTGCCGCTGCGGGCGGCCAGCCAGGCTTCCAGCCTCTTCCTGTACCTCTCGTCATGGAGAAAATGATCCGCCGTCACATAATTATTGAAGACGATCACCAGCTGTCCTTCCGGACCCAGGGACAGGTCTGCATTCAGGAGCGACACCCGGGTCAGGCCGGCGGGCAGCTGTCCGATGTACTGTTTCCAGTTGCGGACGATGTCCCGTACATCCTCCGGCACCGCTGCCGGGAGCTCCGGTCCAGGTCTCCGTGCTGCGTTATCTGCCTGCGCACCGCTACCTTCACTGCGGCCCGCTTCTGTGACCTGCGTCTCACCCGGTGCCACGAAGGCCACATTGCCGGCCCTTTCGGCCAGTTTGCGCTCGTCTGCCAGAAGGCGCTGCTCCAGCTCCCTGATCCGGTTGGTCAGGCTGTCCAGCAGGTCCTCCCCGCTCTCTCCCGCGCCGTCGTCCATCCGCGCGCTCCCCGCGCGGATAACTGCCATCTCCGTGAGGATCCGGCGGTTCTCGCTGTAGCGGATCTGGTCGATCAGTGCCGAGAAAATGCGGATACCTCGCATGATCTCACTCATCTCCGCTACGGCGGCATCGTCCGCGAGCCTCTGCAGATCGTCCCCCGAGAGGTCCATCCGTTCCCGCAGCTGCGGCGAAGCTTTCAGCAGCATCATATTCCGGAGATAGACGATATAGTCCGTGATGAACTGCACCAGTTCCCTGCCCTGGGTGAGGATGTCCTCCAGCACCTGCAGCGCTCCGGCGATCTCTCCCGCGTGGATGTGTCGGAACAGCCGTGAAAAGACTGAAGCATCCACCGCTCCCAAGATCTCCAGCGTCCTGTCATATGTCAGCACATCGATGCCGTAATTGAAGGCGCAGCACTGGTCCAGCAGGCTCAGGCCGTCTCGCATGGAACCGTCCGCAGCACCGGCGATATACCGGAGAGCTCTCTCCTCGATCTGCAGTTTCTCGCTCTCCGCCACCTCCCTGAGCCTTCCCTCGATGACATCGACCGGCAGCCGGCCAAAGTCATACCTCTGGCAGCGGGACAGGATCGTCACCGGCAGTTTGTTGGGCTCAGTGGTGGCCAGAATGAAAATGGCATAGGAGGGCGGCTCCTCCAATGTCTTGAGCAGCGCATTGAAAGCCGCCGTAGACAGCATGTGCACTTCGTCGATGATATAGACGCGGAACCTGCCCTGTGTGGGCGAGTAGGACACAGCGTCGATGATCCCGCGGATATCGTCCACACTGTTGTTGGAGGCTGCATCCATCTCCACTACGTTAAGGCTCGCGTCCGCAGCTATGGCGCGGCAGCTGGGGCACTCCCCGCAGGGACTGCCGTCGTGCGGGTGCTCACAGTTGACCGCGCGGGCATAGATCTTGGCTATAGTGGTCTTGCCCGTTCCGCGCGTCCCGCAGAACAGGTAGCTGTGCCCGATCCTGCCCGAAAGGATCTGGTTCTTCAGGGTCCGCACGATGGCGTCCCTGCCCCGCACGTCCTCAAAGGTCTGGGGCCTGTATTTTCTGTACAAAGCCAGATAGGCCTGTCCGTTTTCCGCCATACTCTCCTCTCCGGTCGATTCTTTTCTCCCCCGGTCGTGTCCCTCGGTCAGTGCTGCCGGCCGCATGCTCCGGTATGCCCGCAGCGCGACTCAGGTATGTTCGTAGCTTGCAATGGCCTGCTTCAGGCCGTCGATAACCACGGGATCCATCTCCGCTTTGAGCAGATCAGCCGGCTTGCCGGCTCTGGTGACATAAGACTCATACATCGCGTCCTGCCACCCATGAGGCACCGTGAAAACAAGCCTGTTGTTCATCAGGGCCAGAAACGTCTTCACAGCCGGGTTGACGATCTCCGCATTCCTGTAGTTGATGGGCGGCTCACCGAAAAACACTTTGCCGGCCCTCACCATCATCTCCTGCTCCTCCGCCGTCAGCGGTTTGAAATCTTCCATATAAGAGATGTTGTCCCTGACCTGCTCCAGAGTGCTCATGCCCGAGAGGACTACCTCCACTCCCGGCAGCGAAGCCATGGAACGGATCGCCCAGGAGGCCTCGGACATGGCGGGATCCGCCTTCCTGAACAACTCCCGGATCTCCTCCGGGACTCCCACCAGTTCACCGCCCTTCACGGGCTCCATGACGATGACCTTCCGGCCATGCCGCACGATAGTCTCATAGGCTTCCCTGACCGTCAGGTCCTCCGCCTGCATATCCGCGTAATTCAGCAGGATCTGCACCCACTCGATATCCGGCTGCTCGTCCAGGATCCTGTCCAGGATATCCGCCGTGTCGTGGAACGAGCAGCAGATCCGGCGGATCTTGCCCTCTGCCTTCAGTTTCCCGAACTCGTCGAAGGCGCCGATCCGGACCATCCTTTCATAGTCCTTCTCCGTGAGCATGTGCATCAGATAATTGTCAAAATAAGACACGCCCGTCCGTTCCAGCTGTTCCTCGCAGAATCGCCGAACATCTTCCGTTTTGAACACGTCCCAGGTGGGCATCTTGGTAGCCAGGACATAGCTCTCCCGCGGATACCGCTCCGTCAGCGCCTTGCGGAGAGCGCCTTCGCTCCTGCCGCCATGGTAGACATAAGAAGTGTCAAAATATGTAAAGCCATGGGCCATGTAGAGGTCCACCATCTGCTTCAGGGTCTCCAGGTCGATCTCTCCTCCTGTCAGGAGCGGAAGACGCATAAAGCCAAATCCCAGTTTTTTCATCCGGTCCTCCATCTGATCTGTGTCGATAGCCGGCGCGTGCAGGATACGTGAACAGGCTGTTTGAGAGCCCACAGGATGATTATACCATCCCGACACGATTTCGTCTTACTATGTTTATGAAATGACCGCACAGAGAACCGTCCCCTGCACGATCCCAGTCGTACCGGGGACGGTTCTCAGCGCGGTCACTTCCGAAGCTCGTTGAGCAGACATGTGCAGCCTTCCAGTACATCCTGCCAGGTCGCCTCAAAATCTCCCGTATACCACGGGTCCGCGACCTCCTCGCCTTTCCTTCCGGCATAATCCAGCAGATTCCGTATCTTCCCCTCCGGATCCCCGCCGTAGATCCGGCGCATGTCCAACTTGTTCTCCTCATCCATTCCGATGAGCAGATCGTAAGCCGCATAATCCTTCCGTGTCGTCAGCCTGGCTCTCTTCCCCTCGCAGCTGATCCCATGCTCTGCCAGTTTCTTCCTCGCAGGCGGATAGACCGGGTTGCCCCGGCCTCCCCAGATCTCCTCCGTCGTCGTCGCAGCTGACGCGATCTCGAACCGGTCTTCCAGCCCATTCTTCCGGACCAGGTCCTTCATGACGAACTCGGCCATGGGGGATCGGCAGATATTGCCGTGGCAAATGAAAAGAATACTAATCTTCTTCGTCATATCGCGGCCTGTCGTGGATTTTCCAGTATTTTTGTGGCTCTCCGGCACGTTCAGTTCCTCCGTCATCGGTGTGTATTTCGGCCTGTCGTGGCTTATCGTGGCCTGTTTTTCCCTTCAAAATGTGTAAAAATCTGTGTAAAAAAGCTTCGTTAATGACATTTTACACATCCGCATTTTCATTTGGCATCTGGATGGTGTCTATGGCAGAATCAACTGTCAAAAAGAAAAGCAGGCTCTCCCGGGATTTCTCCCGTATTATGCCTCTTTCTGCCTTTTAAATCTGCTCGTCTCCTGTGTCTTCTGAGTCTTGGAAACCATCTTTTCTGCCTCATCCAACATCGTAAGTCTGCGTACCTCTTCCTCCGCATCATCGAATTTCAGATGCGTGTAGGTGTTGAGTGTCACACTGATGTCGCTGTGGCCCATAAGGTATTGCAGAACTTTCGGGTTCATCCCGCTTTTGGCCATGTTGGAACAGTAGGTGTGCCGGCAGACATGCGGTGTAATCTTTGGTAGCTGTACACGGTAGATCTTGTTGTATTTCTCAACAGCGTGCTGAAAATACTTCTCCCAATGGAGCGCCACCATAGGCTTGCCATCCTTATCTAACCACA
>CAMOJW010000106.1 GCA_946617225.1 uncultured Lachnospiraceae bacterium
GGGCAGATCGATCTGATCGTCAACAGCCCCGCCGGCAAGGACAGCCGGCACGACGACAGCTACCTGCGCAAGGCAGCCGTCAAGGCCAAAGTGCCCTACATCACCACCATGGCCGCCGCCAGGGTGACCGCCAAGGGCATCCATTATCTGCAGACTCATCCGGAAGCACAGATCAAATCCCTGCAGAAGCTGCACGGAGAGATCGTGTGACACACGGAGGTGACCGATTGAAGATCTTTCACTGTGCCGACCTGCATCTTGACGCCCCGACTGACAGCCGGCTGGACCCCGAGAAGGCGAGGATAAGGCGCGATGAACTTCTGCTGACATTTCAGCTGTTTCTGGACACAGCCGCAGAGGAGAACGCTGACGCCGTTCTCCTCTGCGGTGACCTTTTTGACAGGGATCTTGTGTCCCCGACAGCGGCGTCCGTGGTAAGGGACGCCATTCTGGCCCACCCGACCCTGGAGATCTTCTATCTGCGGGGCAATCATGACAGGAACTGCGCCCTGACGGTCCCGTCAGGCGTGGCCATCCCCAACCTGCACACCTTCGGAAGCAGCTGGACCTCCTACACCCTGGGCAGAGGTCCTCTCCCCGTGGTGATCACCGGCGCTGAGATCTCTCCGCCGCCCCCGGGAGGCACGGCTTCCCTTCTCTCCTCCCTTCATCTCTCTCCTGACGCTGTCAACATCGTCATGCTCCACGGCCAGCTGATCTCCGGAAACGGCAATACTCTGCCCTCCGCCGAAGAGATCCCCATGGGACTCCTCCGGAACAAGGGCATCGACCTTCTGGCCCTGGGCCACATCCACCTCCCCCGGGAGGGCAGGCTGGACGGGCGTGGCAGATATGTCTACGCCGGCTGTCTCGAAGGCCGCGGTTTCGACGAATGTGGCCCGCGGGGCTTCTGGGTGTATACCCTCCCCGCCGCCGGCAGCGCAGCGAACGCGGGCAATGACGTTCTCCCCGGAAAATTCCGCCCTTTTGCCCGGAGGACGCTCTACGACCTGGCCGTCTCCGCGGAGGGCTGTACTTCCAGTTATGACCTGGCGGAGCGGATCCGCCAGGCCCTGGCACAGAGCGAAGCCTCCACGGACGACCTGCTGCGTCTGCGGATCACGGGCCCTTTTCCCGCAGAGAGCGAGAAGGACCTCTCCTACCTCCAGCACAGCTTCGAAGGCCTGTTCTTCTATCTGGAGATCCTGGACGAAACGACAGATGCGGTGGACTATGAGGAATACCAGTACGATCCCACGTTTACGGGCTATTTCGTCCGCATGGTCAGGGGGCGCGGAGATCTGACTGAAGCGGAGAAGGGACAGGTCATCCGCGCGGGCCTCGCCGCCCTGCGCGGGGAGAAGGAGGTGCTGCCATGAGACTGCACTCCGTCCATATCGAGAACTACGGCCGGCTGCACGACCACGACAGGTCCTTCCGCGATGGATTGGAGGCGATCTGCGCGCCGAACGGCAGCGGCAAGACCACCCTTGCCTCTTTCATCTGCGCCATGTTCTATGGCCTCGAAGACACCCGCCGGAAGAGCGGGATGAACGAGCGGCAGCATTACCGCCCGTGGGGAGGCGGGGCATACGGCGGCAGCATGGTATTTTCCGAGGGAAATACCCGCTACCGCGTCCAGCGGACCTTCGGAACGAGAAAAAAAGAAGACACCTTTCTGCTCTACGATGACCGCACGGGCATGCCCAGCAGGGATTACGGCGAGGACCTGGGACAGGCCCTGTTCGGCGTGGATGCGGAGGCTTTTCTGGAGACGGTCCTCCACGCACCGGCCATAAGGCAGGGTGTCGTCAGACCGGAAACGAACAGAACAAAAGCGGGCACAGTCATCGGCCCCGCACCCGCTCTCTCCGCCCCTTCGACCCGGATCCGCGCGATGATCACCGACGCGGAAGGGGAGGATGAGGCGCTGCGCAGCTGCGAAAATGCCATTCAGCAGCTGAAAAAAGATGCCGAGACGCTGCGTCCCGACAGGAAGAACAGCGCCGCTGCCGCCGCTGCGGACAGACAGGCGTCCCTGCAGGCACTGGCTCTGCGCGTCCCTGCTCTGCAGGAACAGGCCGCGCGACTGGAGAAACAGCTGTCGGAAACGAAGGCGCAGATCGCCGCAGGCGATGAGGAGCAGGCACGGCTGCAGGAGCGGCTCGCCCTGACGGGCCGGGCCATGGAAGCTGACCGTCTCCTGCAGGCCCACGCCCTGGAGGAGCAGCAGCACACTCTGAAGGTACAGGAGGCCGAGCGCCTGCGCGCACAGCTGGAGACCGTGCGGATCCGGGCAGATGAGATCCTGTCGCAGGAAGAACAGAGTCTTCCGGACAGCGGGGACACGCCTCTGGCGCTGCTCACAGGTCAGCGACAGCTGGCTGACGAGCGCTGTCGCACAGCAGCGGCCCAGTGCAGCCGCCTGGAACGGGAATACAGGGAGACACTGAACACGGGCCGATCGCTCCAGGAAGAATACCGCACCAAAAAGGGACAGCTGAAAGCCCTTCAGAAGGCAGTCAGCCATCCCCTGTATCATCCTGTGCTCCGTGCAGGTCTCGGTGCATTTTGTATCCTGCTTCTCTTCTTTGCTGTCTCGCGCTTCCCGGCAGGACCTTCTGCCGTCTCTGTGATCACCGGGATCCCGGCCGCCCTGTCCGGCGCTGCGGCCGTACTGCTCACAGTCTGGCATCACCGGCAGCAGCGGCAATATGAAGAACTGCAGCAGGCGGCCTCGGATGACAGGAGATCCCTGCTTCAGCTGCGCAGCAGGGCGGACTCACTGTCCGTTTCCCTGAAAACGGAGCGCACACATCTGCGCTCGCTGCAGCAGGAAGCCGGGAGGCTCCGCCGTGAGGAGGAGGCTGGCGCCGGTACCCCCCGGGTACGCGCTCTCCGCAGCCGCAGACAGGCCCTGGAGGAGGAGATCCTGCGCCTGGAACAGGCGCTGCAGCGCGCTGAGGCCGAGCGGGACGCTTACACTCCCTCCCTGTCTCCGCAGCAGCTGAATGCCCTCCGGGCGGAGGCGGATCTGGCTGCCGACGAAACGAGTTCCCTTCCGGTGCTCACACAGGAGGCCGCCGTCCTGCAGGAGGAACAGGCCCGATACAGGTCTGCGCAGGAGGCTCTCTCCGGGGAGCTGGAAAACACCGCCAGACAGCTGGAAGAGGCGGAACAGGCCGCCGCACAGGCGCAGCAGCTGGATCAGGTGATCGCGGATCACCGGCACAGGTACCGCATCCTGACCGCCGCCTCGGAGTGTCTGCAGCAGGCTTCCTACGAGTACAACCGCCGCTTCATGCACCCTTTTCTCCAGACCTTCGAGCATTACTGCGACCTGCTCCGCTCCGAGCCGCTCCTGTTCCGGAGCGACGCGGACCTGGCGGTCCACGCCGAGGCGCAGGGCCTTCCCAGGAGTCTCGACTCCTTCAGCACGGGCGCGCAGGATCTCCTCCTCCTCTGCAGGCGACTGGCCCTTCTGGACTGCATGTTTGGCGCGGATCAGCCGCCCCTAATCCTGGATGATCCTTTTGTCAACCTGGACGACGAGCATCTGGCCGCTGCCCTGCGGCTCCTGGACACTCTCGCGGAGGACCGGCAGATCATCTACCTCACCTGCCGGGAGGATCGGATGCCCTCCTGAGACCACAGACCCTCACCGGTCTCTCAGGGAGGCGGCTCTCCCGGTCCCGGAGGCTCCCTCACCCATACACGTGGGGATCGAACTGGATCGTGAACACGGCTGCTTCCAGTGCCTCCAGTTCCTCGCCTCCGCCCTCGTAGATGCCCTCCGTCTCATAGAAGACGTATTTTTCCTCCCGGCTCTCAATGAACCAGGTGCGGAGCACCTCCTGACCGTCGGGATCGATGTAGGTATACATAAATCCCTCCAGCACATGGCCTCCGAGCTCCAGGGGCATGTCCGCGGGCTCCTGCTCCAGGACCTCCCCGTAGGCAGTGAGGACAGATCCCCTGGCCTCCGTCATGAGCTGCTCAGGATCGGGAAGATCCCAGCTGTCCGCCACTCTGACGGACAGCCCCACCATGTGTTCATTGCCGTTGATGGTCAGTCTCGCGCCGCCCTCTTCCATCGTCTGCGCTGTATGACGGGCGTCATAGAGGAAGGCAAAACCCATCTTCTCGTCGGAGAAGACTCTGTAATCCCACTCCTCATCTTCCTCCTCTTCCCATTCCACCGGTTCCCCCCAGTCTGCATCGTCCAAAGTCCCGGCCTCTTCCGTCAGCACATCCGGGTCCTCTCCCGGCTCCGTGGCCGCCTGGACGCCGCAGGCGGTCAGCAGAACGACCGCAGGCAGGAGAACAGCCGCAAGCAGCAGGGCGGCTGTTTTTTGGGTCCTGATTTTCATTATTTTCAATAACTTATTTCTTTTCATTCCGCTCCTCTGATCAGGGCTCTTTTTCCGGTGAATGTGGACAATCCTGTTCCGTGTCCCGTATAATGGGTGCAGCATCATAAGGGTGACAGATATCACCTGATAGACAGATTCTACCACATTTTGATAAAAGGAAAGCCATGCAAACTGTCCTTGATCCTCTGCATCAGTTCTCTTTTGCCACCGTCTGCCTGCGCCTCCTGCTGGCCGCGGCGGCAGGAGGTGCCCTCGGGTACGGCCGCGCCAGGAGAAAAAGGCCCGCCGGCCTGCGCACCTACATGCTGGTCAGTATCGGCGCCGCCCTCTCCGTGCTCATCGCCCAGTACGAATACGCGATGATCTGCGGCTCGTGGGCACAGACAGTGGCAGCGGTGGGACTCAAATTCGACGGATCGCGCTATTCCGCCTCCGTTATCACCGGGATCGGCTTTCTGGCCGCCGGCACCATCATCGAAGCCTCCCACCGGCAGGTCTCGGGCCTGACTACGGCCACGGGTCTCTTCACCTCCGCCTGTATGGGTATCGCCAGCGGGGCCGGTTTCTACAGCAGCGTACTGACGGTCATGGTCGTCGCGGTCCTGGTCCTCAACAAGATGCCCCCTCTGGAAAGTGACTTCAAACGGCGTCTGCACAACTTCGATCTCTACGTGGAATTCGAACAGATAGAGGATCTCTCCGCTATCACGGACGTGGTGGAGCGTCTCCATGCCCGGATCTACGACCTGGACCTGGAACGCACCGAGCGAAAGGGCGACCAGTATCCCGCCGCGATCATCACGCTCAAGCTGGGCGGAGAGCACACATCTCATTCCGAGATGCTCTCCTCGATAGCCGAGCTGCCCTGTGTGCGGAGCATCACCGAACTGATCTCCTGATCCCGACGGTCCTGCCCGCCCATGCTGCAGGAAAGCTGACTCCTTTCAGCCCCTGGTCTTCGGACGCCGTGTGCTGAAGATCATCCATAAAATGAGGTCGCCATGCTCTCTTTCCTTCCATCTGCGAGAACCATCACCTGCTTCTCCGCCGTCGCCCGGATCCTGACCGCCTGTGCCTGCGGCGCTCTCATCGGTCTGGAGCGCTCTTCCAAGAACCGCCCCGCCGGTTTCCGGACGCACATGCTGGTCTGTATCGGTGCCGCCTCGGCGTCACTGACCGGTCATTATATCTACCTGAACATGGGCCTGCCCGCGGATATGACCCGTATCGGCGCCCAGGTCATCACCGGTCTCGGTTTCATCGGTGCCGGCACTATCCTGGTGACCAAAAAAGGCACCGTGAAAGGCTTGACCACCGCAGCCGGCCTCTGGGCCGCCGGTGTGGCGGGACTGGCCATCGGCGCCGGTTTCTATGAGGGCGGTATCCTGGCCACGATCATGATCCTGCTGGTGGAGCTCCTCTTCTCCCGCGTGAACAAAAGGATCCGCCATTTTACCGAATATACGGTCGTCGTCCGTTACGACCAGAAGAGAGCGCTCGACCAGATGATGCGCTACTGTAAGGACCTCCACATCATGATCCTGGCACTGCAGATCTCGGGTGCCGCCGATGAGGAGGGATCCATGTATTCCGCTTCGCTCACGCTGCGTCCCAACTCGGATATCGACAGGGAAGTGCTCCTCGACAGGATCCGGGCATTCAGCGGCGTGATCTCCGCAGAGGTGAACTGATATGCCTGATACATACGCCCATTACCGTTTCGGACGGGAAGTCCTGGAACTGCTGCCCCCGAAGGAGCAGGAAGTGATCCGCAATGACCGACGCCTGTACGATATCGGTCTGCACGGCCCCGATCCATTATTCTACTATCGCCCCCTGTCTCATCACCCTCTGCATGCCCTGGCCGGCCGTATGCACCGCGTCTCCGGGCAGCAATTCTTTGAGCAGGCGGGACTGACCCTGTGCAGCCGCGGAGAACCGGGCCCGGACAGGGCATATCTCTACGGTTTTCTGTGCCATTTCGTCCTGGACAGTGCCTGCCACGGCCTCGTCATCCGGACCTCTGAGGAGGGAACGCTGAGGCACGAAGAGATCGAGAGCTCTTTTGACCGCCTGTTGCTGGTCCTGGACGGTCTGGACCCGCTCAGGACGGACAGGGCGGAGAGCCTGCGCCTGTCCGCAGAGGAAAAGCGCTACTGCGCGGCAGTGATGGCCGCCTATTTCCCCGGCATCCGTCCGGGGCAGCTGGGAAGTTCCGTGTCCCAGATGGCTTTCTGCAACCGTCTTCTGATGCTGCCCGACCCCGGTATGCGCAGAGCTGTGGAGCAGGCCATGCGTGCGATCGGACGATATGATTCCCTGCACGGACACATCGTGCCCGCGGGGCCGGACCCTCGCTGTGCGCAGACGGACACAGAACTGCTGGAGCTCTATCAGGGAGCGGTGCCGGACGCCGTCGCACTGATCACCGGATACCTCGACTGTGCCAGGGGCGATACGCCCTGGCCGGAGCGATATCAATACAACTTCGTATCGGAACCGGTCCGATAAAAAAAGGGGAGAACAGAATGGAAAACAACAGCAAACTCACTTCCATCGAGAAAAAATGGATCCTCTATGATGTGGCCAACTCAGCCTTCACTCTGCTGATCTCCACCATCATTCCTCTGTATTTCAACGCCCTGGCCGAGGACGCCGGCCTCTCCAGCGTGGACTACCTGGCCCGCTGGGGCTACGCCATCAGTATCTCCACGCTGATCGTGGCTTTCTCCGGCCCGGTGCTGGGCGCTTTCTCCGACAAGGCCGGCAAGAAAAAACCGCTCTTCGCCGCCACCATCTTCATCGGCGCCATCGGCTGCCTCGCCCTGGGACTGGCCCGTCAGTGGCTGCTGTTCCTGGTGGTCTTTGTCGTCGCACGTGTCGCCTACTCCCTCAGCCTGGTGCTCTATGATTCCATGCTGTCCGACGTCACCACAGAGGAGAGGATGGACTCCGTCTCCTCCAGCGGTTATGCCTGGGGTTATATCGGCAGCTGCATTCCCTTCATCCTGTGCCTTCTGCTGGTCCTGAACGCTGACAGGATCGGCATCGGAACGACCCGGGCCATGATGATCTCGTTTGCCGTCGTGGCAGCCTGGTGGATCATCGTCTCCCTGCCGCTCCTCCGCGTCTACCGCCAGATCAACTTCCTGTCCGATGCGGAGGTGGCAGAAGCTCCCGGCGTCATCTCCCAGCTCGGTGAGACGCTCAAGGATATGGTCGGCACACCCAAGATCCTGCTCTTCCTGCTGAGCTTCTTCTTCTACATCGACGGCGTCTACACGATCATCGACATGTCCACTGCCTACGGCAGCGCCCTGGGACTGGGCAGCACTGACCTCCTGCTGGCCCTCCTGGTAACCCAGTTCGTGGCCTTCCCCAGCGCTCTGATCATGGGCAGGCTCTCGAGGTCGGTCTCCTCCGAAAAGCTGATCACAGTCTGCATCTTCGCCTACTTCTGTATCGCCTGTTTTGCCTTCTTCCTCGCTCACGCCTGGCAGTTCTGGGTGCTGGCGATCTGCGTGGGCATGTTCCAGGGCGGCATCCAGGCGCTCTCCCGCTCCTATTTCACCAAGATCATCCCGCCGGAGCGCTCGGGCGAGTTCTTCGGCTTCATGGACATCTGCGGCAAAGGAGCCGCCTTCCTGGGCACGATCCTGATGAGCTTTGTCTCCCAGATCACCGGGCACATCAGCTACGGCATCATTCCGATCATCCTGTTCTTCCTGCTGGGGCTGGTGCTCTTCAGGATCAGCGCGGGGATGCCGATGCCGGAAGACTGATCGCGATCCGAGAGCGGTCGC
>CAMOJW010000107.1 GCA_946617225.1 uncultured Lachnospiraceae bacterium
TGGAATGACTTCCTGGTCTCTGATGACCTCTGGCCGTCATTACAGCTGAAGTTTTGGCCTCCTTGGAGGCAGAGGTGCGGCAGCACCTCGTGTCAATGCAACACCATCTTCCGGGGCAGCTGTCAAGGAACCGGTAAACCTCGCCGGAGGCGTCCTTGACAGCTGCCCCGGAAGATGGTTCACAAGACACCTGTAATCAAATGACTCTCACTTCACCCCGCCCGATACCCCGTCGTCGTGATCTCCGCGATCAGGGTGCCCAGCTCATCGGTGACTGTGGTGCGGTAATAGCCGGTCCGGCGACCGTCCCTGACGGCCCGGCACTCGGCATACAGCTTCTTACCTTTTGCGGAGGCAAGAAAAGCGATACTCGATCCCAGTGTCACAGACGGGGCGATGCCGGCGGACGCTGCGGCGGCGGGATCCTCCCGGCCGACACGTTCCGCCAGTGCAGCATTGGTAGCGGCTGCAAAAGCCAGATCCGACATCGTGTAATACACGGCCCCCATGACCAGCCCCACGGCATTGGTGTGTCTGTCATCCAGTGTGAGTCCGACCCTGGCATAACCCGGTTCCGCCTCCAGGATCTCCGCGCCGGTCACTCTCGTGGCGTAATGGTCGCCCTTGAAGAAAGCCCTGATCCTTTCCAGTCTCTCATCCTTCTCCGGCTTGACATCCCTCACCTGATCGACTTCTCTCTCCTGCTTCTCATTTCTGTCTTCACTCATATGGCGTCAAAACCTCTCTACCTCTCATAAAACTCTGTACAGTGCCGCCGAGAAAGGAGGCAGGATCACCGGCCGTCCGCTCCCCGGACTGAGCCGGATCGTCACCGGGTTCCGTGTCTCTCTGATGTGTCCGCTGAAACGCTCCCAGTCCGTGTGCAGGGCCAGTTCCAGTGTTTCCTCTCTGTTCCCCTCGGTGCGCAGCATATACGTCCTCTCCTGTGAGGAGAAATTGAAGACGGCGACGGCGGAATCCATGCGCCCGTTCCGACGGATGGCATAGACATCCGTCCCCTGTTCGTTCATGGTCATCCACCGGAATCCCTCCGGCACATAGTCCAGCTCATACAGGGCCGGCATCGACTCGTAGAGGCTGTTGAGGGCCTTGAAATACTCGTGGAAAGAGTCGTGCAGCGGGTACTTCAGCAGGAAGAGGTCCGGCTCTTTGGTCTCGTCCCACTCCCGGAACATGGCCAGCTCGTTGCCCATGAAATTCAGTTTCTTGCCGGGATGCACGAACATGTACAGGTACAGTGTCCGCAGTTGGGGGAACTTCTCCTCGTAACTGCCGTAGATCTTGTCGATGATGGTCTTTTTGCCGTGGACCACTTCGTCGTGGGACAGAGGGAGCAGATGCCTCTCGTTGTAGAAATAATACATCGAAAAGGTCAGCTTCTCCGGGACTCCCGCCCTCTCGTCGGAGGTCTTCATAAAATAGTCCAGGGTGTCGTTCATCCAGCCCAGATCCCACTTGTAGTCAAAGCCCAGACCTCCCCTGTCGGCCGGCTGCGTGCAGCCGGGGTAGGAGGTGGAATCCTCCGCGATGAGCATCGCGGTGGGATGCAGGCGGCGGAGCCCGCTGTTCATCCTCTTCAGGAAATCTATGTTCTGGTTATTGCAGCCGCGCCACTCTTCTCCCTGCCAGTAGATCAGCCTGCTGACCGCATCCATACGCAGGCCGTCAAAATGGTACTCCGCCAGCCAGTAGTTGGCCGCGGACTGCATGAAGCTGATGACCTCCCTGCGGGAGTACATGAAATTGCAGGTGCCCCACTCGCTGTCGGAGACGTCGCTGTCCGGAAGCTCGTAGAGCTCCGAACCGTCGTACCTGCGCAGGCCGTACCCGTCCCTGGCAAAATGCGCGGGCACGAAATCCAGGATGGCTCCGAAACCGGCCCTGTGCAGCTGGTCGATCAGGTATCGGAGCTGGGCGGCCGTGCCGTAGCGGGAAGTCGGCGCATAGAAGCAGGTGTTCTGATAGCCCCAGCTGCCGTCGAAAGGATGCTCCGACAGCGGCATGAACTCCACGTGCGTGTAATGATTCTCCCTGAGGAAGGCGATGAGCGGCTCCGCGATCTCGTCGTAGCGGTACCAGCCGGCGGAGACGTCGTCCTCCGGGGAGGTCTCTTTTCTCCTCCAGGAGCCGAGGTGCATCTCGTAGATATTCAGCGGTCTGTCGTAGTTCAGCGACCTTGTCCGCATCCATTTTTCATCGCCGAACAGATACTCGTTCAGATCCCGGATCACAGAAGCACTGCCCGGACGCAGTTCCATACCGAATCCGTACGGATCACAGTGCTCTACGCGTCCGTTCGCGCCGTAGATGACATACTTGTACATCTGTCCTGGGTGAGCGCCGCGTACCCGGCACTCATAGAACTCCGCCCTCGTGCGCTCGGTCATTTCCTGCTCCTGCCAGCCGTTGAAATCGCCGATCAGCGTCACGCGGTCCGCCTTGGGGGCAAAGGTGCGGAATACCACTCCGTCCTCCGTCACATGCGCTCCCAGATAACGGTAGGCGTCGTAGCACTCCCCCATATAAAACTTCTGAAAGTCCAGCACTTCCATTCTTCACCCCGCTGTCCCGCAGCCGGCCCGGAAACTGCCGCCTCATTTGCTCCTCAGAAAACTCTCCCTGTAATCTCTGATCTCCTGGGCATTGACCGAAGTCACGGAAATGCCCGGAACGACCGCATTGTCCGGGATCTCCAGCGCGCACAGCTGTGCGGCAGCTGAGGCCACACTTTTGCTCTCCGTGAGAACATCCCGGTACACCGTACCCGTGACCTTGCCCTTGATGATGAGCCCCAGGACATCATCATCCGCCCCGGCTCCGATGATCACCAGATCCCTGCCCGGCACTCTGCCGGCCCGCTCCGCGATCTCCGGTATATCCTCCGCGATGTCGTCCCCGCTGCAGACCACGAGTTCGAGGGCTTTGCCGCGGGCGTTCAGCTGCTCCGTCAGGGCCGCTTCCAGCCCCTTGCCGTCCTTCAGCTCCGCGACGCATTCCGTGCGGATGCCTTTCTTCTGCAGTTCCTCCTCCAGAACTCTGTGGCTGTCCTTCTCCCAGTCTTCACCTTCCCCCACGTAGACGTAGCGAAGGTGTGCGTCGTCGTCCAGGTCCCTGTTCTTCCTGCCGAGGCTCCACAACAGAGCGGCCTGGTCCCTTCCGGTCCCGCCGCAGTCACTGCCCAGCGCCACTGCCGCGTAGCCCATGACTTTCCAGCGCAGCATCTCCTTCTGGGAAGGCGCATGCCAGATAAATATCACCGGAACAAACGCCTTGGCCGCCGCGTCCGCGATGCGGCCGATCTCCGCGTCCAGCTTCTCCTGGCCGTCCTCGTCGTCCCCCGCTTCTACGATCAGGAATCCGGTGCCGTCCTCCAGCAGCCTGTGGACGGCCGCTTCCGCGCCGCCCTCGTCGCCATCCAGGACGGTCATCTTGTCCGGATCGAAGCCCTTGGCGGCCAGCTCCTTCAGGAGCGTCTCGCGATAATCCGCCCGGTCCTCGTCAAAAGCGTCGTTCAGGACAATGCCCACCCGGACCTGCGAAGGTTCCGCCGGCTCATAAGCTGTCGGCGCTGCCGGAGTCTCCCCCGCGGGAGTCTCCTCCGCGGCACCTGTTGCCGCGTCTGTACCGGCGGCCTCCCCGGTCCCGGTCCCTGCCTCGGATCCGTTCCCGGCCGTGACCACTGCAGACGCCTCATTACCGCTCTGTTCTGCAGCTGTATCTGCTCCTGCCTCTGTCTGCGCTGTTCCTGCCGTACTTTCCGTACTGCTGCAGCCGGCCAGTGCCGTCCCTGACATGACAGAGATAAGGATGGCCGCGAGCAGACCCTGTATTCTGTGTTTCATGCTCATGTTGACCTCTGCTTTCTTCTCCCCCGCCTGTAGATCTGTGTATTCGGAACCTTCTGGCTCATCCCCTCACTTGTAGCTGTGAACGCCCGGCAGAAACGTGTTCACACCGATATAAGTGAAAATCACGCAGATAAATCCGATCACTGCGAATATCGCCGCACTCCTGTCCTTCCATCCCCTCCGCAGGCGGAGGTGCAGATAGACCGCATAGATGATCCAGGTCACCAGTGACCAGGTCTCCTTGGGATCCCAGGACCAATACGTGCCCCAGGCCCTCTCCGCCCAGATCGCGCCTGTCACGATGGTGAAGGAGAGGAACAGCAGTCCCAGAGAGACGGCCCTGTAGCTGATCATGTCCAGTTTCTCCTTCTGGGGGACGTGTTTTTTCAGGAAATCATTGTCCTTCATTCTCTCCCGCAGCAGAAAGATCATGGAGACGGCAAAAGAGACACCAAAAGCGCCATAGGCGATGATGGCCGTCGAAACGTGGAACCCCAGCCAGCCGCTCCTGAGGGCCGGCATCAGTTCGCGCACGTCCTTGCTCTGCATGGCGGCATAGCCGATGATCAGGAAGATGACCGGCGTTGCAAAAGTCCCCAGTACGCGGAACTGATACCGGTGCACAAAGATCAGGCAGACCAGGCACAGCCCCCAGGCAAAACTGGTGGCGAACTCATACTGGTTGGTCATGGGCAGGCGCCCCGCGCCGATCCCCCTGATGATCAGGGCTGCCGTGTGCAGGGCAAAACCGACCGTCTGCAGGATCGCCGCGATCGAAGCCGGTCTCTCCCTCTGCATGGCAAAGAAGATGAAATAAAGGATCATAGCCGCGAAATACAGCAGCATAGTCACGGTGAACAAGCCGTTCTCGATCGCCAGATTATTAATTGCCATCTCCCTGTGTAACCTCTTTGAATCTCTCTCTGAACAGGATGCCCCCCTTCGGGCACCTTCCGCGTACAGTCCACCCGTTCAGTTCCTCCCCGCTCCCGTCCTCAACTGCCCACACCTGGGTGAGCGGGAAATAGAAGGCGAGCAGCAGCCCCAGGATCGTCACCAGTCCGCCCAGGAGAGCCAGAGGGGTGAATGGATCCCGCCGGATCTGCAGCAGCGTGTAGTTCTGCGGATCGTGGAATGTGACCGTATAATCATCGATGGTCACCTGCTCCCCTTCCGTGAGCACGTTCATGCCCAGGACCTGCCCCTGGTAATACACCATGTACAGATAGCCCGGATTGTTCAGGGCCGAGGAGGCGGAGACCGGCCCCTGGTCGGTCATCCGCAGATCCGGATAGAAAGCCGTCAGCATGATGACCAGATCCGGCAGATCGGCTACCGTCAGGTAGTCTCCGGCACAGACATTCTCATCCTGCAGGAGCTCACCGTTCTTGTCCACCCGGATCCCTGCTGCCCAGCCGGTGGAATTCTGATAGAACGTCAGTCCGAACATGCGGGCCGGTGAATTGACACTGGTGGTGTCCCTGTGGCTCTCCCCGGTGCTCACGTCCCGGACGGTGATATCGGCCGTGTACTGTTCCACGGTGTCGTCTTCCCTCAGGTCGACAGTGAAATCCTCGATCGTGACGACATAGGAGGTGTCTCCCACCTGCAGGGAATCCCCCGGCAGTCCGTAGACAGTGTATTCCTGTTTCATCGTCTGGCCGAGACCGAATCCCAGGATCAGCAGCAGAACGCCCAGATGACAGACCCAGGCGCCCCACAGTCCTGCGCGGCCCCTGACGCCGTAGCGGCACTCCCTGCCATCTTCCGTCGTGCCCGTCCGGATCTTCCTGAATCCCAGACTGTGCATCCATTCCTCCGCCTGATGACTGTCCCTGCAGGCAGCCGTCAGCTGATCCGCTGCTGCCTCTGCTGCCGCGGCCGTGCGGGGCATCTCCCCGGCAGCCCGGAAGCGCCTCAGGATCTGCGGTATGCGGACCAGATTGCAGGCGAGCAGGTTCAGGCACAGGAACGCTGCCATGGCCAGGAACCAGGGGCTGTGATAGACGTCATCCAGTCCCAGCGCCACGATCCAGCCGGCTGTCCTCTCCGAATAAGCCTCCGCATAGGCGGCGTAGGTCTCCCCCTGCGGCAGGAAGCTGCCCAGGGCACACGATACGGCGAGGATCACCAGCAGGCCGATGGCAAATCCCATGGAGCTTATTATTTTCCAGGTCTTTTTAACAGTCGTCACGATGTCTCCCATTACGACGAGCCGTCTCCGCTCAATATGAAAGCGTCCTGCGCCTCCACCGGAGAGCGCAGGACCGCCCGATCTCTGAATCTGTCATAAATCCGTTTACAGGAGTTCCATCGCCTCCTCGATGAGCATCTCGGAAGTATCCAGACACTCGTTGGCCAGGGAGGAGTTGTGCGCTCCCTCGGCATTCTCCACATAGCAGAAATCGAAGTACCACTGAGCTTCCCGGTACAGTTTCCGGACCGCTTCGAGTTCCTCCTCGCTCATCTGTCCGTCCGCCACGGCCGCTGCCAGTGCATCCTTGAGTTCCGACAGCTGGTTGCCCACTTCGGTCTCCCGACCGGTGATCTGGTCCTGGATCCTGTGCACGAACGCCGTCATATCCTGGTCCTGGTGACACTTGGCGCAGTTCGCCAGCAGGGTCTCATTCTCCAGGGGGCTCACCCAGTCATGGCTGTGATAGACGGTACCATCCGTATCGATCTCCATGGCCATGTGGCAGTCCGCGCAGTTCATGCCGAGTGCGGCGTGTTTGCCCAACAGGAAGGTCTCCATCTCGGGGTGCTGGGCCTTCAGCAGCCTGGTCCCGGTGCTCTCCTGCGTCCAGTCTGCAAATCCAATCTCATCATAATACGCCAGGATCGCCGTGGGATGCATGCTCGCCACGTCGTGGTAGGGCATGGTGGTCGCTTTGTCCTCCGGCGCGAAATAGTACTCGATGTGGCACTGGCCGCAGGAGAGGACCGAAGGATCGATCCCCGCGTAGGTCTCACCCAGGGCTTCCGTCACATAATCGTGCGTCACGACCAGTTTGCCCTCATTGCCGGCCTCGTTGCCGTGACAGTTGTAGCAGCTGGTGCTCTCGGTCATCTGGGCGTAGACCTCACCAAAGTCCATGGAATACGCGCTGTGTCCCTGGTCGTTCACGAGTTTGGTGAAATTGGGTGTCTTGCAGGTCAGACAGTTGGCCAGGGCATGCGGGCGCTCCGTGGCGGCCACGTCCTCCAGACAGTAGCTGTGGCCCCGCGCGCTCTCATAATCCTTGGCAAAACCGAACCCCTCATAGATATTGACCAGATAGGGGGACTCCTCCAGGTAGCTCACATGGTACTCGTTGTCCTTGTTCATATCCATGGTAGCTGCGATCTGCGGATACAGCGCGCTCCACTCCTGTGCGGAGACAACGCCGTCGGGCGAGGCTGCCTGCGGCGCGTCATACTGCATGTATTCGATATCCTCGCGGGTGAGCTTGTCCGCGTCCTTGAGCGGTTCCGGCCCTCTCAGCATCGGCGAAGCCAGCACGAACACCGCCGTAACGGCGACCATGACGACTGTGGCGATCAGTGTTTTCCCGTTCTTCATGCCCTCTCCTGTTGTTCACGATCTATGTCGGAGACTGCCCAAACAGCCGGCAGTCCAGTCTGCACGCACTTTTACATTTTTCATTTTACAGGAACCGCACTGCCTTGTCCATCTCATTTTGTGATGAGATTCACAAATAGATCAGGTCCTATGACGTATTTCAACCAGATCGGGCTCTATGACGAGTTCTCAAATAGATTCAGTTCTGTGATGAATATCAAATAGCTCCGCACAAATGAAAACGGCCGGCTGCTTGGGGGAACAGTCGGTCGCTCTCTGGGGATGTAAAAATGTTTAGGGGGTAATTATGATGTCATTCGGTCTCCCGTCTGACACTGTCATAATACCCGAAGTCTTTTTTTTAGAATAGTCCCATGATTGACTTTAATTGGGATGATTTTGACTTTATTCAGCACACTGACAGTCCCTGAGACAGACCGGAAGCGGCAGTTGATTTACGGAAGAGATGCATCGTCCTGCTGCGCAGACAGGTTACGCTTTCGGTATTTTACTGAAGTGATGGAATCATCCTGCAGAGCAGGCGGGTTCCATTTGCGGTGTTTTACTAAGATTTTTCTCTTGTTCAGGAAAGGGATCGCGACTGAACTCAGCGCCCGGTCATCAGACCGGGCGCCTCAGACACAGATCGCTTTCGGGCGACAGGAACTGCCGCCCTCACCCTTTCCTTCACTGCGACAAAAATCAAGTAAAACATCCGCTCATTCCAAAGCCATGCTC
>CAMOJW010000108.1 GCA_946617225.1 uncultured Lachnospiraceae bacterium
GTCAATGCATTCGACGTGGTACATGTATGCGCCCCCTTCCATCCGGCATTTTCCCTATACAAGGGATTATCACGAAGCAGCAGCTTCATACATTCATTATACCACTCAGAACATGCGTTTGCAAACATATGTTCTATTACCTGTATTTTCCCTTACTCACATCGAAGATGTGAAACGCTTACAAATAGGGAAGGTACATTCGCAGGCAATTCATCCCCTCCCTGTTCACTCGCAGGGACCTTAATTCCGACCGATCAACTGTTGAGCTTGTGAACTGAGGAAGGGGTCTTCTTGCTATTAAATGATAAACGTTTCCACCTCTTCCATCACAGACCTCAGTGTTTTCAGGTCCTTGTCCACATCGCCGCGCTCCAGGGAGTGGTTCGCTTTCTTCGTGATGTGGAGGGGGATCTCTTTTTGTGCGCAGATCTGCTCCAGTTCGGCCGTCACCACCCAGGGGTCCGCGGTCCCGTGGAAGGCGATCGCCCGGCTGTCCTCCATCGGGAACCGGAACGTCTCCAGAAGGGGCGTGTAGAGGACATGCCGCACCCGCAGCCCGTGCTCACACGCATAGGATACCGCCACCGTCGTGCCCACGCTCTTGGAGAAAAAAACGACCTCCCCGTACTCCTCCCACCTCACCTGCGCCAGCAGGTCCTCCGCCTGCTCCCGCGCGGTCAGGAAGCACTGGTACATCTTGACCGGGTCCCCTTTCACATTCTGCGGAAATCCGCCGTAGGGCACCCGCACGACCTCGTACCCTCTCTCCGCGGCCAGCTTGGCGCTGTAATACAGGAGCGGCTTGTCGCATGTGTAGCCGATCCCCGGAAAGAGGACCGCGATGCGGTTCCGGCCTGTTTTGTGGTCTGCCATCGTCATTCTCCTTATGGCTGCCTTCCTGTTAGACTTACAGCACTTCCACCAGCTCGATGCGGAAATTCAGCTCCTTGCCGGCCATCTCGTGGTTGGCGTCCAGCGTGATCGTCTCGTCATCCATGGCCAGGACAGTGACCCCGAAGGGCGGCTGCCCGATCCCGCTGCTCAGATACACGCGCTCGCCGATGTTCAGCTGCTCCGCGCCGGGCAGCTGCGTCAGGTTGATCCGGAAGATCCTGCCCGGATCCGGCATGCCATAGGCCTCCTCCGGCATCAGGTGCGCATCCAGGATCTGGCCCACTTCCATGTCGGCGACCGCCCTGTCAAAACCGGGGATCATCATCCCCGCACCGCACGTGAACTCCAGCGGCTCGCCCCTGTCATAGGAAGAATCGAACTGCGTCCCGTCGTCGAAAGTCCCTCTATAGTGCACACGCACCGTCCTGCCGACGTTCCTGCCCTCGATCCAGTTGGCCTGCGCACCGCAGCAGCCACCGCCGCCGCAGCATCCGCCTTCTTCACCTTCACCGCAGCAGTCGTCGCCGCCGCAGCACTCTTCGCCTTCTCCATGATGGCCGCAGCACTCGCCGTCGTCATGGTCGTGGTGGCCGCAGCACTCATGGTTTTCACCTTCGCCGTGGTGATCATGATGACCGCAGTGATGGCCTTCTCCGTGGTGGTCGCAGTTGGCACCGGTGCTCTCCAGGTGACCGCTCAGATAGGCTTCCACCGCCGCGTCGGCATCGCCTTCCGCGCCGGCCAGGACGTCGATCCCCGCATTCGTCAGCGCATTCAGCGCGCCGCCGCCCAGGCCGCCGCAGATCAGCACCTGAATGTCCTGCTCCGCCAGCAGCCCCGCCAGTGCGCCGTGGCCGATCCCGTTCGAACCGATCACTTCACTGCTGACGACCTTGCCGTCCTCCACTGTATAGACCTTGAACTGCTCCGTCCTTCCAAAATGCTGGAAAATCTGACCGTTGTCGTATGTCACTGCGATCTTCATGTGTGTCTCCTTTGACTTGCTTATGTTGGTTGCTGCCCGGATCGTTATTTCTGCCTCACTTCCCCGCCTTCTTCACCTGGATGAGATAATTCAGCCGGGTGGAGAGGTGCTCGCCCAGGAGGTGGGAGCCGATGGTCACCAGCTTCATCTTGAGGCCGGGGATGACGATCATCCGGCCGGCGAGGGCGCCGTCGACGCCTTCGCGGGCGGCCTGGCGGGCGGTGATCTGCCTGCCCGACACCTTCACGCCGGAATTGTCATTGAAAGCAGTGTCGACGGGGCCGGGGCAGAGGCAGCTGACTTTGACGAGGCTGCCGGCGCGGCGCAGCTCTTCGTGGATGGCTTCGGTGAGGCGCACGACGTAGTTTTTGGACGCGTAATAGCTGGAAAAAGTCGGTCCCGACGTAAAACCCGCACACGACCCCACATTGAGCAGCACGCCGTTCCCCTGCGAGACAAGGTCGCGCAGGAAAAGCTTGCTGAGGATGTGCACGGAAGTGACGTTCAGGTCGATCAGCGTCAGTTCCCTTTCCAGGTCGGTCTCCAGGAACTTGCCGTAGACGCCCATGCCGGCGTTGTTGACCACAAAACCGATCCGCCCCCCGGCGGCCTCAGCCGCCTCCGTCGCCTCGCGGTAGAGGCGATAGCTCTCCTCCCGGATGGACAGGTCAGCCGGAAGGACGATGACGTCCCGGCCGGACAGGTCATTCCCGTCCAGGATCTCCTCCCGGAGCTCCTGCAGCTTCTCCTCGTTTCTGGCTGTCAGGATCAGGTCATAACCCAGCTCCGCCAGGTACAGTGCGATCTCTCTGCCGATACCGGCGCTTGCGCCGGTGACGAGTGCGTACATAGGCACCTCCTGTGAAATACCTGTAAAAACATCTCCCCCATCATACCAGAGACTGTCCGCAAATGCCAGTGCGTCCCGGGCTCAGCAGGCATAGGCGCCTGCGCCCGGGGCCTTCTTCTCTCAGCTCAGCACCCACCTCACATGGCTGCCGGCGTCGTCTTTGGTCACGATGAGCTGGTCGTCGATCTCCTGCTTCATCTCCGTGACATGGGAGATGATGCCGATGAGGCGGGAACCGCCGGCCATCTGCTGGAGGACTTTGACGGCCTGGTCGCGGGAGTGGTTGTCCAGGGAGCCGAAGCCTTCGTCGATGAACAGGATGTCCAGGTTGACATCGGCCGCGCTCTCGCGGATCTGATCCGCCATGCCCAGCGCGAGGGACAGAGCCGCCATGAAGGACTCGCCTCCGGAGAGGGTGCGGACCTCCCGCTCGCGGCCGGTGACATTGGAGTAGACCATCAGGTCCAGACCGCGGTTCCGGCCCTCGCCCGCGCGGTCCAGATCCACCATGCGCAGCTCGAACTGCCCCGCGGACATCTCCAGAAAACGCGCATTCGCGGCATCCAGGATCCTCTCCAGATAGTACCTCTGGACAAAAGTCTCGATATCCATGCGAGCGCCCCGGTTCCTGCCCGCAAGACTCAGGTAGAGGCTGTACAGCCGCTGTCTGGCTTCCTTGTGCTGCGCCCATTCTTTATACGCCGGTGCAATGCGGTCCAAAGCGGTCCTGTCTGCGGAAAGTGCGCCGCCCAGCTCCGCATGCTGCTTCTCCGCCGCCTGCAGAGCCTGCTCTGCCGCATCCCTCTCATCGCTGAGCCGCTTCAGGGCGGGCCTCTCCCTGCCTCCGATGGCCTCCTGTGCCGTCTTCAGGCTGCCCTCCGCCGAGACCTTGCGTCTGCTGAACGCGTCGATCTCCTGCTGCAGGCGCTCCGCGTCGGCCAGCTGCCAGCGCTGGACTATGTCCTTCCAGGCGCCTTCCGCCATCTGATGCTCGGAAAGGACCGCCTCGTAAGCCCGGCGCAGACGGTTTCTTTCGTCCCTTTTGGCCGGCAGCTCCTCGGTAAACTGCCGGATCAGCGCCTTGGACCGCTCCTCGCTGCGCAGGGCATCCTGCAGCTGTTTGGCGGCTTTCTGCGCGTTCCGGGCTGACAGATCCCTGGCATCTCTGGCTGCCTTCAGTTCCTGCCGCGCCTGCCCCTCCCCCGGATACTCCAGGGCACCGCGCAGCTGCTCCAGCGCGGAAAGACGCCCCGCCAGCTCCTCCGCCGCGGCAGTCGCCTCCGAGGAAGCCTTTTCATCCGCGGCGCGCAGTTTCTCTCTGCGACCGTCGATCCCTTCCAGAGCAAGGCGCAGCTGGTCGCGGTCCTGCTCCTGTCTCTTCAGCTCACCGTCCTGCTCCTTCAGGTCAGCCAGCCATTCGTTGTAGCGCAGGACCAGGGCCTTGATCTCCGCATCCGCCGGGACCTCCCCGATCTGCGCCGACATCCTGGCCCGCAGGCGGTCCATGGTGTCGGAGAGGTGGGCTCTTTTTTCCTTATACAGTTCTCCCGCCGCGTGAGAGGCGGCGGCACTCTGCTCCTGCCTGTCCCGGAGAGTCGCGGCCTCCTTCTCAGCCTTCTCCAGCGCCTCCCGGCTGATCTCTCCCGCCGCACCCGTCAGCACGCAGGGATGCGGGTGGGTAGTGGATCCGCAGACCGGGCACGGCGTCCCGGGCTTGAGTTCTCTTGCCAGCAGGCCCGCCTGGGCATCCAGATACGCCCTGCGCAGGCCTTCATACTTCTCATTGGCCGCCGCGTACTCCCCGGAGACCTTCTCATATGCCCCGGTAAGTCGGTTTTTCTCTTCGAACTGCTTCTGCAGGAGCCCCCGCTCCTCCATGGCAGCGCTCAGGTCCGCGCGGATGCCGTCCCCTTCGCCCTTGCGAAAAGTCCACTCCGCCCGTCTGCGCTCCAGATCGCGGTACGCCTCCAGGCGCGTCCTCCACTCCTTCTCCTGCTTCTCCAGCTCCTGGAGTGCCGTGCGCGCTTCCTTGCTCTGCTGCAGGGCGGCAGTCTGTTTCCTGCGGGCCGTTTCCGCCTTCCGCTCCATCTCTGCCAGCTGGAGGTAAGTCTGCAGCGCCCTCTGTACCTTCTCCTCGATCTTCGAGCAGGCCTCGGCCTCTGCGGAGGCTGTTTCTGAGGCCTTTTTCTCAGCGGCGGCAGCCTCTTCGCGGGCAGCCGCGAGCCCGGGCAGCGCCTTCTCCTGCGCCTCCAGGTTGCTCTCCGTCTCCGCAGCCGCCTTCTCGGCAGCTTCGCAGCGCAGGTACTCCCCGCGGATCTGGTGGGAGGCCAGGATCTCCCGCCGCATCCGCTGCTTGCCTATATTGCGCTCCTCCAGCGCTTCGCACTCCCGCAACTGCGCCTGGGCGGCGTCCAGCTGCTGGTACAGGACGGCTAGGTTCTCGGCTGCCTGTACGGCATCCCGCCGGGCGTCCCGCTCCTTGCGCGCCTTTTTGTACACGGAGGAGGCATTTTTCTGCAGTTCTCCTAGGTGCGCGCAGAGCTGCTCCAGCCCCGCGACAAAACTCTCCAGCACCCGCGCCGACAGCCCCCCTCCGCGCAGGATCTCTCCCTGCAGGTCTCTGAGTTCACCCGCTTCCGGCTCCGGCACGATCACGTGCCCCGCCTCCGCGATCATCCCGTGCTCCAGGGCCGCGATCCGCTCGTCTTCCTTCTCGCGCCGGGTCTTCAGCTCCTCCGTGATCCTGCCGTACAGTTCTGTCCCGAAGAGCTTGCGGAAGATCACCTTTTTGTCCTGGGAATCCGCCCGCAGCAGCTCCATGAACTCGCCCTGGGCGATCATGGCCACCTGCACGAACTGGGCCTTGCTGAGGCCCACGATCTCCACCAGTCTCGCGTTGGTCTCCCGGATATTGCCCACAAAAGGCTGTCCCGCTGGCAGCGTGAGTTCGACGCCCTCGCCGACGCTCACGACACCTGCCCTGCCCCTCTTATACGGCCGGACGTGCTGCGGCACACGGCGCACCGTGTACTCCTGCGGTACTCCGCCCTCCGTCTCAGTAAAGATCAGCTCCACATACGGTTCCGTCTCCGGCGAAACGAACTGACTCTGCAGTTCGGCGCCTCTTTTGACATTGCTGGTGGAACTCGCCTCCCCGTACAGGGCAAAAACGATCGCATCGAAGATCGTCGACTTGCCCGCCCCCGTATCGCCCGTGATCAGAAACAGGTTCTGGTCCGGCTTCGTAAAATCGATGACCGTCGCATTCCCGTAGGAACCGAAGGCCTGCATAGTCAATTGAAGTGGTTTCATCTATCTGTACTCTGCTCCCTCACGATGTTCTGCGCATCCCGGTGCCTTCTCCGCTCCTGCGGGCGCGCTCACCCGCCTCGTACCGCGTTGATCACATCGGTCAGGATCTCCCGCTCCTCGTCCCCGGTCTCCCCGAGAAAAGCCTCGCACAGCTGCAGCGGATCCATCTCCGCCGCCTGCCTGGCGCTCATCCCGCGCAGCTGCGTCTCCGCAGCGGTCCGACGGATCTCCAGGAGATAGGGAAAAGCGTTCCGCAGCCGGTCCTGCATGTCGATCACGTCCAGGTCCACCTTGTCAGTCAGTTCCACCCGCACATAGTCGCCGCAGCCCTGCTGCAGGACCTCCTCGAGGCTCCCGCGGACGATCCGCACCTCGCGGAGAGGGGTCAGGGGGATCACGGTGGTGCGAACGTCGCCTTTGGCGCCCAGCTCCACGCGGATCACGCCTTTCTGCTGCCCGGCCTCGCTGACACTGCAGGCAAGCGGTGTCCCGCAGTAGCGATATTCCTCACTGCCCACCTTCATGGGCCTGTGGATGTGTCCCAGCGCAGCGTAGTCAAAAGGCGCCAGCACATCCGCCCGCACCTGGTCGATGTTGCCCACCGTCCGGATCTCTGAGTCCGTCCGCTCCTTGTCGATCTCCTCGGCCGTCACGCCGACCGGCAGGTAGAACTGGTGGCTCACCAGGACATTGCGGGCGCTCGTGTCGATCTCTTCCCTGGCCAGGAGCCGGCGCAGGGACTCGTCGTAGCTGAGGTTGTTGCCTTTTTCGTCCGTGCCGACGATCGGTTTGACCATCGACGGCTTCACGAAGGGCAGCAGGTAGAAATGCACCTGGCCGTACGCGTCCGCGAGCGTCACCTGCTCGATGTGCTCCTCCGGATCCATGGGCGGGAGGCCGATCATGTGGATCTTCTGCCCCCGCAGCACGCTCCGGAAGACATTCACACGCGACGGGCTGTCGTGGTTGCCGCTGATCATCATGATCTCCGCTCCCGGCGCCTGCTCCCGCAGCTGCCGCACGAAGTCGTCAAAGACCGTCACCGCCTCCGCCGACGGCACCGCCTTGTCATAGATATCGCCCGCGATCACTACCGCGTCCGGCTGCTCCGCGCCGGCGATCCCCGCGATCTGCCGCAGGATGTACTCCTGGTCCTCCTGCAGGTCCCGGTTGATCAGTTTCAGCCCGATGTGCAGGTCGGAAAGATGTAAGAATTTCATGTTTTTACCTTATATCAAACGTGCCGGCAGCCGCGCGGGCCGCCGATGAGCTCACAGCGAGTCAGTGGCCTTTCGGCCCGTCGGCATTCATCAGTGAGATGACCCTCTCGAAGTCGTACTCCCTGATCACTTCCGCTCCCTCGGGATACTGCCCCTCCTTGTCCGTGACGATCACCTCCGCCTCCTCCTGCGCGGCGGCGATCTCGCTCGCCATCATCCCGAACAGGTCGTACTGGCTGCAGACCTCCGTCATGTGGAAATACTGCGTCAGGAAGCCAAAAGGCGTCGTCCCCGCCACAGCCACGTCTCCGCTCCTCGCGATATTCAGCCAGACGAACTCGCGCGTCTCCAGGTCGATCCCGAACAGATACGCGAAACGGCCGTCGCAGTCGATCAGGAAGGAGCTCCGGACCGTCTTGGGCTCGAACACCTGCCCCGAGCCCTTCCGCTCGCGGAGCATGTAGCCGGCTTTGCAGAAACAGCTGCTGAACTTTTTGTCCGAGTAGACATTGTCGCACAGCACCAGGTACCGGACCGGGGGATATTTCTTTCGGAACTTCTCCAGGTCGATGTCAAAAAACTCCGACCCCCCATTGTACCCGGACGTCTGGTCCCCGGAATAAGTGATCGGACCGACCGGGTTCAGCGCCATCGTCCGCCAGGAGAATTCGATCTGTCGCCCATCTTCGGTGATCCCGATCACGGACAGATCGATGTCGTCGACCCGCTCCCAATACGTGAAAGCCCGCAATATCCTCCCCTCTCCGATCGGCAGCCGGCTGCCCGTGGGCAGCACGCCGTAGCCTCCCTGGGAGGTGCTCATCTGCAGCGGCACCGCGTAGCGCCGCATGTCCGGATCGATCCACAC
>CAMOJW010000109.1 GCA_946617225.1 uncultured Lachnospiraceae bacterium
ACCTGGAGACCACCGGCTTCTCCCCCGAGAATGACAGGGTCATCGAGATCGGAGCCGTCAAGATCGTGAACGGGGAGGTGACGGAGCGGTTCTCCGAGTTCGTGAATCCCAAAATGCCTATCCCCTATCGGATCACGCAGCTGACCAGCATCACCGATGACATGGTCATCGGCGCGGAGCCGGTGGAGAACGTGCTGCCCCGCTTCCTGGAGTTCGCGGCGGGCACCGTCCTCGTGGGCCACAACGTGGCTTTTGATATCGGTTTTGTCAGGGCCAAGGCGCGCATGCTGGGGCTGCAGGCCGATTTTGCCACCGTCGACACCATGGGACTGGCCCGCGTGCTGCTGCCCGGCCACGCCCGCTACACCCTGGACGCTGTCGCCAAAGTCCTCAAAGTGGAACTCGGCCACCACCACCGCGCCGTGGACGACGCGGACTGCACGGCCAGGATCTTCCTGAAGGAGATGCCGCTCCTTCAGCAGGCCGGCGCGGAGACCTTCGGGGCAGCGAATGCCCTGGGAGACGACAACATCGATCTGATGAAGAGGCTCCGCACGCACCACTGCATCCTGCTGGCCAAAAACAGCGTAGGCCGTCACAACCTGTACAGGATGGTGAGCGATTCTCACCTGAAATATTTCTTCAAAAAGCCCAGGATCCCCAAGAGCCTGCTCATGAAGCACCGGGAAGGGATCCTGGTGGGCAGCGCATGCGTCATGGGCGAGCTCTTCGAGGCCCTCCTGGAGGACCGCTCAGAGGAGGTGCTGTCCCAGATCGCCTCCTTCTACGACTATCTGGAGATCCAGCCGCGGGACAACAACCGGTTCCTGCTGGAGTCCCCCAAGATGCAGGACAAGTACCCGCAGATCCGCACGGAGGAGGACCTGCTGGAGCTCAACCGCAGGATCGTGGAGCTGGGAGAACGCCTGGGCAAGCCCGTCGTGGCCACAGGAGACGTGCACTTCATGGATCCCGAGGACGAGATCTACCGCAGCATCATCCAGGCCGGCATGGGCATGGCCGAGGAGGACCCCGCTCCGCTGTATTTCCGAACTACGGACGAGATGCTGGACGAATTTGCCTACCTGGGCGCCCAGAAGGCCAGGGAAGTGGTCATCACCAACACGCAGAAGATCGCCGACATGGTGGACGCCATCTCCCCCGTGCGGCCGGACAAGTGCCCGCCCGTCATCCCCAACAGCGACGAGCAGCTGCGCCAGATCTGCTACGACAAGGCCCACTCCATGTACGGCGATCCCCTGCCGTCAGTGGTGGAGGAGCGTCTGGAGAGGGAACTGAATTCCATCATCAAAAACGGCTACTCCGTCATGTACATCATCGCCCAGAAGCTGGTGTGGAAATCCGTCGAAGACGGCTATCTGGTGGGTTCGCGGGGATCCGTCGGGTCCTCTTTCGTTGCGACCATGTCGGGCATCACGGAGGTCAACCCGCTGCCTCCGCACTACTACTGCACGGAGTGTTTCTACAGCGATTTTGACTCACCGGAAGTGCGCAGCTACGCCGGCAAGAGCGGCATAGACATGCCCGCCAGGATGTGCCCGCGGTGCGGCAGGCCGCTCCACAAGGACGGCTTTGACATCCCGTTCGAGACGTTCCTGGGATTCAAGGGGGACAAGGAACCGGATATCGACCTGAACTTCTCGGGCGAGTATCAGTCCAAGGCGCACGCCTATACGAAGGTCATCTTTGGCCACGAGCAGACTTTCAAAGCCGGTACCATCGGCACGCTCGCGGACAAGACAGCCTACGCGTTTGCACTGCATTATTTCGAGGACAGGGGAGAAGTAAAGAGGACCTGTGAGATCGACCGCCTCAAGAACGGCTGTCTGGGCGTGCGCCGGAGCACCGGCCAGCATCCCGGCGGCATCGTCGTGCTGCCCATCGGGGAGGACATCAACACCTTCACCCCGGTGCAGCACCCCGCCAACGACATGACGACGGACATCATCACGACGCATTTTGACTACCATTCCATCGACCACAACCTGCTGAAACTGGATATCCTGGGACACGACGATCCCACCATGATCCGCATGCTGCAGGACCTGACGGGACTGGATCCCGTGCAGATCCCCCTGGACGACCCCAAGGTCATGAGCCTGTTCCGCTCCACGGAGGCCCTGGGCATCACGCCGGAGCAGAACGGTGGCATCCAGGTGGGGTCCCTGGGCATCCCCGAATTCGGCACCAAATTCGTCATCGGCATGCTGATGGACACCCGCCCGACGACCATGTCGGAGCTGGTCCGGATCTCCGGTCTGTCCCACGGCACCGACGTGTGGCTGGGCAACGCCCAGACCCTGATCCAGGAGGGGACCGCCACGCTGTCCACGGCGATCTGTACCCGTGACGACATCATGTCCTACCTGATCGGTATGGGCATGGACAAGTCGCTCTCCTTCAAGATCATGGAATCCGTCCGCAAGGGCAAAGGCCTCAAAGACGACATGAAGGAAGCCATGATCGAAGCTGGCGTTCCGGACTGGTACATCGACTCCTGTCTGAAGATCAAATACATGTTCCCCAAGGCTCACGCGGCGGCCTACGTCATGATGGCCCTGCGCATCGCCTACTGCAAGGTCTACCATCCGCTGGCCTACTATGCGGCCTACTACAGCATCCGCGCCTCGGCTTTCTCCTATGAGCTGATGTGCGGCGGCCCCGCGGCCCTGGCCAGGAACATGGAGGAACTGAAGAAAAAGGACAAGCCCACTAAAAAAGACGAGGACACCCTCGACGACATGCAGATCGTGCGCGAGATGTACGCGCGCGGCATCGAATTCATGCCCATCGATATCTACAGGGCGGGTGCCCGCAATTTCAAGATCATCGACGGGAAGATCATGCCTTCCTTCACCAGCATCGACGGCATGGGCGAGAAGGCGGCGGACGCCCTGGCGGAAGCGGCCAAAGCGGGCCCTTTCCTGTCCAGGGAGGACCTGTGGAACCGGTCCAAGGTGTCCAAGACGGTCATTGAGAAGATGAAAGAGCTGGGGATATTGGGAGAGCTGCCTGAGAGTAACCAAATTAGTCTTTTTGATTTAATTTAAGCGATGGTATCATCCTGCAGAGCAGGCGGGTTCCACTCGCGGTGTTTTACTAAGATTTTTCTCTTGTTCAGGAGAGGGATCGCGCATCTACTGATCGTTTATTATGAGCCATGCTGACAGTTCGAGAACATGTTCTCGAACTGTCACGGCATTCGCCGTATGCTCCTTCCTGTGAATACGTTTCATTGAGCAAGCTCTTGCCCCGTATTCACAGGAAGGAGCGCATGGCTCATTGCTTCGCGCAAACTCGGCGCCCGGTCTGATGACCAGGCGCCTCATACACAGATCGCTTTCGGGCAGCAGGAGCTGCCGCCCTCACCCTCTCCTTCACTGCGACAAAAATCAAGTAAAACATCCGCTCATTCCAAAGCCATGCTCTGCAGGACGATCCATCCACACATTAAACAAAGAATGGCCCGATGAAAGAAATAACAGTCCCTGCACTCGGGTATCTTCACAGCTGACGTGACTGCAGAGGAGTATCACATCCCCTCACTGTGGGGACGGCAGCAAGGGGAGACTGCTCTTACAGTATAAAAAGGGCAAAAAACCACACAAAAAAGCGCCGCATGTAATGCAGCGCTTTTTTGTGGGTTGGGCTGTAAAAACAGTCAACAGCTCGTAGCGGAATCGAACCGCTGTTTCCGCCGTGAGAGGGCGGCGTCTTAACCCCTTGACCAACGAGCCATGTGCGTTGTCTGACGCATAAGTTAATGTATCATAAATGGCGGAACAAAGCAAGATGTTTTTTAAAAAGTTTTTCGCGACAGCCGAGGAGCAGAATAATTGAAAAAATCAGTTGACATGAGAGAGTGGCGGTGCTAGATTGAGTAACAACAAAAAGCGCATAAATATACACGTTTTATGCAATATGTTCAAACATACCTCTCAGGAGAATCTGAAACGATGAGACAGAGCCGCAACGACAACTTTTGGCGCTTCTTCAGCTTTACTGGCACTGACAGTAAGGTCGGTTTGCTATGCTGAAGATGTGATGGCGGACAAGCTGAGATCACACAGAGGTGAGGCACTTCGACCGGTGCCTCACCTTTTTTATGTGATAGAAGGGAACTTGTAGTTTACGTGCCCTGAATAAGGAGAAAGGATCCAAACATGAGCAGCACATCCCCGAAGATCCCGTACAAGATCTATCTCGAAGAGAGCGAGATGCCCAAGGCCTGGTACAACATCCGCCACGCGATGAAGAACAAGCCTGCACCGCTTCTGAACCCCGGTACGCATCAGCCGATGCAGGCGGAGGAGCTGGAGCCGGTGTTCTGCAAGGAGCTGATCGCCCAGGAACTGGACAACGATACCGAGTATTTCGAGATCCCGCAGGAGATCCGCGACTTTTACCGGATGTACCGTCCCTCGCCCCTGGTGAGAGCGTACTGCCTGGAGGAGGCTCTGGACACCCCCGCGCATATTTATTATAAGTTCGAAGGCAACAACACCAGCGGCTCCCACAAGCTGAACTCCGCCATCGCACAGGCCTATTACGCCAAAAAGCAGGGTCTGAAGGGCGTCACCACCGAGACGGGTGCGGGACAGTGGGGCACGGCCCTCTCCATGGCCTGTTCCTATTTCGGCCTGGACTGCAAGGTCTACATGGTCAAAGTCTCCTACGAGCAGAAGCCTTTCCGCCGCGAGGTCATGAGGGTCTACGGCGCGGATGTGACACCTTCGCCCTCTGAGACGACCCAGATCGGCCGCAAGATCCTGGCGGATCATCCCGGCACCACGGGTTCCCTCGGCTGCGCCATCTCCGAGGCGGTGGAAGCTGCGGTCTCCACACCCGGCTACCGTTACGTGCTGGGCAGCGTCCTGAACCAGGTCCTGCTGCACCAGAGCGTCATCGGTCTGGAGACAGAGGCGGCCCTGGCCAAATACGACATCGTTCCGGACATCATCATCGGCTGCGCCGGCGGCGGCTCCAACCTGGGCGGCCTGATCGCCCCCTTCATGAGGGACAAGATCAACGGTAAGCTGGATGCCAGGATCATCGCCGTGGAACCGGCCTCCTGCCCCAGCCTCACCCGCGGCGTGTATGCCTACGATTTCTGCGACACCGGCATGGTCTGCCCGCTGGCCAAGATGTATACGCTGGGGTCCGGTTTTATCCCTTCGCCCAACCATGCAGGCGGCCTCCGGTATCACGGCATGAGCTCCGTGCTGTCCCAGCTCTATGATGACGGGCTGATGGAGGCGGTCTCCGTGGAACAGACTTCCGTGTTCGAGGCGGCGGAGCGTTTTGCCAGAGTGGAAGGCATCCTGCCCGCGCCGGAAAGCTCCCACGCCATCAAGGTGGCCATCGATGAGGCCCTGAAATGCAAGGAGACAGGTGAGGAGAAAAACATCGTCTTCGGCCTCACCGGTACCGGTTATTTCGACCTGGTGGCTTATGAGAAGTTCCACAACGGCGAGATGACGGATTATGTGCCCAGCGACGCAGACCTGCAGAAGAGCATCTCCCAGCTGCCGGTGATCGATTGATCGGGCGGCAGAAGAGACCTGCATCCAGTCAGAACAGGAGAGACCATGAAAAACTACTATCAGAAGGAGATCGAGACAGCATCGCGGGAGGAGATCCTTGCCATTCAGAACGAGAAGATCGTAAAACAGGTCAGATACGTCTATGACAATGTGGCCTACTATCGGAACCTGATGGATGAGAAAGGCGTGAAGCCGGAAGACATCCACGGCGTGGACGATATTAAAAAACTCCCCTTCCTTTCCAAAGAAGATCTCCGCATCGCCTATCCCTACGGGCTGCTGGGCACGGACCTGAAGAACTGCGTGCGCATCCAGTCCACCTCCGGCACGACAGGCAGGAGAGTGGTGGCCTTCTACACCCAGAAGGACATCGACATGTGGGAGGAGTGCTGCGCGAGAGCCATTGTGGCAGCCGGCGGCACCAACGAGGACGTCGTGCAGGTGTGCTACGGCTACGGCCTGTTCACCGGCGGCCCCGGTCTCAACGGCGGCTCCCACAAGGTGGGCTGCCTGACGCTGCCCATGTCTTCCGGCAATACCGACCGGCAGATCCAGTTCATGATGGACCTGAACGCGACGATCCTCTGCTGCACGCCTTCCTATGCGGCTTTCATCGGCGAGTCGCTGGCGGAGCGCGGCTACAAGCCCGAGGACAATAAGCTGAAGGCGGGAATTTTCGGCGCTGAGCCCTGGACCGAGGAGATGCGCAGGAGCATCGAGAAGAGCCTGGGCATCAAGGCCTACGATATCTACGGCCTCACCGAGACCTCCGGCCCCGGCGTCGCCTTCGAGTGCGAGGAGCAGACCGGGATGCACATCAACGAGGATCACTTCTACGCCGAGATCATCGATCCCAAGACCGGTGAAGTGCTGCCCGACGGCAGCAAGGGCGAGCTGGTCTTCACCTCCCTGGACAAGGAGGGGTTCCCGCTCCTGCGCTATCGCACCAAGGACATCTGCATCCTCTCCAGGAAGAAATGCTCCTGCGGCCGCACCCACGTCAAGATGACCAAACCGATGGGCCGCAGCGACGACATGATGATCATCCGCGGCGTCAACGTGTTCCCGAGCCAGATCGAGGCCGTTCTCCTGAAAGAGGGCTACACGCCCAACTACCAGATCGTGGTGGATCGAGCCAACAACACCGACACCTTCGACGTCTATGTGGAGTTCAGCCCAGAGCAGTTCTCCGACAGGATCGCCGACATCCAGGCCAGGGAGAAAGATCTCAACGCCGCCATGCGCTCCATGCTCGGCATCGGTCCCAAGATCCACCTGGTGCCGCCCAAATCCATCGCCCGCTCGGAGGGCAAAGCCGTCCGCGTCATCGACAAGCGCAAGCTCCATGACAACGTGTGAGAGAAGCAGCCTGATCGCAGCAGTTCGATCGCTGCGGTACGATCATGACCGTTGATCATAGCGGTGCGATCGCTGCGGTACGATCGCTGCGATCACGGCACCCTGATATTATTTAGGAGGAAACAGCCATGGCCATCACACAATTATCTATTTTCCTGCCCAATGAACCCGGTGCACTTTCGGGTGCTGTGAGCAGGATCTCCGGGGCCGGTATCAATATCCGGGCTCTCTCGCTGGCGGACACAAGAGATTTTGGCATCCTGCGGCTCATCGTTTCCGACATCGACGCGACAGTGGCCGCTCTGGACGATATCGCTATCGCTGCCAGGACGCCCGTAGTCGCCCTTCGAATGGATGACCGCGCCGGCGCTCTCGACGAGATCCTGAAGATCCTCAGCGCAGCCAGGATCAATATCGAATATGTCTACGCCTTCACCGCAAACCTGCCCGCAGCGGCCTGCGTCGTCATGCGCGTGGACGACACGCAGAAAGCGGAGGCCTGCCTGCTCGCTGCCGGCCGCTCCGTCCTGGACGACGAGGAGCTGAGAAGCCTGTTCGGGTGAGGAAAGTGCCCTCGAGGCGGAAACAGTTAGTTCCTATAGAGATGTCGCTATAGAAATGAAACGGGATCGTCGTATTTGAACCGCGGCGATTCCGTTTTTTAGAGAATAATGCCATGTTGACCATCTTCCGGGGCAGCTGTCAAGGAACCGGTGAACCTCGCCGGAGGCGTCCTTGACAGCTGCCCCGGAATACGGTAATCAAGTCGATACATAACAGGAGTTATGTCCTTTTCGTGATGGT
>CAMOJW010000110.1 GCA_946617225.1 uncultured Lachnospiraceae bacterium
CGCGCGTCAGACCAGCTTGAGAAACTGGTCGCGGACGGCTGCGACGCCCTGCTGTATGTTCCGAAAGGTTCTCTCTCCGCATACCGGACGGATTATCGCTTCTCCCGCTACGCGGACAGGATCCGGGAGGAGTGAATCAGCAGCCTGCGCCGGTCCGCCGCTCGGAGATCTCCTTGTCGGCAAAGCTGTAGAAGCGCCCTATCTTCGTATGTTATTCAGACCGGCCAATGTCGGTTCATTCGTTTCTCAGATAAGCCGCTGCTTCGTAAGGGCGGAGGACACTGTCGTCTCCTCCCGCTTCCGTGTAGTTCGACAGCAGGCAATATCCTGTGCGCAGACCGGGCGCACAGGGCACTTCTCCGGCCGTCATGTTGCACACGACAGTCAGGATCTGGCCGTTCAGCGACCGCTCGTAGGCGAACACGCCGCCCGTTCCGGCTGTCAGGAAGCGGATGTCTCCCTCCGCGATCACTGCGAACTCTTTGCGAAGGGATGTCAGAGTCCTGTAGAAATTCAGGATGGAATCCGGATCCTTTTCCTCCGCCTCCGCGTTGATATATGTGTGGTTGGCGGGGATCCCGATCCAGGGCTCCCCCGTGGTAAAACCTGCGGTGTCCGTGCCGTCCCACTGCATCGGCGTGCGGCCGTTGTCGCGGGAACGACGCGAGATCACCTCAAATGCATCCTTCTCTGAAAGTCCTCTCTCCAGCAGGATCCTGTAATAGTTCAGACTTTCCACATCTCTGTACTCTTCGATGCTCTTATAGCCCGGGTCCGTGATCCCCAGCTCATCGCCCTGGTAGATGTAAGGTGTGCCCCGCATCATGTGGATCAGCATCGCGAGCATCTTGGCCGATTCCTTCCAGTACCTGCTGTCGTCTCCGAAGCGGGAGACGCTGCGTGGCTGGTCATGGTTGCACCAGAAGACCGCGTTCCAGCCGCCGCCCTCCTGCATGCCTTCCTGCCAGGTGCGGAAGATCTCCCCGAGCTGCACAAGGTCCGGAGCCTTCAGTGCCCACTTGTCGCCGCCGGCATAGTCCACCTTCAGGTGATGGAAGCTGAAAGCCATGCTGAGCTCGCGATCCGCGGGCCGTGTGTATCGGATGCAGTTGGCCAGTGTGGTCGAGGACATCTCGCCCACTGTCACCATATTGCCGATCCCGGTGTCCGCCACGAGCTCCTGCAGGAACTCGTGGACCCGCGGACCGTCCGTATACATTCTCCGCCCGTCGCCCTCAAAGTCATCTTCGAAGACCGGCGGTTTGGAGATCAGGTTGACGACGTCGAAACGGAAACCGGAGACGCCCTTTCCTTTCCAGAAACGGATGACATTCTTCAGTTCTTCCCTGACCTTAGGATTCTCCCAGTTCAGGTCGGCCTGGGTGACATCGAACAGATGCAGATAGTACTTGCCGAGATGCGGCACATATTCCCAGGCATTGCCCCCGAATTTGGATTCCCAGTTGGTAGGTGCATGTCCGTCCACCGGGTCGCGGAAAATGTAATAATCCATGTATTCCGGGTCGCCGGTCAGCGCCTTCTGAAACCATCTGTGTTCTGTGGACGTATGGTTGAAGACCATGTCGAACATCAGACCGATCCCCTGCTCCCGCGCTTCCCGGATCAGCGCCTCGCAGTCCTCCATCGTGCCAAACATCGGGTTGACCGCGCAGTAGTCGGAAATGTCGTACCCATTGTCATTCATGGGCGAGGGAAAGAAGGGGGTGATCCAGATATAGTCCACCCCCAGACTTCTCACGTAGGGGAGCTTGCTGCTGATACCGTTCAGATCACCGATACCGTCGCCGTCACTGTCACAGAATGATTTGATATAGATCTGATAGACTGTGCTGCTGTGGAATGTGTGCATCTCCCCTCCTTTTCTCAGCGGATCGCTGCGATCGTATCCTTGCCTGCCTTCACGTCCGTTCCTTCTGTGAACTTGAATTCGGACATGCCGCCGTCATCCGTGATCACGAGCATAGTCACCAGCGGATGGCCCGCAGCTTTGATCTTCGCGGGGTCAAACTTGATCAGCTTCTGTCCTGCCTTCACATGCTCGCCCATCTTCACGAAGCACTCGAATCCGTCGCCGTTCATGCCCACGGTGTCCAGGCCGATGTGCAGGAGGATCTCCACGCCGTTGTCCAGGGCCAGGCCCACAGCGTGATTGCTGTCATCCATGGTCACTGAGACCGTACCGTCAGCAGGTGCCACCAGCGTGTCATCCGTGGGATCGATAGCCATGCCGTCGCCGAGAGCCTTGGAAGCAAAGACCTGATCCGGGACCTTCTCGATGTTGACAGTCTTGCCGGAAAGGAAAGCCACGAGGTCAACGGGCTTGCCGGCATTGGCCGCCTTCACGGCTTCGACTGCTGCAGCTGCTTCCTCTTCTGCTTCCGCTTCGAGCGCTTCACGCTCTGCGTCCACGTCTGTCCCTTTTCTCTTGCCGATGACCATGGTCAATACAAAAGGTATCACAATTGCGAGCAGCATGCAAAATGCGTATTTGGCCCAGCTCGGTGCCTGCATGGAGAGGATGCCCGGGAGTCCGCCGACGCCGATCGCGTTGGCCGTGCAGCCCATCAGGACGGACAGGCAGCCTGCGATGGCACTGCCGGTCATGCCGCAGAGGAAGGGGAAGTTATACTTCATGTTGACACCGAAGATGGCCGGCTCTGTGACGCCCAGGTAGCAGGAGATGCAGGCGGGGATGTTGACTTCCTGTCTCGCCGCGTTCTTCTTCTGCAGACGGATCATGCCGAGAACGGCACTGCCCTGTGCGATATTGGAGAGTGCGATCATAGGCCACAGCATCGTTCCGCCGGTCGCCTGGATCAGCTGCATGTCGATGGCGTTGGTCATGTGGTGCAGACCGGTGATGACGAGCGGCGCGTAGACGAATCCGAAGATCGCGCCGAACAGGGCTTTCACAGGGCCCGTGATACCGGCGAGAACGATCCTGGCGACGATGTCGCCCAGGAACCAGCCGACAGGGCCGAGCACGAAGTGGGCCGCCATGACAGCCAGCAGCAGGGAGCAGAACGGGACGAGGATCATCTGCAGGACCTGAGGGACGATCTTCTTGAAGAACTTCTCAAGATATACCAGGGCAAAGGCTGCGAGGATCGCCGGGATGACCTGCGCCTGATAACCGATCTTGTGCACCTGCGCGAACCCGAAGTCCCAGGTATAGCTGGCCCAGGTCTCCGCAGTCGCGGAAGGCACCGCATAAGCGTTGAGGAGCTGTCCGGAGACCAGTGTCAGACCCAGGATGATGCCCAGGATCTCGGTCGTGCCTTTTTTCCTCACCACGGACCAGCAGATGCCGACAGGCAGCATGTGGAAGATGGCCTCACCGAGGAGCCAGAGGAAGTTGTCGACTGTAGCCCAGAACGGGAACACGTCGCAGACGGTCTTAGTGCCGTTCTCCAGGATGTACATGGAGTCGATCACGTTACGGAAACCGAGGATAAGACCGCCGGTGATGATCGCCGGGATCAGAGGTGCAAAGATCTCAGCGAGGTCGCTCATGAGTCTCTGCAGGAACGTCTGGTTCTGTTTGGCCTGCGATTTCAGCTCGGCCTTGGAGATACCGGAAATGCCGGAGACAGCCACGAAATCATCGTAGAAATCCGCGACCTGGTTGCCGATGATGACCTGGAACTGGCCTGCCTGGGTGAAAGTACCCTTCACGGAAGAGAGTTTCTCGATCTTGGCCACATCCGCCTTGGCCGGATCATTCAGCACGAACCGCATTCTCGTGACGCAGTGCGTGATCGCGGCGACATTTGACTTGCCGCCTACGTATTCGAGCAATTTTGTTGCATCATCCTGAAATTTTCCCATTTGGATCCCCCTTTCGGACAGCGGGAAAGAGCCTGTGTATTCCTTACTCATTCAACCTAACACGTTCAAACGTGTTCGTCAATACATGATATCGATTTCAGTTTCCGCTTTTTTGTATTTCTCTATCTGTTTTTCTGACCACCTCTCCTCCAAAGAGAAAAAGAGGGAGGCCCTGCCGGGTCTCCCTCTCTGATGACTGTACAAAAAAACGATGCTGCTGTTCCCGATGCAGTCTGTTTATGAAGTTTTGTCCGTGCCGTTCAGGCGCTTCCTCCGCGCGACGGTATAGAAGGAAAAATATTTCGGTTTGTGCCGGGACTGGGTGTACTCGAACATCTCCCCTTCCGCGTTGTAAGTCTCCGATGTGACGACGGCCATCGCATGGCAGTCTGACAGATCCATGACCTTCTCGTCCATCTCCGTCGGCTCTTCCACCGTGAGGATCCTCTTGGTCGTGACGATCGTGTCCCCCAGTTCCTTCTCCAGATAGTCGTACACCGAGCGCTCCGCGATCTCCGGCGTCAGCCCGGGAATGATCCTGGTCAGGAAGAAATTGTTGTCGAGGATGACCGGCTCTCCGTCCAGCAGGCGCAGCCGCTGGATGAAGTAGACCTCCTCTCCCTCCGCAAAACCGGTCTTGCGGGCCAGCCTCCTGTTCACGGTCAGGGTGGAGAACTCCAGGACCTGCGTCCGATAGTCGCGGCCGTTGCGGGCAAAAGCCTCCCGCATGGTCTCGATCTCCCCGAAAGCGAACCGGTTGGCGGGCGGTTCCCGGTAGATCACCACCACGCCCTTGCCGTGGATGCTCTGGACGTAACTGTCCTCCGCGAGCATGGCGATCGCCCTGCGGACCGTCCCCCGGGAGCACTGAAATCTCGTGCTCAGGACCGTTTCCGACGGCAGAAATGTCTGCGGCTTGTAGACACCGTTCTCGATCTTCTCTTTCAGATCATTGTAGATCCCCGAATAGCGTTCTGATGGCATGACGCATTCCCCCTGTTGTTATATCGCCGCCGGTCGGTTCAGACAAGTTTGTTCATGTGTATTGGACCGTTCCTATAGGCCATTTTACCACATGGCAGGAGGGTGTACAACATCGGGAGAGGGCATGAAACAGATTGACATAACTACTATTCTAGAAACAGCTCAGTGAAATATACTAAAGGTGGGTATCTTGTTGACCATCTTCCGGGGCAGGCTTGAAGGAATTCAGAGGTCCGCCAGTATGATGGCGATGGAAGGGTCTCCATGACCTCTTAACCGGCGGATCTCTCAGATATATGGAAAGCCGCCGTTGTGATGGCGTTGGAAAGGCCTCCATGACCTCTCAACCGGCGGATCGGCCAGATATATGGAAATCCGCCGGTTTGATGGCGATGGAAGGGCCTCCATGACCACTTAACCGGCGGATCTTTCAGATATATGGAAATCCGCCGGTATGTTGGCGTTGGAAGGGTCTCCATGACCTCTTAAACGGCGGATCGGCCAGAAGTACGAAAATCTGGCGTTTTGATGGTTGTGGAAGGGGCTGTGACAAGTACTGATGTGGCGGTCATTACCAATGAGTGGATGGATCGTCCTGCAGCGCATGGCTTTGGAGTGAGCGGATGTTTTTACTTGATTTTTGTCGAAGTGAAGGAGAGGGTGAGGGCGGCAGTTCCTGCCGCCCGAAAGCGATCTGTGTATGAGTCGCCCGGTCATAGGACCGGGCGACGAGTTCAGTCGCGGTCCCTCTCCTGAACAAGAGAAAAATCTTAGTAAAACACCGCGAGTGGAACCTGCCTGCGCTGCAGGACGATACCATCAGCGGTGATGGGATTCGGCTGTGCGATCTATCTTTAAAAGTATACGCAGAAGATCCAGCCAGAGATCACAAAGGGGTGTCGCATTTGCGACACCCCCCCGGTGCGGTCTTTTATCTATTACTGCTTCACGATTTACTTCTTCACGAGGTACTTTCTCATATCCAGCGAGCAGGCCGCCAGGATGATAGCACCCTTGATGATGTACTGAAGGTTGGGGTTGATGCCCAGCATGTTCAGGGCCACGAAGATGATCCTCAGGACGAACACGCCGACCACGATACCGCCGACATTACCGGTACCACCGACGAAGGAGACGCCACCGATGACGCACGCCGCGATGGCGTCGCACTCATTGTTCAGGCCGGTCGCCGCCGTGACGGAGCCGAGACGGGCCGCTTCCACGAAACCGGCAAATCCGTACATCGCGCCTGCCAGTGTGTGGACGAGCACGGTGGTCAGGAAGACGTTGACGCCGGAAACGCGTGCGGCTTCCGCGTTGGAGCCGACAGCGAACATGTTCTTGCCGAAGCGGGTCTTGTTCCAGATCACCCACATCAGGATGACCAGAAGGAGCGCAAAGATCACGTACCACGGGATGGAAATGTTCTTGCTTCCGATCTTGATGGCCGGTCCCGCGACGGAATCTTTGAACAGCTGCGCCACGTTGGAGATAGGGCCGCCGCCGTTGCCGTTGGTCTGGAAGAACATCAGGATGACACCGTAGGTGATCAGCTGTGTCGCCAGCGTAACGATGAACGGGTGCAGGCTGAACTTCGCAACGAAGAAACCGTTGACCACGCCGACCACGGCGCCCGCCAGCATCACCATCACGAGGACCAGCAGGATCCACGGAAGGGTCGTCTCCGGAAGGTGCTCAAAGATCAGCTTGCTGGCTGCGCGGTTCTGCAGAAAAGCGGCAGACATGCCGGCAGCGAGACCGAATACGCGGCCTGCGGAGAGGTCGGTACCCGTCAGAACGATACAGCCGCCGATACCCAGCGCCATCGGAAGGGAGACAGCCGTCAGGGTGACGATATTGACGATGGAGCTCGGGCTCAGAAAGTTCTTGTTGACGACTGCCGTAAAGATGATGAAGGCAGCCATAAGTATGTACAGGGCATTGTTGAGTATACCGTCGATCCAGAAGCGGCGGCGGTCCGCAGCATCCAGTTCCCGGTACTGCGCGATCTTGTCCTTAAAGAAGCCTGTTCCTGACATTTCTATCCTCCTCAAACGTATTTCGCCGCAAGCGTCATGATCTCTTCCTGCGTGGTGTTCCGGGCATCCACTTCCCCGGCCAGCCGTCCGCCGGACATGACCAGGATCCTGTCACAGATCCCCAGAAGTTCCGGCATCTCGGACGATACGACCAGCACGGTCTTGCCGCGGTTCGCGAGATCCAGGATGAGCTGGTAGATCTCATATTTGGCGCCGACATCGATGCCTCGTGTGGGCTCATCCAGCAGCAGCACCTCGGGTTCCGTCAGGAGCCACCGCCCGATGATGACCTTCTGCTGATTGCCGCCGGACAGGGACCGGATCTTGGTCTCCTGGGAAGGCGTCTTGGTGTGCATCGCGTCGATCGACCACTGTGTGTCCTCACGCATCGACTTGCTGCTGAGAAGGCCGAAATGGATATGCTTGCCGAGGCTGGAGATCACGGTGTTGTCCCGGATGTTCTCGATCGCGAAGATACCGGTAGCGCGGCGCTCCTCGGTCAGCAGGGCAAAACCGTTCTTGATGGACTGACGCGGGTTGGCGTTTTTACAGACCTTGCCGTGGAGTTTGATGGTGCCCGATTTCCTCGTAGCGTTGCCGAAGATGTTCTCCAGCGTCTCGGTGCGGCCGCTTCCGTCCAGACCGGCCAGGCCGAGGACCTCGCCCTCATGCGCCACGAAGGATACATCCTTCAGCAGGCTGTACTGGGCGGTGAGCCCCTCCACTTCGAGCGAGACCGGACCGACTTTGTTGGTCTTGGGAGGGAACTGGTTGGTCAGTTCACGTCCCACCATGTAGC
>CAMOJW010000111.1 GCA_946617225.1 uncultured Lachnospiraceae bacterium
CCAGCGCCAGGACCGGGTCGCGGTCCTTCTCCATGGAGCGCAGGCGCACCGCCGCGCAGGCCTCGTCGATGACATCGATGGCCTTGTCCGGGAGACAGCGGTCATTGATGTAACGGACCGAGAGTTCCACGGCTACTTTCATGGCTTCCGGAAGGATCCTGACACCGTGGTGCGCCTCATAGGTGTGAGCGATCCCTTCCAGGATCCGCATCGTCTCCTCCGAAGTGGGCTCCTCCACCTGCACCTGCTGGAACCTGCGCTCCAGGGCGGCGTCCTTCTCGATATAGCGGCGGTACTCGTTGATGGTCGTGGCGCCGATGAGGCGCAGTTCTCCCCTGGCCAGGGAGGGTTTGAGGATGTTGGAGGCGTCGATGGAGCCCTCCGCACCGCCCGCGCCGATCAGCGTGTGCACCTCATCCACGAACAGGATGATATTGCCGGCGGCGATCACTTCCGAGATGATCCTCTTGATCCTCTCCTCGAACTCGCCTCGGTATTTGGTCCCCGCCACGATACCGGACAGATCCAGGGTCAGCAGGCGGCAGTCCTTGAGCGTCGGGGGCACCTGGCCGCGGACGATCCGTGCCGCCAGTCCTTCCACTATGGCCGTCTTGCCTACGCCCGGTTCACCCACCAGACAGGGGTTGTTCTTGGTCCTCCGGCTGAGGATCCTGGTCAGGCGCAGGATCTCCTCCTCCCTCCCGATGACGGGATCCAGCCTGCCCTCCGCTGCCATGGCAGTGAGGTCTCGGCTGAACTGCTGGAGGATCCCCTGCTGCTCCTCGCTTCCGGCCAGATCCTCCCTGTGAGCGGCGGGGTCCTCGCCGATCGCCGCCAGGATCTCATAGTACATCTTGGCGGGATGCACGCCCATGGCGTCGATCAGTTTGCAGGCAACGCTCTGCCCCTCCGCGATGATGGCGAGGAGCAGATGCTCCGTGCCGATCTTCTCGGAGTGGTATTTCTCCGCCTGGACAGCGGCAAGATTCATGATCTTCTGGCACCTGGGCGAAAAGCCCTCGTGATCCAGCAGGGCAAGATTGCCCGATTCGATGGCCAGCTGGCGGATCATATCCGTCAGTCTCTGCACCGTGATCTGGTTGTCTGCAAGGATCTGCGCAGCGACGCCTCTCTTCTCTTCGATGAGCCCCTGCAGGAGGTGTTCCGAACCGATGTAGTTCTGATGGTTCCTGCGGGAAGCCCCCTTGGCGAGTTCGATGGCGTGCCTGGCGATGTCTGTGTATTGTTTTTTCATCCGTTTCCTTCCGTTGCGGCATCATACTCGTCGTAGATCATGTCCACGAGGGCATGGATATCGTCCCGTTCGAGACTGCGGCATCTGGCTTCAGCGATGAGCCCCCGCAGTTCCTTGGCTGTCCTCCGGACAGCGGCATCTCTGTCTGTCTCGACACTGATAAAAGCGCCTCTGCGGCGGTCCACCTTGACATAGCCCTCCTGTTTCAGGACTGTGTAGGCCTTGTTGACTGTGTGCATGTTGATGCCGATGTCCTCTGCCAGCTGGCGCACCGAAGGCAGCACCTCGCCCTCCACATAGCGCGCCGTAGCGATCCCCAGTTTGATCTGGTTGCACAGCTGCTGGTAGATAGCCTCATCACTGCTGAAATCGATCTGTATCAGCATCTCTTACTTCCTTTCCGGCATTTCCCGAAAGCCCCGGGACGGGCCCCGGACCGTTGAAAATGCTATCTGTTATACAAAACTTATAACAGATAGCATTTTTTGTCAAGTCTATGCGTCAGTGCAGGAACTGATAATCCAGATCGTCATCCTCGTCATCCGAGAAATCCGCGGCGTCGAAAGTCTTCTTTCCGTCCGTGTTCTCCTCCTCGGTATAACTGTCCTCGCTCTCCGTCTCCTCCTGGGCGTAGAGATCGTCGTCCTCGTACAGGTCGTCGTCGGACTGCGCGTCCACGCTGCGCAGGATCTCCTTCAGGGACAGGTGCATCCGCCCGCCACGGCGCGTACCTGCGGTATGGTCCGCGTCTTCTGCGTCGGGATCTTCTTCGTAGGAATAGTCCTCGGCCTCGCCGACCTCCATGTCGTCGATCAGCTCATCCTCTTCCCAGTCGCCTTCGGGAACGTCCTCGCCGGGAAGATCCTCGTCTGACTCAGGAGCCGGGGGCAGAGTCTCCGCGTCTTCCTGTGCGGCATCCTCTGTGTCAGACTCCTCCTCGTCAAAGAGGTCCTCTTCCTCCTCAGCGCCGTCGTCCTCTTCGGAGGAATCGAAGATCCCCTTCAGAAAGCCGAGGAATCCGCCGCCGGCAGCTTTTTTCTTACGGGTGCGCCCGGCTGCTGCACGGTCTTTGTGCCCGGCAGGCTTGTCCGCTTCTTCTCCGGCTGCATCCTCCTTTTCGTCCGGGACCTCCTGTTCCGGCTCCCCGGTCAGGTCCTCCTCTGTATACTCTTCCTCCGCGTACCCTTCGTCGGTGTAATCCTCATCCGTGTACTCTTCGTCGGTATACTCCCCGTCCTGATACTCCTCGTCGGTGTATCCTTCGTCAGCGTAGTCCCCGTCCGCGTACTCACCTTCTTCGTATCCCTCCTCCGCGTACTCTCCATCCGCGTATTCCTCGGGATAGTCGTCGTAGTACACGCCGTCCTCGCCCTCTTCGGGATAATCGTCATAGCCGTATCCGTCCTCGTCGGATCCTTCCGTGAAGTCATCCTCCTCCGGATACTCATCGCTGCGGCTTGCGCGGCCGTCCGCCTCGTCGTCGAACCCCTCCAGGTCATCGTCGTAATCGCGGCGGGCGTTCCTGCGGCTGTGCGCTATGCGCTCTCTGGCCCTCTCACGCCTGCTGGCGGTACGGCTGCCCGTGTTCCTGCGCATGACCAGGAACAGGAAGGCGGCAAGTGCCGCGAGAAGGAGTCCCAGGATGATGGCGATGATCCGCCACACGGCAGCGCTCCTGCTGCGGGAGGAGGCTTGTGCTTCCAGTTCGTTCATCTTCTGGAGATCTGCCAGTTTGAGCCTGGTCCCTGTATCGTAATTGTAGACGTACCAGTTGCCGATCCCGTCCTCATCCGTGTCGAACTGCAGATTATAGGAGGCGTTGGGATCTGTCCAGGGGCTGTCCGCATGTTTGGCGGCGTCTCCCTCCAGGGCAGCATCCGCACCTGTCGCAGGGGCCAGCGTCGTCTCCGTAGTCGTCTCCTCCGTGGTGACGATCGCGGCCTGCTCCGCTGCCTGTCTGGAAGCTTCCTCGGCGGCAGCTTCTTCAGCGGCCTTTTTGGAGGACTCCGCGGCGGCAGCTTCTTCAGCGGCCTTTTTGGAGGACTCTTCGGCGGCTTTTTCCTCTTCTGCCTTCTTCTTGGCCTCTTCTTCGGCTTTCTTCTTAGCTTCTTCTTCGGCCTTCTTTTTGGCCTCTTCTTCGGCCTTCTTCTTGGCTTCCTCTTCTTTTTTCTTCTTGGCTTCTTCTTCTTTCTTCTTCTCTGCCTGTGTCTTGTAGCCTTCGACGTACTTCGCGCTGACATAGCCGGTGCGGTCGTCCTTCAGACGGATCTGCACCCAGACATTGCCCTGTTTGTCTGTCTTCTCGCCGATCACGGTGAACTTGTCGCTCTTGTACAGAAGGCCGATGACTCCGCCGCTGGTGGACGGCTCACTGCGCACATTGACGCCGTCATCGTTGACGTTCTCGGCGCTCACGGTGACAGAAGGCACACAGAAGGTGAGAGCCAGACCGAGGCTCAGTGCGGCTGCCGCTGTCCGGAGAAAGTTGCGTTTTTCTCTGTTGTTCCTGTTCATCATCACGATCCCCTCTATCCCTCTCACAGGGTCCCCGCAGCGGGAAGCGCCTCGCTCTCATCGATGGCCTTGCCGATATCACTGCGCATGTACTGTCCTTCGAAATGCACTTTCCCTGCGGCTTCATAGGCTGCCGCTCTGGCAGCTTTCAGATCGGATCCGAGAGCAGTCACGCCCAGCACCCGGCCTCCGCTGGTGACGATCTGTCCCTGCGCGTTCAGGGCCGTCCCGGCGTGGAAGCAGAAGCAGTCATCCCTGCCTTCGAAGTACTCGAGTCCCTTGATCACTTTGCCCTTCTCGTAGGCCAGCGGATAACCGCCGGAGGCGATGACCACGCAGACAGCCGCATTGTCGGCAAAAGTCAGATCGATCTGATCCAATGTCCCGTCGATACAGGCGTCCATCACGTCCACGATGTCCGTCACCATCCGGGGGAGCACCACCTGCGTCTCCGGATCACCGAAGCGGGTATTGTACTCCAGGACCTTCGGGCCGTCCTGCGTCAGCATCAGGCCGAAGTAGAGCACGCCATTGAAGGGTCTGCCCTCCGCTGCCATGGCGTCCACCGTCTTCTGGTAGATGTGCTCTCTGCAGTACGCGTCCACTTCCGCGGTATAGAAGGGGCTCGGCGAGAAAGTGCCCATGCCGCCTGTGTTGAGGCCCGTGTCTCCGTCGCCGGCTCTCTTGTGATCCTGGGAGGATGTCATGAGCTTGTAGTGCTTCCCATCCACAAAAGCCAGTACCGAGACCTCACGGCCGGTCATGAACTGCTCGATGACGACCTGGTCGCCGGCGGAGCCGAACTTCCTGTCTGTCATGAGTTCACGGATGCCGTCCATGGCCTCCTGCCGGGTATTGCAGATCAGGACGCCCTTGCCGAGAGCAAGGCCCGAGGCCTTGAGCACGATGGGAAGAGGCGCGGTCTCCAGATACGCGGCCGCTTTTGCGGCGTCGTCGAACACCTCGTAGGCCGCGGTGGGAATACCGTATCTCTTCATGAGGTCCTTGGAGAAAGCCTTGCTGCCCTCGATGATGGCGGCATTCTTCCTGGTGCCGAAGATCCTGAGCCCCTTCGCCTCAAAAGCGTCCACGATGCCCGCGCACAGAGGATCGTCCATGCTGCAGACCGTGAGATCGATCCCCTTGTCCAGAGCAAAGGCGGTAAGTGCGTCAAAATCCATCGTGGAGATATTCACGCATTCGGCGATACCGCTGATCCCCGCGTTTCCGGGGGCACAGTACAGCTGATCGACCCTGCTGCTCCTCTTCAGGGCAGCAGCGATGGCGTGTTCTCTGCCTCCGCTTCCCACAAGCAGTACTTTCATCTTATAACCTCCAATGATGTATCCCGATCTGTCTGTTCCGCTGTACTCACGCGGGCAGGATCCTTGTCCTCCTGCCTTCTATCCGGACGCGTCCCTGCGCGATGAGGCCGATGGCTGCGGGCAGGAGCTCCCACTCCGCCTCCTCCATGACCCGGCGCTGCAGGATCTCCGGCGTGTCGTCGTCTCTTATGGCTACGGCCTTCTGCAGCAGGATAGGCCCGCTGTCCAGGTCCTCATCCACGAAGTGCACCGTGGCGCCGGTGATCTTGACGCCGCGCTCCAGCGCTCTCTCGTGGACCTTCAGTCCGTAGTAGCCCTTCCCGCAGAAGGAGGGGATCAGGGCGGGATGGATATTGATGATCCTTCCCGGGAAAGCCCTGACTACCTGGGGCGGGATCGCCACCAGGAAACCGGCCAGGACGACGAGATCGCAGCCCGAGCGCTGCAGTTCCGCCAAAAGGGCGTCGTTGAACGCCTCTCTGTCAGGATAATCCGACGGGGAGACGCACACGCCCGGCACCGAAGCTGCTGCCGCCCGGTCCAGTGCGCGGACTCCGCGGTTGTTGCTGATCACTTCCGCGATCTCCACATCCCTGAGCGTCCCGTCCTGGATGCGGTCGATGATCGCCTGCAGATTCGTGCCGCCGCCCGACACACATACCGTGATCCTCAGCATACGTCCACTCCTTTATCTCCGGCGATGACCGATCCGAGGATGTAAGCCTTCTCGCCGGCTCCTTCCAGTACCTGCACGGTGCGGTCCGCATCCGCGGGATCCAGGGCCAGCACCATGCCGATCCCCATGTTGAAGGTGTTGTACATCATATGCTCTTCCAGGCTGCCGTGTTCCTGCATGAGACGGAAAATGGCGGGCACCGTGTAGCTGTCTTTCCTGACCACTGCCCTGACGCCTTCCGGCAGCATCCTGGGAATATTCTCATAGAAACCGCCGCCCGTGATATGGCTGCAGCCCTTGATGGTGATCCCCGCTTCCCGCACGGCCCGCAGGGCCTTCACGTAGATCCTGGTGGGGCGCAGGAGCGCGTCGCCCAGACTTTCGCCCAGCGCGGGCACGAACCGGCGCAGATTGTCCGGATTGACGTCGAACAGTTTTCTCACCAGCGAGAAACCGTTGCTGTGCACGCCGGAAGAGGCGATGCCCACCAGCACGTCACCGGGCCTGATGGTGCTGCCGTCGATGATGTCCTTCCTGTCGGCCACGCCCACGGCAAAACCGGCCAGGTCATACTCATCGACGGGATAGAAGCCGGGCATCTCGGCGGTCTCTCCGCCGATCAGCGCCGCGCCTGCCTGTGAGCAGCCCTCACAGACGCCCTTGACGATGAGGGCGATCTTCTCGGGCTCATTCTTTCCGCAGGCGATATAGTCCAGGAAAAACAGCGGCTCGCCGCCGGCGCAGGCCACGTCGTTGACGCACATGGCCACACAGTCGATACCCACTGTGTCGTGGCGGTCCATAAGGAAGGCAAGTTTCAGTTTGGTCCCCACGCCGTCCGTTCCGGACAGCAGGACCGGGTCTTCCATGTCTTTGATCGAGGCGAGGGAGAAAGCTCCCGAGAACCCGCCGAGTCCGCCGAGCACTTCCGGACGCATGGTCTGTTTCACATATTGCTTCATCAGCTCGACACTGCGGTAACCCGCCTCGATATCCACTCCGGCACTCTTATAATCCAGCATCTTCCTCCTATCTCCGGGGCATGCCTGCACCGTATCGTCCACACGGCCTGTAGTCACGTTTCCATTCTGTCTGCCTCAGTATGCGCCGCAGCCGGTCTCTTGAAGGCGGGCGTCTTTGGCTTCTACTTCTGATTTCTGTCTGGCAGAATATTCTTTGAGGGCTTCCAGGAGGGCCGGATCACCGATGGCCAGCATCTTCAGGGCAAGCAGGGCAGCATTTTTGGCCCCGTCGATGGCCACTGTCGCCACCGGGATGCCCGGAGGCATCTGCACGATGGAATACAGGGAGTCCCTGCCTCCCAGGGACTTGGTGTGCATGGGGATCCCGATGACGGGCAGCGGGAACAGGGCCGCACACATGCCCGGCAGATGAGCTGCCATGCCGGCGCCGGCGATGATCACCTTCACGCCCCTGGATTCCGCTGATCTTGCATACTCAAAGAACACGTCCGGCTCTCTGTGCGCGGAAATGATGCGGGCCTCATATTCGATGCCGAACTCCTCCAGCACCTGGGCCGCTTTGTTCATCACGGGCATGTCGGAATCCGAGCCCATTACGATCGAGATCAAAGCCATAGTCACTGCTCCTTCCTGTCTGGATCCATCCTGTCGTACCGTACTCTATCAGTGTACACCATAGAGCGCATAATATGCATCTAAAGCTTTTTTTAACTTTTCATCGATGATCGCCCCGCGGCCGTCCCCAGGAACGCTGAGATAGGCCACGACCTCCTTCATGCTCACTATGGCGCATGCCGGGAAGCCGTATTTGTCCCGGATCTCCTCCAAAGCGGACCTGCTGGACTCCCTGCCCACTTCCATGCGGTTGAGAGAGACGATCAGGCCG
>CAMOJW010000112.1 GCA_946617225.1 uncultured Lachnospiraceae bacterium
CCGGACTATGGCTACACGACCGCAGTCGGTCTGTTCAAGTCCATCGTCGGATGCGCTCTGATGCTGCTGAGCAACTGGGCATCCAAGAAGGTCCGCGGCCGCGGTATTATTTAAGGGGGGTGCATTATGGCAGACATTCAGAAAAAAGCTGCGGAGCCCAAGCTCCACAAGAAAAGCGGCATCAAAGTTTTCGATGTCGTGAACTACATCGTTTTTGCCATCATCGCGCTCATCGTGATCATCCCGATCTGGAAGGTCATCGTGGACAGCTTCAACGCGGTCGGCGTGTATCAGTTCCGCCTGTGGCCCAGCGAGCCGACCTTTGCCGGCTACCTGACCATCATGAGCACCGCCAAGCTGGCACGTCCCTTCATCAACTCCGTGGTCACCACGGTGCTTGGTACCCTGGTCGGCCTGATCATGTCCACCCTCGGCGGATATGTCCTCAACCAGTATGAGATGCCCGGACGCAATGCCATGTCCTACTTCCTGCTGATCACCATGATCTTCTCCGGCGGCATGATCCCGGAATACCTGGTCATGAAGCAGCTGCATCTGGTGGACAGCATGTGGATCCTGGTCGTCAAGCACGGCATGAACGTCTACAACCTGGTCCTGATGAAGAACTTCTTCGAGGGAATTCCCGGTTCCCTGTATGAGGCCGCGAAACTGGACGGCTGCTCGCCCATGCAGATCTTCTACAAGGTCGTGCTTCCGCTTTCCAAGGCAGCGCTTGCCTCTGTCGGTCTGATGTTCGCCGTCACGGTCTGGAACGATTACAGCACCGTGCAGATCTATATCACGAATCCGACGCAGGTCAACTTCCAGTACATGCTTCGTGTCATGATTATGGACGGTGATACACCGACTACGGCATATAAGGTCTCACAGAACACTCTGTATTATGCATCCATCGTGTGTGCGATCCTTCCGTTTATGGTCGCATATCCGTTCCTGCAGCAGTATTTCGTGACCGGCGTGAATGTCGGCGCCGTCAAGGAATAATACATCTCAGTAAGTCATCAAAACAGGGCGGATGCCGCGTTAACGGTACAGCCGGTATGGCGGCGCGTAAATACGCGTACGGCATGCCGGCTGTTGTACTACCCGGCCGCAGGCCGGAGGGGAGAAAACACAGGTGAAGCGGATCATCTACGCCGGTGACAGCACCGTTACCTTTAATAAGATAGCTTCATGGCCGCAGGCCGGCCTGTCCCAGGGGCTGCCCCTGTACCTGAAGGACGATGTCTGGGTGCGCAGTTTTGCCATCAACGGCAGGAGCACCCGCTCCTTCATCGAGCAGGGCAGACTGGCGCAGATCGACCGGTTCCTGGAGCCGGGCGATTACCTGTTCATCCAGTTCGGCCACAACGACGAAAAGGAGAACGATCCCTCCCGCTATGCCGATCCGGAGAGGGAGTTCCCGGCGAACCTGAGACAGTTTATCGACACGGCATGCAGACATGAAGCGCTGCCGGTGCTCATCACGCCGCTGGCGCGCCGCACCTTCGACGCAAGAGGCCGCTTTATGCCGGGCAGCCACGGGGCGTATCCCGACGCCGTGCGCAGGGTCGCACGGGAAGAGGGAGTCCCCTGCATAGACCTGACGGAGGCATCGGAACGCTACCTTGCCGGGACAGGTGATATTGCTTCCCGCGCATTATATGTTTATCCTAAAGACAACACACACCTGGTGATGTACGGGGCCGTCGTGTACGCGGGCATGATCGCGGACGGGCTGCTCAGCCTCGGAGATCCCTACGCGGACCTTCTCGTGGCCCGTACGGCAGCGGACACGGACAGCGACGGAGAGCCCGCCGTCGATCCTTACATGGCGTGCGGAGCGGCGGACAGCGGACAGCAGCTGCGCCGCGCCCTGGAAGCTGCTTACGAAACGGAGACAGAGAGCTGAGCTCATCAGCGCAGCGGAGGAGAGAAGAGAGACTATGAACGAGAGCGGAAGAGGATGGGGATTCCTGCAGCTGGACAGCCCCTTCATGCGTTTTCTGGGCGTCATGGCGGATCTGATGATCCTGAATATCCTGACGCTGCTGTTATGCATTCCGGTCATCACGGCAGGCGCTGCCTTCACGGCCATGCATTTCGTGCTGCTCAAGATCGTCCGCGGGGAGGAGAGCTACATCGCCAGGACGTTCTTCCGCGCCTTTAAGGAGAACTTCCGTCAGGCCACCATCCTGTGGGTGGGGATGCTCGCCATCTACGGGCTCCTGTTCGTGGACTGGCGCATCCTGCGGATGCAGGGCGACGAGTTCCCGGGGATCCTGCTGATCCTGCTGGTCGCTGCGCTCATCGTCGTATATCTGATCTCGCTGTATGTTTTCCCTGTGCTCTCGAGATACAGCAACACCCTCGGAGGGACGGTCAAGACGGCTTTTTCCATGACCGTCTTCGGGATGCTGACGCTGCGGACACTGGCGCAGGGCCTGCTGATGTTCGTGCCGGTGCTCTTTCTCATGGCGGGGGGCTACAGCGTGGTCCCCATCTTCCTGGCTTTCTGTTTCACTGCGCCGGGATTCCTGCGGGCCAAGATGTACAGCGGGCTCTTCCGCAAGTATGAGGAGAAGGCAGTCTGACACGGCACGCTCCGCGGCGTATACGTCAGATATTTCTGGATAAGGAAGGTATTTAGAGATGCCGGATGTAAAAATGCATGATAAGATCCGCACCTATATCGATTACCTGATCGATAATTCGAGTGCAGAGGCCCCCATGTGGAACCTGGAAAAGATCCGCAGCGGGCTCCCGAACAAGTGGAATTATATCGACGGTTGCATGATCACGGCGATCCTGTCGCTGTATGAGATGACCGGGGAGAAGAAATATCTCGATTTTGCGGATACGTTCGTGGACTGGTTCGTACAGGAAGACGGATCGATCCGCACCTATGACGCCCACGAAAAGAACCTCGACAACGTCAATGCGGCCAGGAACCTGTTTACCCTGTACGATCTGACCGGCAAGGAGAAGTATCGCCGCGCCATCGAGACGGTCCGGCGCCAGCTGGACATCATGCCGCGGACCAAAGCGGGCAACTTCTGGCACAAGGACATCTATCCCTGGCAGGTCTGGCTGGACGGCCTGTATATGGCCCAGCCTTTCTACATGCAGTATGAGACCCGCTTCAACGGCATGGCCAACTGTGAGGACAGCTTCCGGCAGTTCGTGAACGTGGAGAAACTCATGCGCGACCCCAGGACCGGCCTCTATTTCCACGGCTACGACGAGAGCCGGGAGATGTACTGGGCGGATCCGGAGACGGGCTGCAGCCCGAATTTCTGGCTCCGTGCGCTGGGGTGGTTCTCCTGCGCGCTGGTGGAGACTGCTTCCGTGATGGACGAGTCGCTCTACTACGAGCGCAGATATCTGCAGAAGATGCTGCGGGATCTGGCGGAGGCGCTGATCCCCTACCAGGATCACAGCGGCATGTTCTGGCAGCTGGTGGACAGGATCGGAGAGGAGGGCAATTATCCCGAGACTTCCGGCACTGCACTGATCGCCTATGCGCTCCTCAAGGGAGCCCGGCTGGGATATCTCCCGTATCGCTTTGCGGATATGGGCGAGCGGGCCGTAGAGGGGATCATCGACCGGTACCTGGTCGAAAACGAAGACGGGACACTGGGCCTAGGCGGGATCTGCCTCGTGGCCGGTCTCGGAGGGAAGCAGCACCGCGACGGTTCCGCTGCGTATTATTACAGTGAACCGGTCGTGCAGAACGAGGCCAAGGGTACGGCTCCATTTATCCTTGCCTACACGGAACTGCTCAGAAAACCTGCCCCCCGCAGGTGACAGAAATGGAGGGTCATCGTGTACTTTTCGATCACGGATACCTTTAACCGCAGTGTGACACTGGAGGTGGAGACACCGTGCTGCTATGAGACAGAGCAGCCCCACATCGTCCTGCTGAACGGCAGGGAGATACTGCGCACCACCAGAAATGTCATCTCGCTGCCCGGTCTTGAACCGGACACGGAGTACACAGTACAGATCTGCGACACGGCGGAGACAGCGGAACAGGACAACTTCTCCCTGACCTTCCGCACCCGCAGGGAGAGTTTTCTCCTGGACGTCCGCAGATTCGGCGCTGCCGGAGACGGCGTGAAGCAGGACACCGCCGCGCTTCAGGCGGCCATCATGGCCTGCCCGGCGGCCGGAACGGTCTATTTTCCTGCCGGCACTTACCTGACCGGACCGCTCTTCCTGAAGAGCGACATCACTCTCTGGCTCGGCGAGGACGCCCGTCTGCTCGGGCTGCCCGACCGGCGGGACTACCCGGTACTCCCGGGCATGACACCCGGCACGGATGAGAAGAGCGAGTACCCCCTGGGCACCTGGGAGGGAAATCCGCTGGACAGTTTTGCGTCCCTGATCACCGGGATCGGCGTGGAGAACGTGGACATCATCGGCCCAGGCACGCTGGACGGCGGCGCGCAGTACGGCGACTGGTGGGTCCGCAGCCGGGTCAAACGCATCGCGTGGCGTCCCAACACGGTGTTTTTAAGCGGCTGCCGGAACATCCGCATGCAGAACCTGACTGTCTGCAATTCCCCCAGCTGGACTGTCCACCCTTATTACAGCGATGATCTGCGCTTTGTGGATTTGTCCATCTCCAATCCACCGGATTCCCCCAACACGGACGGCTTCGACCCGGAGAGCTGCACCAATGTGACGCTGCTGGGGACCAGGATCTCCGTCGGGGATGACTGCATCGCCATCAAGAGCGGCAAATACTACATGAGCCGCGAACACTACAAGCCCACCCGTTCGGTGAAGATCCGCAACTGTCTCCTGGAGAGGGGACACGGCAGCGTGACCATCGGCAGCGAGATCGCCGGAGGCGTGATGGACGTGCACGCAAGCAAATGCGTCTTCTCCGGCACGGACCGGGGACTGCGGATCAAGACCCGCAGGGGCCGCGGCGACCGCTCGGTGCTGACAGATCTGGTATTCGAGGATATCCGGATGGAAGGCGTCCACATGCCGGTCACCGTCAATATGTTCTATTACTGCGACCCCGACGGCCACAGCACCTATGTGCAGGACCAGAACAGGATGCCCGTGGATGAGCGGACGCCCAGGGTGGGCACCATCACCATCCGCCGCGTGGAGTGCTATGATGCCGACGCCTCTGCTGTCTGCGTCTACGGACTCCCCGAACAGCCGGTGGAGAAGATCGAACTGGAGGATGTCAGCGTGAGTTTCCTCCCCAGGACACGGCGCAAAGCCCAGTGCCCTCTGATGATGGACGGCCTCAGCCCCATGACCGGCAAGAGCTTCTTCTTCAAAAACGTGGAGGAGGTCAGCCTGCGCCGCGTGCGCATCGCCGCCGCCGATGATGCTGAGCCGGAACTCTACGGTGTGAAGGCCTTCCGCGCGGAGAAACTCAAATACCTGAAGAGAAGGAAGACCGCTCCCGCGCAGGAGAAATAATACGAAAGATACTGTACGGAAGACGCGATACATAGAAAATGATACGACAGGGGAAGCCGCATTTTTCAAATGCGGCTTCCCCTGTTTGATTAGGTAAGTATTGTACCTATTGTGTTGCATTAAGACCTGTATGAGTGACAGGAGAGTCTTGTTAACCATCTTCCGGGGCAGCTGTCAAGGAACCGGTGTACCTCGCCGGAGGCGTCCTTGACAGCTGCCCCGGAAGATGGTGGGTGATAGACAAGAGCTGCTGACGCAGCTCTGCCTCCAGGGAGGCCGGAGAACGTTATAGGTGTGGCTTGGGGGCTTTTGTGCTTGCTGATAGGCCCAGAAGTGAGAAATAACTTGCGAGGCCTACGGGCTTTTCGTGAGGGTAGGCCTCGAGTAGAGAAATAACTTGCTGGGCCTACGGCCCTCTCGTGGCGGTAGGCCCCGGCGTGGGGAAAGGCCTTACAGGCCTACGGGCACGTAGGCCTCAAATTGTAAACGGCAGCTGCAGGCCTATTTCGACTTGAGATGAATAGGCCTGCGTTCAGGTTATCAGGATCAGGGCCTACGTTGATGAAAAGGCGGTAGGCCTGGAGCATGCGAACGAAGGACTGAGGCCTACGTTGATGAAAAGGCGGTAGGCCTGGAGCAGGTGACAGAAGGGCTGAGGCCTACGTTGATGAAAAGGCAGTAGGCCTGGAGCAGGTGAGCGAAGGGCTAGGCCTACATTGTTGAAAGGGCAGTGGGCCCGGAACAGTGAGGACAAGGAGCGGGCTTATTTCGCCGGATAAAAGCGGCAGACCCGGAACAGCGGAAACAGGGATCAGGCTTACTTCGCCATCAGCCTTAATGAGAACCGGGCTTGGAGACCGCACAAAAAAGGCTGCCGCAAATGCGACAGCCCCGTCGTTTAGAGAAGAGGTGGTTCAGTTTGTGATCAGTCTGCCTGTAGCAGTGATCAGTTCTGGTCAGGCCTTCAGTCAGGCCTTCAGCTCCCTGACCAGCTCCGCCAGGGAAGCGTCCTTGCAGTCCGCATAGAAGTACTCGTCGAAGTGCTCTCCGGAGAGGGCACCCTTCACGAGATCGCGGTCCAGCTCCCGCAGGATGTCCGCCAGCGGGCGGAAAGCGGTCGTGCGGACACCGTCGAGGATCTTCTTGTTGCGCTGTTCCGGAACGACGCGCTCCTTGGGATAGCCGCCGCCGGAGGGCTCGCAGAGGAGCTTCTCAAAGATGTACTGCAGGTTCAGGTCGCCGCCCCAGCCAAAGCCAAGGGCAAAAGGAATGGAGATGGCATTGCCGTCGTTGATCTGCGCGAACGTGTAGGCGTCCAGAGGGGTGGCGACATGGCCGCAGATCACACCCGGGAAGGAATTCAGCGCGAGCATGGCGCCTTCTCCGGTGCCGCAGCCGGTCACTACATAATCGGCCGCGCCGCTGTTCAGAAGGACAGCCGCGAGGATGCCGTTCTGGACGTAGGTGAGCTGCGCCTCGTCGTCGGCGCTGTACATGCCGTAGTTGACGACGGTGTGACCCATGGGTTCGACGACTTTCTTCAGGGCCGCCTCGATGATGCCGTTTTTGGCAGCCTGGCTGTTTTCATTGATCAGGGCGATCTTCATGGATTAATCTCCTATGTATGCGTAAATGTATGTGTAATAACAGGCTGCCGTCCGGTGACGGCAGCCTGCGACAAAAGGTTCAAAATGAGGAACGAAAGAATGCACCCTCTGGTTTAATCGTTGACCTTGATCCCGGCTTCCGCCTCTTCTTCCGCGGCGAATTTGGATTCATCCAGGTTGCCCGGATCCTGGCCGAGGTAGGCGAGGATACCGCCGTCGATATAGATGACCTGGCCGTTGATGAAATCCGATGCTTCCGAAGCGAGGAAAACGGCGAGACCTTCCAGATCCTCCGTGCGGCCCCAGCGCTGTGCGGGGGTCTTGGAGCGGATGAAGCGGTCGAAAGGATTCATGTGGCCCTCCTCGTCGCGCGCGCGGAGCGGAGCGGTCTGAGGGGTCGCGATGTAGCCGGGGCCGATCGCGTTGCACTGGATATTGTACTGGCCGTACTCGGAGCAGATGTTCTTGGTGAGCATCTTCAGGCCGCCCT
>CAMOJW010000113.1 GCA_946617225.1 uncultured Lachnospiraceae bacterium
ATACAGCAGGGCGTCGCAGCCGTCCAGCAGATGGTCGCCGACCAGGATCCGGGATGGCTCGGCGCTCTGCAGGCGGATCACGCGGAGCTGCGTACAGCCTTCGAAGGCGTGGTCTTCAATGGAAACAGTGTCTGCCGGGAGCGTGATCTCCCGGACCTCTGTGTTGCCCGCCCACTGCGAGGCCGTCACGACCGTGCCGCCCGATGCGGGCAGTGCGGGGGCAGAGGGCAGTGAGATGTCTGTCGGGGCCGTGATGCCGAAATAGGCCTTCAGATCCCTTATGAGCTGAGCTGTGTAGACGATCCGTCCGCTCTGATTCAGATGGAAGTTGGTGTCATAGAACCACGCCTCGTCCATGACGGATCGGTTCGGATCCCCCGGGATGGGGATTTCCAGCATCTCAGACAGATGTGCATAGAATTCGTCCGGTGAGGTGCCGTCCTCCACAGCCAGACGGTCCGCGGGGCAGAAGTACCACAGTACTTCTGCTCCTTTTCTGTGCGCGGAGGAAATGTACCCGCGGAGGCGGGCGGCAAATTCATCGGAGAGCACGGAGGGGGCGTAAGAGACAGGCTGGGCAGCGTCATACCAGCCGGGCATGCGGTTGGCATCGGCCAGGGGACTCTCGATATCCCCGTATTCATTGAAGGAGCTGCGCCGGTAGATCCCCTCACCCTCCGGATGTTCACCGGAGAGGGTGTACCGCCATTTTTCCAGGGAGAAAGCGGGAAGCGCACCGATCAGGACGCCCAGATCCTTCCGGGGCACTTTCCGCAGAAGGGACCACGCGCCATCCATTCCCTGCAGGGCGCTGCGGGCGCCGAAATAGGTGGAGAGGGTCTGCGGGTCCTGCTCCGGCGCCAGGATCACGAGGTCGCCCTCCCGGAGCTCGTCTTCCGTAACGTCCAGCAGAAAAGATGTCCCGAGATCCGCATACATGCCCATGTTGACAGGGGTGTAGTCCGGAAAGGCCTCCTCCAGGAGCGCGCTGTCCGCGGCAAAAGCGATCCCGCTGCCGCCGATCAGGATGAGACGTTTCCCCTCCGCCTCCCGCAGGCGGGCCACTTTATGGGACAGTTCTCCCATATAGGTGTCGCTGTAACACGCAGGCAGAAGCAACCCCCCCAGCGTCAGGGGAGCCAGGAGCAGCAGCGTGATCAGCGTCGTATACAGGATAAAACGTCTTGTCTTCATAATGGTCTCAGAACTGGAAGTAGATAAAGGGAGCAGCGCCTCCCGTCTGCAGGTTCAGGAACAGACTCACGAGCGTCAGCAGGAAGAGGAGGTATCCGACGGCCAGGGCCACGTTCCCCGGTGGGACATCCGTCTCCGAAGGTGTGCGGCGCAGCAGGCAGAGGAGCGGCACGGTCATCAGGAGCCTTGCGGCAAGGATCCGGTGGCCGGCGCACCAGACGACGGCATCGCCTATGGCCTGTCCCCATCCGAGGGGCAGGGCGCGGTACATGGCCCAGGCCTGTGCCAGGGAGGGTGCCCGGAACAGGATCCAGAGCAGGGATACCAGGAGAAAGGTCCCCGCCTGCCGGAGAAAGCGACCCGAAGGAGACCGGGAACCGCCGCTGCTACCACTGCCTGTGAGTCGGGCAATGCCGTCCCCTGCCAGGACCAGGATCCCGTGGACCAGCCCCCATGCGATAAAATGCGCGCCTCTTCCGTGCCACAGGCCGCTGACCGCGAATACGATCAGGGTATTCAAAGCAGTGCGGGCAGGACCTTTTCGGTTCCCTCCGAGGGGGATATAGACATATTCCGTGAGCCAGCGGTTCAGGGTGATGTGCCATCGGCGCCAGAAATCCCGCAGGCTGACGGCCAGATAGGGGTTCCTGAAATTCTCACTGAGGCGGATCCCCAGCATCCGGGCACTGCCCAGGGCGATATCGGAATAACCGGAGAAATCCGCATAGATCTGCAAGGCAAAGAGGATCGCCGCCGCGCAGACCTGAGGTCCCCGAAATCCCTGCAGCCCCTGCAGACCATCAGCGGCACCTCCGGCCGCAAAGAGCGCGTCCACTGTCGGGGCCAGCATGTCGGCGATCACGATCTTTTTGACATATCCCCGCAGGAGCAGGTAACCGCCGACGCGCAGGTCACCGGCAGTCACAGGCGTTTCACACCGCAGCTGTCCGAGCAGGTCCTTCGGGCGCTCGATGGGGCCCGCCACGACCTGGGGGAAAAAGGACAGATACAGGGCATAGCGCGGGAAAGATCTTTCAGCAGGATAGTCCCCCCGGTACACGTCGATGCTGTAGGAGAGGGCCTGGAAGGTGTAGAAGGAGATCCCCGCGGGCAGGAAGAAGAGGCCCGTATACTTGAAGATCCCGAGCAGCCCCAGCGTTACGGCCAGCACGGTACCCAGGAGAAGCCGACGGAGCCCGGGACGGTCCTGAAAACGGGCCATGCCGAGACCTGCCAGCCAGGTCATTACCGTCACGGCGAACAGGATGACGCCGGAGGCGGGGCTCTCCAGCAGGAAGAAGGTCCAGCTGGCCAGGAGGAGAAGGGCGGCACGCGAGGGGCTCCCCAGCCGCGGATACAGGGCGGCGGTCAGCGCGTATAGCGGGAGATAGAAGAGGGAGGTGAAGTTCATTCCGTGCCCTCCTTGTCCAGCTGTGCCTGCAGGTCCCGGAGGAATTGGCCTGTACGGAGACGGACTCCTTCCGTGGAGAGGTGATTGTCCGTGCCGTATAGGTACCGTCCGGGATACAGGGAGGTCTCGATGTCGGAGATGACCGGTACGCAGAGGGTCTCGCGGAACCAGGCGTCCAGCTCGTGCCGCGCTTCTTCGGTGCTTTTTTCGGAGACAGCTTCTCTGTTGCGGGGGGCATAGGTGAAATAGACCCGGACGCCCTTGTCCAGGAAGCGCTGATAGACGGCGTTCAGGGGCCGGATGAATCTGTCCGTGGAGAAGGAGCCGGCCGTGTAATCCACAGGCAGGTCGTAGATGGGCGTGTCGTCTGCGGCGTTGGGACGGGGCAGGATGTAGTCCCCGTAGATATCATAGGATGGCGTGGAGACCGGGTGCCGGTCCTCGTCGTAGGAGGAGGCACTGAGCCGGTAGTCTCCGGAGCCCATCCCCTCCCGCTCCTTCTGGTAAGTCGTGAAGGCGCTCAGGAGCCCGCCGTAGTCCTGATAATTCAGGAGCGCGAGGAGATCATAGTCCGCCTCGATCATGGAGAAGAAGGCCGCGTCCATGGCATTCGTGCAGCAGAACTGGCGGGCAGCGGCGTCAAACTCCGGGGAGTGCACGAGAATATCCCCCTTACCGGAGAACCGCAGGATCAGGTCCAGCTGGGGGAGCGCGTTCGTGTAGGCGAAGACGCCCAGGTTCTGGACCTCATAGTCCGGGAAGGCCTCGTCGATCATGGCGCAGTCGTAGCCGAAGCGGGTGGAGGAGCCTGAGAACAGGAGGATCTTGCGCCGGTCCTTAAGGAGGCGGAGGCGGTCCATTTTGTCGCAGAAGGTGTCAAAATAGGTGCCGCTGTAGACCGGGTCCCGCACGGCCTGGATCCGGATGGTCCGGAGCTGCGCACATCCGGAGAAAGCGTAGTCCGTGATATTGTGCAGGGAATCGAAGAAGGTGAGGGAAGTGAGAGCAGAGTTCTCGAAGGCGTACAGACCCACCTCCCGGAGCGTGGGCGGCAGGACGACAGACCGGAAGGCTGCGCCGGAGAAAGCGCGCTCTGCGATCGACGTGACGGGATGCCCGTCCATATAAGCGGGGATGACGAGATCTGTATCCCGGCCGGTGTATCCGGTGATGACGGCCTCTCCGCCGGGAGTAACTTCGAATGCAAAAGAAGCTTCGTCGCTGAAACTGCGCCAGTCCGCGTACAGATCGAGCGGCAAGTCCCCGGAGACCTCCGTGCGGCTGCCGAGTCCGATCTGTGTGCCGGCGCCTCCGGGTTCAGTCGTCCATCCGCACAGGAGCCGGGTCCCGTCCCCGGAGAGAAGAGGGACGCGGCGTCTGCCGGAAGAGATGTCGGAAGGATCAGTAAAGGAACCGCCGGCAGCAGTGTCAGAAGAAGTGCCTGACAGCGCAGGGAGCTCCCCCGCCGCCGTGTTGACGCGCAGGTGGGTGGCAGGCGATGACAGCGTCAGCACCGCCTCCGGATCCGATGCGCCGTCCAGATGATACCGGATCACATAGGGATCCAGCTCCGCAAGGATGCGGACGGTCTGCGTATAGCGGACGCCCGGGAGCGTCAGGAGGACGGTACCATCTTCTGAGGACACAAGTTCCGCGCCGTCATAGTCGCAGCCGGTGACGGTCCAGCCGTCCCCGGGATGCAGGGATACGGTGATGTCGCTTCCGGCAGAGGTGTCTATGACAGCTGTCTCGGGGGCGACGCCGGGGACATCCTCCAGGACGATCCGGACAGAACGCTCCGAAAGCTGCGTTTTTCCGGCGCAGGCGGGGAGAAAAAGGGCAGAAAGCCCCCAGAACAGACAGAGAAGGAGGGGAGAGAATGTCTTCCCCTTACGCACCGCGGACTCCTTCCGCAGCCGGGATCCCTTCGGAAGGCCCGGGCAGGGCGGTCGTCACATCAAAGTATCCCTCGTCCGTCCGGATCTCCATCATGCCGCCGAGCTCCTTCACGGCGGAGCGGACGATAGAGACCCCGTGTCCGTGTTGGAGGCTGTCCTTTTTGGTCGTGAGAAGTGCGGGATTGAACAGAAGAATGTTTCTGGAGATGCGGTTGCGGACCTGCAGGATCAGGTAGGCCCCCTGACTGCGCAGCGTTACCTGGATCTCCGGCTCCTTCTCCCCGGCGGAAGCTTCGATGGCATTGTCGAGGAGGTTCAGGAGGATCGTGCAGAAGAGGTCGTCATTGACGCGGGGAAGCTTTACCGGAGCAACGGAAAGGCGCAGAGGGATCCCGGCATCCTCCGCCTCCTTCTGTTTGGTCTGGAGGATATAGTCGACCAGAGTGTTGCCGGTGAGGACGGAGGACAGGGCGTCCATGCGGGCACCGATCTCGTCAGAGAGATACTGGTCGAGCTCCTCCAGGCGTCCTTCCTGCAGCAGGATCCGGATGTGGAGGTAGCGGTTCTTCAGCTCGTGTCTCTCTTTGCGGAGGCGGTCCTCCTGCTCGATCAGACCTCGGTAATGTGCCAGGTCTGCTCTGGTACGCAGCAGGGCTGTTTCCAGTTCCCGGCTGTCCGTCAGCGCCTTGCTGCCCTTGGCGTAGTTGTAATAAAGAAGAGGAAGGAGCAGGGCCAGACCGCCGGAGAGGACCGGCTGGACGTTGATCAGGAAGAAGGTGCTGCCGGAGACGAACAGAGAGTAGATCACAATGATCGCCAGGGGCATGAAAAGGAGCTGGTTGTAGTAGTCCGGTGCGTCGGAATGGCGGATCATGAGCCTGTGCCGGTCGAAGAGCCTGGTCAACAAAAGCAGGGCAGCGCAGAGGGCAAGGATCGTCGCGATATCCAGCACGACGTAAAGAACGTGGTCCATGGTGTATTCCGAGGAATACAGGGGGACCAGCGTACCTTTGACCAGAACGATGAACAGGAGAAAGTAAAGCGTATAACCGGCACCGTCGCGCAGACGGCTCCGGAAGCAGATGGCCAGCCAGAGAAGGATCACCAGGAAAAAGGCCAGAAACTGGAGCCAGATATTGCTCCCCTGGGAGGAGAAGACAGGCGTAAAGGGGACGAGATTGATCAGGGGGAAGAGAATGACGGCAGTGAGCATACTGCCCGGGACGAACAGGCGCTCTCTCTCGAAACTTCCCTCCGAGAGGAAGCATCGGCGCAGCCAGAAGGCCAGGATCCCCGTATAGATCACCCATTCGAGGTGCTCATGTCGGAAAAACTCATACGCGGTCATCATACAGTCAATTATCTCCGGCAAAATGCAGAAAAGCTCTGCGTACTTCAGAGGCACGGTTCCTGGCGAGGGGGAGCTGTTCCCCCGTGGTAAGGGAAACGGACAGCCTGTCGATCAGATAGAGGAAGGACGGGTTGATGATATAGCTGCGGTGGATCTTGATGAACCCCTCTCCTTCGAGCTGCCTCTCCAGATCCAGCAGACGGCATCTCACCTGCGTCTCGCCGTCGAGGGTGACGATCCGGCAGTCCTTGTTGAGGGCTTCTATATAAATGATCCTTCCCGGCGTGAAGGAGAACAGATCGCCTGACGTATCCGTGAAGACGACACGGCGCGTGTGGTTCTTTTCGATATCCTTCACGAGCGCTTCCACTGCTCCGGGGAGCATCTCCTCCAGTCTGCTCTTCGGGAGGAAACGGAAGGGCTGCACTTCGAAGGTCTCGAAGACCAGGTCTTCCCTTCCGGAGACGAACAGGATCCTGGCCTCCGGCTGCAGGGCCGTGAAGCGCCTGGCTGTCTCGATCCCCTCCGTCCCGGGCATCTCGATGTCCAGGAAGACGGCGTCGAACAGGTAGTGTTCCCCCGCCATAGCGAGAAAAGAATCCCCGGTCCCAAACAGGTCAAATTCAGCAGCGGCGCGTGCGGCGGAAAACTGTTCGGTCAGCTTTCCGCGAAGCCAGCGCTGCATGGCCTCATCATCTTCCACGATCGCCACGTGCAGCATCTGTCAAGTCTCCCTCAAGTCCTCAAGTGTTCAGGCAGTGATATGCCCAAATACAGTATATGCTTTTCCGCCTGAACCTGCATGTCCTTTCACACCGTAAACGGACATTTCACGATGGAAGGCCGGAATGCCGTTTGCTGAGTGGTATGATGAGGGCACTTGATTTCGGCAGCCCCGCTGTCTGTCCTGTCCGCGGACAGACTTGGGAAAACAGAAGAAAGGGAGGAACTAAACATGCGGAAATCTCAGATCTGGCGGGGTCTCTCCGCCGTATCGGCAATGCTTCTGGCATTGTCCGCGACCGCCGGTACCGTGGTCTCCGACCATCGCACCGACATCGACAAGTTTCTGGGGACGTCGAGCACGAAGATCGTGTCCGACGAGGAAGTGGACGCCTCGGAAGCTTACACTTATCAGTCTGATTTTGCCACTTCCAAGGACCTGGTGACCGCTATGGCGGACATCGGCGAGCGCATGAGCGAAGAAGGCAGCGTCCTGCTCAAGAACAACGGCGCCCTTCCGCTTACTGCTGACGAGATCGGCAAAGTCTCTCTTCTCGGATTCTCGTCCTATTTCCCCAACAAAGGCGCGATCCTCGGACCCACAGCGGCCGAGAACCGCGGCACCGACGCGGATACCGTGGATCTGGTCGGAGCGCTGGAGGCGAGGGGCTTTACTCTCAACGGCACGCTGAAGGACATGTACAACAGCGACGGGCTCAAGGCCATCTTCAAGTCCGAAGTGCAGACCTGGACCGGCACGATGGAATACCTGAACCTCACGGCACCGGCAGTCGGCGGCGTCTACACGGACAAGGAGCCTTCCGTTGCCGATCTGGACAAGGCGAACGGCGGCTGGCGCGATTCTCTCGCTGCCAATAACGTGCTGATCGTCACCATCGGCCGTGCCGGTTCCGAGAACGCGGACTACACCCCC
>CAMOJW010000114.1 GCA_946617225.1 uncultured Lachnospiraceae bacterium
CTGTGGTCACAGCGATACAGCGAATTGTCGCTGCCGTCGATATAATACAGATACTTCTCGTCCGTCTGCAGGACGGAGCAGTTCGAGAGGGCAGGGATGGGCGTTGTCAGCCCGCTTCGCGGATCCATCCGGAGGAGGCCTTCGTCCCCCAGAAGGTAGAAATCCTTGCCCGAGAGGAAGAGCTTGCCATCCGTCCCGCTGAGCAGCACATTTCTGTCCGCAGTGTAGATACCAGACTGATGGATCTCGCGTCCGGCCGTGTAGTACAGCCATCCGTCCGCGCAGCTGAGGCCGTGAGCGTTCCGTTCTTTCATGGCCTGCTCGGGACCGGTCCCGCCGGCCGACATGCTCCAGATCCCTCCGTCGCCCACGTAGAAGAGGAGACCTTCGTTTTCGGCAGCGTAGGCCCCTCCGGGGGCAGACATGTTGGCGGAAACGGTTCCTTTCACAGCTTCCGGCAGGCCCTCGATCCTCCTGAGGACAGGGCGGGCTGCGTAGCCCTCCGTGTAGCCGGCCGTGTAGCCCCGGTCATGGCTGCGCGCCTCGGAGGCGGACTGTTCCATGACGTATCCTGTACCGAAGGAGACCGCTGCCAGCACCAGTACGGCGGCAGCCAGCCCTGCGGCCAGTGCCCGTCTCTTCCTGCGGGCCGTGCGCGTGCTGTCGTCCCTGCGGATGAAGGCACAGAGCTCGTCCGCGCTCTGGATCCTCGCCTTGGGGTTGAAGGCGATGCACTGCTCGATCAGCTCCCGGAGCCTGTTGTTCACGATCTGCGCCCCCAGGTCGGTGCGGACCGTGCCGCCCGTGGCCAGGAAGAGGAGCACGACGCCCAGGGAATAGATGTCGGACAGGGGAGTCGTCTGTTCGAAACCGTACTGCTCGGGGGAGGCGTAATCCAGGGTCAGGATCACGGTGGTGTCCTGGCGACGCTGCTGTTTGTGCTCCCTCGCGATGCCAAAATCGATCAGATGGATGCTTCCGTCCCTCGCCACGATGATGTTCTGGGGCTTGATATCCCGGTGGATGACCGGCGGTGTCTGACTGTGCAGATACCGGAGGATCTCCCCGATCTTGAGCCCGATCCCGAGGACATCTTCTGCGGAGAGGACTCCCTTGCCTGTCACGATGTCATACAGTGTGCGCCCCTCCACATATTCGCGGACGAGATACCGCTTGCCGTCCCTCTCGAAGGCGTCCAGCGCCTTGGGGATCCCGGGGTGGTCCAGGCGCTCCAGCAGATGCGCCTCCTCGAACGCATCCTCCTCCGCATAGTCCTGCGTCACCCGGAGAAGCACGGGCTTGCCGTCCTGTTTCCCGCGGAGGACGTAGAGGGCTTTCTTCCCCTCCGGATCCTTGCGCAGGCAGCTCTCGATCTCATATTTGGCGAGGAACTCTTCCGGCAGCTCCTCCTGGGGGAGCTGCTCCTTCAGGGACTCCTGGTAAGCCAGGAGGAACTGTTCCACGTCGTCCCCGGTGGACGGCGGCTCCTGGTCCCTCTCGATGATGAGGGGAGTCATATTCCTGCCTTCGGCCACGGGATCGAACACTGACGCGCTCCTTCGCGGCTTATCGGCTTTTCTCTGCTTCATTCCTGCTGCCTCCTGAGTTATCGCTTCCGGTTTACGGAACATCCAGGCAAAAAGCTGCGGTGTCATAAAAACAGGGACCAGTACGGCACAGAAGAGTATGTAGCCGTAGGTAAAGGTCGTCACCGGTTCCAGTCCTTTTCTCGTGATCATGAACACTCCCCTGTCCAGGCACAGGAAAGCGATGACCGGGAACATGGGGTTTTTCTTCATGAAGCGCAGAAGGATCTGCAGACCCTCCCAGAAGCTGTAGTGCACGTCGTCGACGCTGGTCGAGGGAAAAGCCCTCGTGATCCGGTGGATCTTGTTGATCACATATCTGCCGGCACCCGACAGGAAGGAATAGGAGTGGCCCACAAAGGAGACCGCGATCATGAGCGTGTACGGTATGGTCTCCAGGATCTCCTCCGGCTGCCGCCTGTGCATCACGATCCCCCGCAGCGAGGGGGGCAGGATGAAACAGACCATACAGAGCAGGAAACCGGCCCAGAGCAGGTGGATGTTGCCGAAATAGCACTCCATGAGGACCGTCGGCAGCAGCAGGACCTGGTTGACCACCGAACAGAAATACATCAGCATGTAGAGCATGTCGCAGCCGCGGACCCTGCCCTGGGACACCGTCCCGTCGAAGATCATCTCGAACAGCCCGTAGGCGTACCTGTGCTGCTTCCCGGTCTCCTCCGTGAAGGTCCGGCTGGCGGACTCCGTGAACTCCAGCCCCTTCAGCTGGGCGAACTTGCCGTGGTAGCCCATGCTGTAGAAACAGATGGCTTTGTCGTAGTCCTCGGAGACGCGGTTTTCCGCCCAGTTGCCGCATCGCTCCAGGATGTCTCTGCGGAGAAAAGCGTTGTGTCCGACCAGCGGGACAAAAAATCCCTGCAGAGCCTTGCACGGCCAGATGTTGTGGAACAGGTTGTTGACCTGCCTCCCGGTCGCGTAGGTGTAATAGTTTTCGTGGAGATTGTCGACGACCGTGGCGCACTGGACATAGGCGAGCTTTTCGTCCGCCGCGAACTCCGGCACGACCGCTTCGATGATCCGCTCCTTGAGCCCGGAATCCTTGTCCAGGAGCAGGATGACATCGTGGGTCACGATATCGCCCTCCGCGTATCCTCCCGCGAAAGGGCCGCCCTCCGCCATGAGCTCATCGACCGGGGCACCTGCCCTCACTTTGTTCCCCAGGCTCAGGGTGTAGTTCAGGTTGGAAGCCTTTTTGAACAGGCCGACGCGGCCCGCCGCAGGCCTCACGACATAACCGATCCCGTGTTTCCTGTAGAAATGGATCCGCTCGGAGACCTGGCGCTCATCCTCCGTGAGTTCAGCCGGATCAGCTTCCATCAGACGGCGGACTTTTTCCTCGGTACAGACCCCGCCCAGCAGAGGAGCGATACCGTCGTCCGACACGACCACATTGGCCTTCACACCGCTGTAGGTGCGGTAGCGGATCACTGCAGCCATACTCTGCTGCAGCGTGTGGAAGATGACGTCATTGTTCTCTTTGTAGACCGGTACGCTGATCGTCGCCGGGAGCAGGTCCTCCCGCCGGACCTCCCCGCGGACCGTATTCATGTAGTATTTCCGGTTGACGGCGATCTCCCCGGCCAGGATCCCGCAGACGGAGGGGCGGAGCGACCACAGCAGGTCAGCCGTATAGTACAGGGGGTAGATGAAGAAGACAAAAGACAGGAACAGGCGGAGAGCCATCTGAAAGGAGAGACCGTAGGCGTAGAGGAGCCCGCCGTGTACGGAGGCGTCGACGACCAGGACCAGCACATACAGCCAGACGCTGCATGCCCGGTTTCCCATCGCCTCCGGTATTCTCCTTTCTTTCTGTCGCTGCCTTTTAGTCATAGTGATCTTACTGCCCCGGTATTTCTGTAAAAGGATCGATGCCCAGCTGCGCGAATGCGAGCCAGCACGTGGCCGAGATGCTCCTGGTGTTGTTGTACTCCCACAGTTCGTCCGTCCCGTCGATGACAAAACCGGTCGAAACACCGTCTCTGTCCGCGGCCGGGATGCAGCCGTCCTTGTCCATCTCTGTCTTCAGATAGGCCATGACCGCGTCGTACTTGTCCTTGCTGTCTATCATCTTATAGCAGACAGCCATCTGCGCTGTGCCTTCGTTCCAGATCCCGTCCAGGTCTCCGGCACTGAAATCAAAACCGTCCCCGACGGACATCCGGTCCTCCACGAAGGAGAGGACCGCATAGGTGTCCTCCACGTCGTCCGGGAAAGCCAGGACAGACAGGGTGTGCGAATCCAGCGGGATCACGCCTTCGCTGATCGTCTTGCCGTCGTCTTTGGTCCCCGTATAGAAGCAGTGGAGTTTTTCGTCATACATGGAGAAAACGAACTCTTTGGCATATTCCGCCGCCTCCCTGTATTCCGCGGCCCGGTCCGGGTCGGTCTCCGCGATCGCATCCGCCAGCGAGGAGAGGGCACAGGCCAGCACGACATTGTGCTCGGTGGACAGGTAGCTGATCCTTCTCTGCGATTCATCCCAGCCCTCATAACCGGCCGTGAAACCGCTGTGCTCGGATCGCAGCGTGAGCATGAAATCCGCCGCCCGGATCGCCGCCTCCAGGTATTCCGTCCGCTTCTGCGGGGACGCGTTCCCGGCGACAGTGCACAGGGCCAGCATCGCCCAGGCCATGTTGCCAGTGGATGTGGACACCGCATAGGTCTCCTCCTGCCACTTGCCGTCCTGCCAGAAGCCGGGGAGACGGATCGTCACATTGCCGGGCGTGAGTGTCCTGCCGGAATCGCTGCGGGGATCGCCCGCGATATAGACGTTCCTGAGCCGTCCGTCCTTGAAGGTCCTGTCGTGGGTCTGCGCAAAAACCATCGCATCCGCGATCAGCTCCGCCTGCCCCTGGGCCCCTGCCCGGGACAAAACGATGACCGCGAGCGCATTGTCGTACAGGTAGGCGTACTCGGAAGCCTTCTCGCGCTGTTCCGAACCGGCGATAAAACCGCCCCTGGCCTCCGCCTCCGCGGCGATATAACCGGCTGACACCGATCTGGCGCTGATCTCCGACGGGATCTGAGGCGTCTCCGCAGCGTGTGAGCACCCGGTCGTCAGGATCATGGCAAGGATCATCCAGGAGAGCAGGATCCTTATAGTTTTGTTTTTCATCGACATGCAGACCCCCTTCCGCGGTCTCTACATCTGCCGCCTATATACTTATACCATCGCTGCAGACATTCCATGTCTGCTTGCAGCATACAGCGGGTATTCATTCTCCCTCCGTTCCGTCGTCCAGGGGCGGCAGGCCCACGGAGAGCATGAAGGAGTAGGTTTTCTCGATATCATAGCCGTGGTTGATCGCAAAAATGACCGCTGCATCCCTCTTTATCAAGGGGTGCAGAGACCCGCACTGCGTCACCGACAGCATCCGCTGCGTCGTCTTCAGGTCCAGCGACATGGCCAGGGCGATCAGCAGGTAATAGTCGCGCCGGCCCTTCCTGCGTCCCTCCATGAGCTGATACCCGTAGACCCGGGACAGATTGGCTCTCCGGATGACCTCACTCTTCTTCATCCCGGTCTCCTGCAGCAGAGTATCAAAAAAAGAACGAATATCATCGTTCAGATACTCCTCCCAGTCCTCCGGGAAACTGTCCCCCTTCAACACCTCCTGCATCTGGATCGTGTCCAGGGCCCTCTTTCTGCTGTCTTCTGCGCTGCTCATGTCCTGCGGACCTCCTTCTGCGGATGCGGCGGCTCATGTATCCCGCTGCCGCTATCCCCAGCACTTAAATACGTTTGAATATCAATGTATTTTTATTCATATTCTACTTTGTTTCACTATTGCAGTAAATGGGATTACGAAACATGTTAAGTGAATGTCACCTGCTGGACGACCATACATACAGAAATATACGGTATACTGGAGATAATAGATATGGCGTGGCATCGCAGAAACAGAACATCTATTCGGGCATGCGGGGAAGATTAATGGACGGGTGGTCTGATAGGATGGAATCAGAATAGCAGCAAAAGTGTACCCGTCAATTACGCTTTGAACAGCTCAATATACACGTGGAGGTGACGAACCATGATGATCAGTCCGGAAGCATATTATGAAGTGGCTTTGAAAGATAAAACACAGCCCGAGCTCTTGGAAGAGATTCAATCGTTGAAGGAGGAGATCGCCCAGTTAAAACAGTATATAGAGGAGCATCCTTATGAACCGGAAGAGATGTTTCCGACCAGGAGAACTCGATTGAAGTGTAAACGGGAATACCTCGATCAGGCTGTGAAGGCGTATGAGGAGGCAGGGGGTCAGTATATTCCCACTGAGGCAGAACAGAAAAGCAGAAGTTTTGATGCCGCATTGGATTCCATCAAGAAACTCGTGTTTTCTATTGGCGGCTATTTTCAAGGGCATGAAATAATAACTTATACTGTGACAGATGATAAGGTGCTCCTGGATGTAAAACACATACCGCTGCGGAAACCAATCGACCTTCCGGTCTATGATACATTCGACAAAGAGGAGTTCATCAACGGTCTGAAAAAGATCCATATCGGCGAATGGAAGAGAGATTATATGGAACTGGGTGTGATGGACGGCACACAGTGGGAACTGAAAATATACTTTGAGGACAGGGAACCGGTAGAGATCTCCGGATGCAACGCTTACCCGTATAACTTCGATGACCTGATGGAGTTACTGGGGATCGAGTGGGAGAGTGAGGAGGAAGATATGGAGGAGCTGGAAGACGAGGAAGATCTGGACTGAAAAAAACGGTATTACAGAGGCTGGTGCAGATCATAATGTCAATACGGACAACTAGGGGTGTAGTGGTATACTGTGTTTATAATTGACACGGAAAAACATGAATCAGATTTGGTGCACAGTATTGATCATAAAGAGGTAATCAGCATGAACCAGGCAACCATCGACCGCATCAGAGCTTTCACCGAGGACCGCGACTGGGACCAGTTCCATTCCCCCTCCAATCTTGCCAAATCAATCTGTATCGAAGCTGCGGAGCTGTTGGAGTGTTTCCAGTGGACCGATACAGATTACGATCTTGCACACGTGAAAGAGGAACTGGCGGACGTTATCGTGTATTGCCAGGATCTGGTCGATAAGCTCGGCCTGGATGTGGACGAGATCGTGAATGAGAAAATGGCTAGGAATGAAGCTAAGTACCCTGTGGAGAAAGCGCGGGGAAAGGCGGATAAGTACGACAGACTATAATCGTTCACAGCGGAAGTATAGGTCTGAGAACGTGGAGAGATTAAAGAGATGAACGAGCTGCAGTCTTTATCACAGATTTTCCAGAATTAAATCTTTAGAATACCGGATTATCAGAGAGGATATGCCTGGCAGGATCTTCAGTTGCGTGATTTCTGGGAAGATGTTATTAATCTACAGCCTGACCGATATCACTATACAGGACTGCTTGGTCAGCCTTTTGGCGGAACGATCAAAGAAACCTATTATACAAAGAACCTGAAATACGCTAAAGAGTTTTTCTCCAGAGAGCTCCGGGCATTTTATGAAATCAAAGGAATGGATGGAATTGCGAAGCTGTACAGCAAGCTTACTTTGCAGCTGATGTTTAATATCCACGAGATCGAAGATGATTACGATGTATTTGTAGCCTTTGAGACTATGAATAACCGTGGTAAAAGGCTGACGAATCTGGAACTTTTGAAAAATCGCCTCATCTATCTGACAACCCTTTATCCGAAGGAGATCCTGGATAAACAGAATGAGATAGCGCTTCGTGAGCTGATCAACAAGACATGAACTATGAAAAAGACCTGCTGCAGGTGATGTGTAATTAGGTTCTACAGTTG
>CAMOJW010000115.1 GCA_946617225.1 uncultured Lachnospiraceae bacterium
ATGCGGCCGAACCCATGCCCCTGTGGTTCGAGAAGGGCCTCCACGCGGCGCTTCTGGCGCCCACCGCCATCAACCAGCAGAAGTTCTTCATCGAGCTGGGAGAGGACGACAAGGTGACGATCAAAGCGGGGCGGGGACCGTTCGCGAAGGTAGACCTGGGCATCGTAAAGTGCCACTTCGAGCTGGGCTCCGGGAAAAAACTATGACTGGATCGCGTACCGACAAAACCATGACCGAACTGCGCACCCCTAAAACAATGGACGAGCTGCGCACAAAATATCACATCTATGACGGCATGAACGACGACAGGGTGCAGTCCCTGTACTCGGCCAAACCGATGGATTTTCACATCGGAGAGGAGGAGACGGAGGACCGGGAGCGGCTGCTCGCGGAGATCGAGGCGGACTTCGGGTACAGGTTCCGCAGTGTGGCCAAATGCTCCCCCCAGTTCCACAGCGACATCGTGGGGATCGTGGAGAGCGACACACCGCGGCTGCAGTTCCTGCCGCCGGGGGACGGCCTGCTGACGGACCTGCCGGGCGTCGCGCTGGAGATCCGGACGGCGGACTGCCAGAGCATTTTTCTCTATGACCCTGTCCGCGGTGTGGTCGGCAACATCCACAGCGGCTGGAAGGGCACCCTGCAACAGATCGCTGTGAAGGCTGTGCGCAAGATGGAAGTGCACTACGGCTGCCGTCCTAATGACATCAAGGCTTATATCAATCCCAGCATCCTGGGATGCTGTTTTGAGGTGGACGAGGATGTGGCGCAGCAGTTCCGCGAGAGCACGGAGAACTGGGGGCGCTACATCCGGACGGACCGTGTCGTGGAGGGCAGGCAGAAGTACCTGATCGACACGGCGGCCATCAACCGGGACAGGCTGACGGCGCTGGGACTCCGGCCGGAGAACGTCGTCCTCAGCGGAATCTGCACCAAGTGCAGCCACGGCCGCTTCCACTCGTATCGCGGAGACGGGCACTCGCAGGGCAGGAACGGCTCCCTGATCTGGCTCCGGTGAGACGCGCGCTATCTGGCTCCGGTGAGGTGCACCTGGTGCTCCTGAAGGCCTAAATGCACAGGTTAGACAAAAAAGACGCGCTAAACCGTCTGTTTTTCTAAGTTCTCATTTTCTGCGGACCGTGTTATATTGTAAGCGGTTTTAAGGAATTCACACACACAGGAGGACAGGATGGCATATATGACAGATATCGAGATCGCCCAGGCGGCCAGCCCGCAGAAGGTCACAGAGATCGCTGCATCCCTGGGGATCGATGAGAAGTACATCGAGCAGTACGGCAACTACAAGGCCAAGATCGACTGCAGTTTCCTGAAGGATCACGCGTCCGATCCCGACGGTAAACTGATCCTCGTCACGGCCATCACGCCCACTCCCGCCGGAGAGGGCAAGACCACGACCAGCGTCGGTCTGGCTGACGGCCTCAGAGCCATCGGCAAGAGATCTGTCGTCGCTCTCCGCGAGCCCTCCCTGGGCCCGGTCTTTGGCATCAAGGGCGGTGCGGCCGGCGGCGGCTACGCGCAGGTCATCCCGATGGAGGACATCAACCTGCACTTCACAGGCGATTTCCACGCCATCGGTGCCGCCAACAACCTCCTGGCAGCCATGCTGGACAACCACATCCAGCAGGGCAACAAGCTGGGCATCGACGTCAAGCAGATCACCTGGAAGCGCGCGGTGGACATGAATGACCGCCAGCTCCGCAACATCGTCGACGGTCTCGGCGGCCGCATGCAGGGCGTCCCGCGTGAGGACGGTTTCGAGATCACCGTGGCCTCCGAGGTCATGGCCGTGCTCTGTCTCGCCTCCGACATCGTCGACCTGAAGGCAAGACTCGGCAGGATCATCGTCGCCTACACCTATGACGGCAGGCCCGTGACGGCCCACGATCTCAAGGCGGACGGCGCGATGGCAGCGCTCCTGAAAGACGCCCTCAAGCCCAACCTGGTGCAGACCCTGGAGCACACCCCCGCGTTCGTGCACGGCGGCCCCTTCGCCAACATCGCCCACGGCTGCAACAGCGTGACCGCGACCAGAATGGCCCTGAAGCTGGGCGATTACATCGTCACTGAGGCCGGTTTCGCGGCTGACCTCGGCGCGGAGAAGTTCCTCGATATCAAGTGCCGCATGGCGGACCTGCACCCGAGTGCGGTCGTCATCGTCGCCACTGTGCGTGCCCTGAAATATCACGGCGGCGTACCGAAGGCGGACCTGAACAATGAGAACCTGGAGGCGCTGGAGAAGGGTCTTCCGAACCTGCTGCAGCACGTCGGCAACATCAAGGACGTCTACGGACTGCCCTGCGTCGTCGCGATCAATGCCTTCCCGACCGATACGAAGGCGGAACTCGACCTGGTCGAGGCGAAGTGCCGCGAGCTGGGCGTCAACGTCGCCCTCTCCGAAGTCTGGGCCAAAGGCGGTGAAGGCGGCAAGGCACTTGCCGAGGAAGTCGTGCGCCTCTGCGAGCTGCCCAACGACTTCCGCCAGTCCTATCCGCTCGATGCCTCCATCGAGGAGAAGCTGGACATGATCTGCAGGAAGATCTATCACGCGGACGGCGTGCAGCTGGTGGGCAACGCGGTCAAGCAGGTGAAACAGCTGACCGAGCTCGGATTTGCCGGTATGCCGATCTGCATGGCCAAGACGCAGTACTCCTTCTCGGATGACCCGACGCTGCTGGGCGCCCCGAAGGGATTCACCGTCTCCGTGCGCAACCTGAAGGTGAGCGCGGGCGCCGGTTTCATCGTGGCTCTGACGGGCGACATCATGACCATGCCCGGCCTGCCCAAAGTCCCCGCCGCCGAGCGGATCGACGTGGACGAGAACGGCGTGATCAGCGGCCTGTTCTGAGGATGAGAAACAGACTGGTGACGGATACTGTCCGTGAGATCCGCCGCACATGGAAGCGATTCCTGTCCCTCTTTCTGATGAACCTGCTGGCCGTGGGTTTTCTGGCGGGGCTGCGCATGACCGCACCGGACATGCAGGCCACCATGGACGCCTATTACGACAGACAGCATTTTATGGATGTGCGGATCCTTTCCGCGCTGGGGCTCACTGAGGATGATCTGACAGCACTGTCGGATCATCCCGGTGTGCGCGCGGCGGAAGGGAGCCGCTTTTTTGATGTCCTCTGCGGGGAGGAGAGCCTGACGGTGATCTCCATGCCGGAGCAGCTCAACCTGCCCGAGGTGGACGAGGGGAGGCTCCCGGAGTCGCCGGACGAGTGCGCCACCGAGATCATGGTGATGGAGAAACTGGGACTTGAGATCGGGGACACCCTGACGGTGGACACGTCGGATTCCTACGACCGGCTGACCCAGAGCGATCCCCTGGACCGCCACAGCTTCACGATCGTGGGGGTGGTCCGGGACCCGCTCTATGTCTCCAGGACGCGGAGCGCCTCCCAGACAGGAGCCGGGACGGCGGCCGGTTTTGCCCTGCTTCCCCGGGAGTGCTTCACGGCGGACTATTACACCACGATCTATCTGGAAGTGGAGGGACTGCAGGCTCTCGACTGCTATACGGACGAGGCGTACGGTCAGGCGGTGGACGATTTCACGGAGACCCTGGAGCCGCTGGCCCACGAGCGCGCTGCCCTGCGCAAAAAGGAGATCAGTGACGGCGTCACCCTCACCGACCTGCTGGCGCAGGTGATCGCCGAAGACCTGTCGAGGCTCGAAGTGCCGGCCGGGGACTGGTACATCCTGGACAGGAACACCATCCGCAGCTACGTGGAGTTCACGAACGACGCGGAGAGAATGAGCGATCTGGCCACTGTGTTCCCGGTGGTGTTCTTCCTGGTGGCGGCACTGAGCTCCCTGACCTCCATGACCCGCATGGTGGAGGACCACCGGGCGGAGATCGGAGCCCTGAAGGCACTGGGATTCGGGGATGCCGCCATCTCCATGAAGTATCTCGGCTATGCGGCCACAGCGAGCCTTCTGGGAGGCGCGGCGGGGCTGGCGGTCGGCGGCCGGCTGATCCCCGGACTGATCTACTACGAGTGGGGGATCCTGTACCTGCTGCCTCCGCTGGAGTACGGGATGGATCCCGTGACCGCCGGACTGTGTCTGACAGCGGCGCTTTTGGCGACCGCCGGAGCCGCGTGGGGTGCGTGCAATACCACGCTGAGAGCGCGGCCGGCGGAACTGCTGCGTCCCCGGGCGCCCAAGGCGGGCAAGCGGATCTTCCTGGAACGGATAGCGCCTGTCTGGGAGAGGCTGTCTTTTCTCCGCAAGGTGAGCCTCAGGAACCTGTTCCGCTACCAGAAGCGCCTGTGGATGACCGTGGCGGGCATCGCCGGCTGCATGGCCCTGCTGGTCACCGGCTACGGGATCCGGGATTCCATCTTTGACGTGCTGCGCTGGCAGTTCGACGACCTGATGGTGTACAACGCCACCGCCTCCCTGCGGGAGGATCTGCGGCCGTCGGAGCGGCAGGAACTGGAGGAAACCCTGGACGGGGATCCGGGCATCGCTTCCTGGACGATCTGCTCCCAGAGGAACATAGGGATCCGCACCCCGGAGGGGACGCTCGAAAACATCACCCTGACGACAGCCCGGGACTGGGACAGGACGGGGGAGTACCTGCGCCTCTATCCCCGGGGCGGCGGCACGCGGCGGTACGGCAGGCTCGACCGGTCGGCCGGCGGGCTGACGGCCTCTGAGGGCGCCCGGGCCATGGGCACGGAACTGCTGGTCCCGGAAGGCGCGGAACTGATCCTGGACGAGCGCTCCGCGGAACTGCTGGATATCGAAGTCGGAGACACGATCCTGCTGCGGGAGTCGGAGGACCTGGAGTACCCGGCGGTCGTGGGCGGCATCTGCGAGAACTACATCACCCACCACATCTATATGACGGCGGCCGGGTACCAGACGGTGTTCGGGGAGAAAAGCGCCGACAACACCCTCCTGTTCCGCCTGAACAGGGACGTGGATCCGGCGGAGACGGCGGGCCGCGTCTCGGCGGAGCCGGCCGTGGTCACCTACAACCGGCTGGACGAGATCCGCGACCACTACGAGAACAGCATGAAGAGCCTGGACGCGGTGGTCTGGATCCTGCTGATCGCGGCGGCGGCGCTGGCTTTTCTCGTGCTGTTCAACCTGACCAACATCAACGTCACGGAGCGCCTGCGGGAGCTGGCGACGCTCAAGGTGCTGGGCTTCTACGACGGGGAGACGGCCTCGTATGTCTACAGGGAGAACATCTTCCTGACCCTGTTCGGGATCCTGCTGGGGATACCGGCGGGGAGCCGCCTGCACCGCTGGCTCATCGGCACGATCGAGATGGATTACCTGCTGCTGGGGCGCGGCCTGCACGGGCGGAGCTTCGCGTACGCATCGCTGCTGACGCTGGTTTTCTCCCTGTCGGTGAACCTTTTCTCCTACTTCTACATCCGGAGGATCGACATGGTGGAGTCCCTCAAATCCGTGGAATAAGCCGGCCGGGGACTTCTCTGCACATGAGAAAAATGGTATACTGAAAAAAGAACTGACAACGTGTGCGTCCATGAAGGAGGAAACCGCACCATGATCAATTGGAAGAATTTCGATACACTCGCATCTTACGGAAAACTGCAGTCCCTGAAGGGCAAGGTATGCCTGCAGGAGGCGATGGCGGGCGAGGCCGGTGCCGCGCGTGTGGCCAAATACAGCGCACCCATGGCCGGTGGCCTGACCTTTAACTATGCCACCAGAGAAGTGGATGATGAGGTGATCGCGGCTCTCGCGGAGCTCGCAGCAGAGGCCCAGCTCACAGAGAAATATGAAGCCCTCTACAGCGGCATGGTGATCAACACCGGCGAGAACAGGCTCGTCCTGCACCAGCTCTGCCGCGGACAGCTGGGCATCGACGTCATCAACAACCGCGTGAACAAGCGGGAATTCTATGTGTCCCAGCAGGAGAAGGCGGGGGCTTTTGCACAGAAGGTGCACGCCGGCGAGATCACCAATGCAGCGGGCGAGAAGTTCACCACCGTCGTGCAGATCGGCATCGGCGGCTCCGACCTGGGCCCCAGAGCGGTCTACCTGGCGCTCGAGAACTGGGCGAGACAGAACGGCACCCTCAAGATGGAAGCCCGTTTCATCAGCAACGTGGATCCCGACGACGCGGCGGCCGTGCTCAAGACCATCGACATCCCGCACTCCCTCTTCATCGTGGTGTCCAAATCCGGCACAACGCTGGAGACTCTCACCAACGAGACTTTTGTCCGCAAAGCCCTCGCGGAAGCGGGCGTGGATCCTTCGAAGCACATGCTGGCTGTGACCAGTGAGACCTCCCCGATGGCGCAGAGCCCCGATTATCTGGAAGCTTTCTTCATGGATGACTACATCGGCGGCCGCTACTCGGTCTCCTCCTGCGTCGGCGGTGCCATCCTGCAGCTGGCCTTCGGTCCCGAGGTGTTCTCCCGTTTCCTGGCGGGCGCCGCAGAGGCGGATGCCCTGGCCAAAGAGAAGGACATCACCAAAAACGCATCCATGTTGGATGCGCTGATCGGTGTGTACGAGCGCAACGTCCAGGGCTACCCCTGCACGGCGGTCCTGCCTTATTCCCAGGCCCTCAGCCGCTTCCCGGCCCACCTGCAGCAGCTCGACATGGAGTCCAACGGCAAGAGCGTGAACCGCTTCGGCGAGCCCGTGGACTACGTGACCGGCCCCATCATCTTCGGTGAGCCCGGCACCAACGGCCAGCACTCCTTCTACCAGCTCCTGCACCAGGGCAAGACCATCGTCCCCATGCAGTTCGTCGGTTTCAAGGAGAACCAGGCGGGCATGGATGCCGACATCCAGGGCAGCACCAGCCAGAAGAAACTGGCCGCCAACGTGGTCGCCCAGATCATGGCTTTTGCCTGCGGCAAGAAGGACGATAACCTGAACAAGAACTTCGATGGCGGCCGTCCGTCCAGCCTGATCATTGGCAAGCAGCTCACACCCGAAGCTCTCGGCGCGCTCCTGGCGCACTTCGAGAACAAGGTCATGTTCCAAGGTTTCGTGTGGAACGTGAACAGCTTCGACCAGGAAGGCGTCCAGCTCGGCAAGATCCTCGCCAAGAAGGTCCTCGCCCACGAGACCGACGGCGCGCTGAAGGCTTACAGCGAGCTGATGGAGATCTGAGAATTGAACGATTCCTGACTGTGGGGAGAATGAATGGGGCTTACGTGCTGTTGCAGCCGTAAGCCCCATTTGTATAAAAGTCGTGTGAGGCTTACGAGCTTTGTGCGGCCGTAAGCCCTATTCACATAGTCAGATATTCCCGGCCAGCAGGTCCTTGACGACGCCCAGGAACTCCCGCAGCATGTTGTTGGGGAGGAAGAGGGGCGTGCTGCCGGC
>CAMOJW010000116.1 GCA_946617225.1 uncultured Lachnospiraceae bacterium
TCCGGGCATCCAAGCTTTTATTATTTCGCTTGTCTACCTGGAAGGGAGCATATCACTGTCCGGAGCCTGTTTTACACAGGGGCTTTTTTTGTGTATACTGTCCTATGATGGATATTTTTTCTACACGCACTGCAGGAGGTTCTGAAAATGAGCGAGCAGGGGACCGGACTGGGCATGATGGGTTCGGATTACGGCAAGAGTGATCCCAGACCCAAGAGGACCGTGGAATTCTCCCAGGTGGAGAACGTCTACCAGATCAAATACAATGACCTCAATTCAGCGGGGAGGCTGTTCGGCGGACAGCTGGTGTCCTGGATCGACGAGGTGGCCGGCGCCGTGGCCCTGCGGCACACCGGTCTCAATGTCACCACCGCTTCCATCGACAATCTCACCTTCAAACGCGGCGCTTTCCTGCATGACCGTCTCGTCCTGCTGGGCCGCATGACTTATGTCGGCCGCAGTTCGTGCGAAGTGCGCGTGGACTCCTTCATCGAGGACAAGGAGGGGTTCCGCCGGGCGATCAACCGCGCCTTCCTGACATTCGTCGCCGTGGACAACAAGGGCAGGCCCATGGAGATCCCCTATGGACTGGAAGTGAACGGCATCTCAGAGCAGGCGCGCTGGGACGGCGCTCTCCTGCGCAGGAACAACCGCAACTCCCGCAAATACATCGGCTTCTGATCCCCGTACCTGAAAACGCGGGCGATGGTCACAGTGACCTCGCCCGCGTTTTTTATATCATCTGTATGTTTGGCCGTCCATGTGCGACCGTCTTCTCAGCGCACGATCTTTCCCCGGTAATCCTCGATCCCGCCGATGTTCTTCACGTTCTTATAGCCCGCTTTCTGCAGGGCTGAGACCGCCTTGCGGCTCCTGGAACCGCTGAGGCAGTAGACATAGAGCGGCATCTCCCTGTCCTGGATGGCGGAGGTGGCTTTGTCGATGGAACCGAGGGGGATGTTGCGGGCCCCCTGCAGATGTCCCGCGGCATACTCATCCCTGTCACGCACGTCGATCAGCATCGCCCGCTTCTGTTTCCTGAATTCCCTGAATCCTTCGTTGATGTCCGCTTTTTTGAAGAGATCGAAAAGTCCCATGGTGTCCTCCTTATTCCCACGCCCGGATGAAAAGCTCCGGGTATTCTTCAAACGGGATCTCCGCCGTCACCGGTCCCACCGCGTAAGCCGCCAGCTCATAGGGGGCAAAATGGAAAGTGATCCCTTCCTCCCCGATGGTCCAGATCAGTTCTTCCATGTCGTTCTCAAAGTATACCGCCAGCAGGTCGTCGACCCCGGTGACGGGCGATCCGTCCGCCTCCGCGGCGAGATGCTCCGAGATGGCCTGTTTCAGCGCCGGGACATCCGCGACGAGGTCCCTCAGGACCAGCGGCTCTCCGGCTGTATCCAGATTGCAGCAGCGGTAGCTCACCAGGCCGTGGGCCGCCCCCGGATGGTTCACGTACCAGGTCTCCAGAAAACTCAGAACATCCGCATCACAGCGGGTCACTTCCACTCTCGCCCGCACGGCTCCGCTGGGAAAGCTCTCCGCAGCTCCGTCATAGTCCTTCAGGAAAGACTCGGCGGACTGCAGGATCTCGCCGTACTGTGTCTCCGCCCGGTTCCGGATATCCTCCGAACGCTCCTGAAGCGCTATCTGCAGCTGCACATAAGGTGCCGTGGTCTCCTCTGTCAGAAGGATGGAGTCATAGCTCCCTTCCGCCAGGAGGATGTCTTCCCTGGTCTCCGAGATAACGTGCTCCTCCACTGTCCAAGCCGGCGCGAGGGCAGCGGGATCCTCCTGCGGGGACGGTTCCGCTCCCGCAGCCGGCTCCTCTCCCGTATCCTGTTCCGTCTCCGCCTCCCGGGAGACCTCCGCGGACTCGGCTTCTCCGTCCGTCTGCTCCGCCGCGTTCTCTGCTGCTCCCTGTCCTGCCTGCTGTGACTGTCCGCCGCATGCGCAGAGCGACGCCGCGAGCAGGATGCAGAGCGCTGCGGCTGCTGTCCTCTTATTCATAAGGGATAGTTCCTTTCCTCATTGGCGGAGAACCGCCTGTTTCAACAGAAGGGATGGCCGGAGCCACCCCTTCCGATGTCGTTCGATGTGATGATCACCGCGGTCACATGACCGAGACCATTATACCATGAGCGGGCAGGTTTGTGTCAGGATTTCGTTTTGAGTAAACTGCGCGGCTATGGACTGGCAGCGGAAAGATATGTTATAGTCTGGAAAATCGCATCTGTCCGCAGATGGACCGGTGTGGGAAAGGAGGGCAGAGAGATGTCAGAGACGTCAAAAAAGCCCCTGTGGACCAGGGACTTTACGATCATCACTTTGGGCAGTGTCGTTTCGATGCTGGGCAATGCCATGTCCGGATTTGCCATGAGCCTGATGGTCCTGGACATCTCCGGGTCGACTCTGCTCTACTCCATCTACATAGCCATGTTCACTCTGCCGCAGCTGTTCATGCCCCTTATCTCGGGGGCACTGCTGGACAGATTCTCCAGGAAAAAGACCATCTATACGCTGGACTTCCTGTCCGCTCTTCTGTATGTCCTGATGGCAGCGGTCCTCTCAGCGGGATGGTTCTCCTTTCCCGTGTTCGCGTTCTACTGTTTCATACTTGGATCGATCGAGAGCATGTACATGGTGGCTTATGAGAGTTTCTACCCTCTGCTGATCAGCGAGGGCAACTATCAGAAAGCCTATTCCATCGCCAGTGTGCTGGAGACGTTATCCGCCGTCATGGTCCCCGTATCCACCTTCCTGTACGGCATGATCGGGCTCGCACCGCTCCTTATGGTCAACGGCATCTGCTTTTTCATCGCCGCTGTGATGGAGACGCAGATCCGGACGGAGGAACACTACATCGAGGAGCAGCGCGGGACGCAGCTGGAGGGTCATCATCCGGTCCGGCAGGTGGTGACGGATATGAAGGAAGGCTTTCTTTACCTGGCGGCGGAGAAGGGCCTCCTGGCTATCGCGGCTTATTTTGCCTTCTCGGCCGTCTGCGGAGGAGTGTCCTCCGTGATCGTCCTCCCCTATTTCAAGAGCACTTTTGAGAACGGGGAGTACTGGTTCATGTTCGTCATGGCCTTCTCGGTGATCGGCCGGGCGATCGGCGGCATGATCCACTACCGTCTGAGCATCCCCGCCAGGTACCGCTACATCATCGCTCTGACCGTGTATGTCACCATCTCCGTGTTTGAGGGGATCTATCTGTTCTTCTCGTTCAAGGTCATGATGCTGCTCTGTTTTCTTGTCGGGATCGGCGGTGTGACCAGCTACACGATCCGCATCTCCGCGACGCAGAGCTATGTCCCAGACGGGAAAAAGGGCCGCTTCAACGGTGCCTTTAACATGCTGTCCACCGTCGGGGCCCTTGTCGGAGAATTTGCCGCCGGCCTTATGACCGTGGTCCTGCCCGAGAGGATCATCCTGCTGGCAGCCATGCTGCTGTGCGCAGTGGCAGCGGTAGTCTTCATAGGCGGCGGGAGGAGATATGTGGAGGTGATCTATAACCGGAATCAGTAGGCACCGTGCGGGCACGGTGTCTACTGCCGGCTCATGAATAAGCAGAAGCAAAGAAAACTGTCTTACAGGTAGGCGTGTTCCAGATAGAGATACTTCATATCCTCCGGATCATAGATATACTCGTTTCCATGGTCTCTCCCTGTGAAGAGCAGTCTGCCCTCCTGCCAGGCCAGCAGTCTGTTGAGCGGGAGCGGATCCCATTCTCCCCCGCACAGCGGGACCGTAGAGATCAGCGTACTGCTTCCCTGTTTCCTACAGTAAAGGCTCTCTCTCATGTTGGTATGTGCATAGGTGAGCTCGCCGTCATAGACGAGCAGATTTACTTTATTGTTCGGTCTTGTGATCTCGCACAGGATCTGCTCCACCACTTCAAAGCGCTCTTTTCTGCACAGTTCCCCGCCCAGCTCCCTGGTCTTCTTATCGATCTGATCGACGATATACAGAAGGATCCTCTCGCTGTCTGTTTTCCCTTCCTGTCTGTGTATGTAGGGATCCAGTAAAGAGCAGTCAAAGATCGTTCCGTTATGGATCAGCGTCCAGGCGCGTCCTGAGGCATCCCTCTTTACGAAAGGATGACTGTTTTCATAAGCCATCAGACCTTTGGTAGCAAGACGTATGTGAGCGAACATGTTCTGCGCTTCAAAGGGATGCGACAGCCGCTCCTTCAGATAGCGGCTCTGATACGCCGGGACCGGCTCTTTTTCCAGGCTCACCGCATTTCCATAAAACACGGCTATGCCCCAGCCGTTCGGATGTTCTGTGCTGTGGGAGGTCAGTTCCTTCAGATAAGCATTTACCGGGATGGGTCTCTTGCCCGATACGCCGAATAATTCACACATCGACAGCTTCCTCCTGCCTCTGTTCTGCGAGTGCCAGGCCTTTTTCTACAAACCCGTCCCCGTATTCTCTTCGGATGATCCAGGCATAACGTTTCTCCGGATCCAGCAGCTTCTGTTCCTCAAAGGAAAGGGCCTGCCGGATCTCTTCCGGATATTCCCGGAAAAACGCCTTCATCTCTTCGATCACTGCCAGCCCCGCATCGACCACAGAAATGGCCTCCCTGTCCGGCGCAACGATCTTGACGGTCTTGAGGTCATAATGGGCCGCGCTCTTAAAATTCTGGACCACCTGGACCTGGTCCTTCTCATCAAAAGGTTCTCCGGGCGTTGACACGAGCCATATCATCAGAGCCTGTATGAATTTCAGGTCCAGCAGATTGATCCCGGACGGCTCCAGCGGATTCAGATCCACCACCCTGATCTCGATATGGTCGACACCTTCCTGTTTCAGACGTTCCAGATTATTCTTGCCCGCAGGTTTCAGGCGGATCGGATAATACAGCTCCGTTTCTGAAGCGATCAGCCCATTATCCACATATTTGCGGATACTGTCTGCATAGGAACGGATATCACTGTAATCAAAGATCGGGACAAAATGATTCCAATATCCCAGTTCGCTGCAGCGTGTACTGGCCATGCCGTTGAAGGAGGTCCTTCCCAGCACCCCTTTTTCTATATAACTGGAATCCAGCAGGGGGCTGGCTGCCGTGAGTGCGGTGATGATCCAGCCATATTCGGCCAGTTTCTCTGCCAGCATCAGGTACAGATCATTTTTATACTCCCGGAAGTCCCGAGGATCCCCCAGGGCGTGATCCGCGCGCAGCAGCTCCTCGGAGAAGGAATAATTCACATGGATCCCGGAAAGGCTCATTTTATACCGTCCGTACCTTTCCGCAAGATACTCCCGGTACCCTTTCTGATAGATCGCTTTATCGTCGTGCCGCGCTATCGGTATATCCTTTTCGTTCCGAATGTAGGGAGGATTGGAAAAAGGCCAGAGAAGCTCCCTTGTTTCCATCGCCGCGAGCGTTTTCTGAATATGGACCGTATGATCAGACAGCAATTGGACCGCCTTCTCCGCACTGTCGGCAACAGAGGTGTTGATCTCGGTCTGGTTTTCGCAGAAATCATATACGATATGCTTGTCATTCGGAAACGGATGAAGCGTGTGGGACAGGGTCCCGTCAGGAAGGATCCTGAGACTTTCCTTCTCCAGTCCGAAATTGCCGGTAAAAAGCAGCGATCTTACTCTGTTGTCCTCAATGTGGATCATGGCTTGGTCCTCCCGGGTATGGTGAAACGTTTCCCTTCGGATCTGAGACGAGCCGAAAAAACCGGGATCCTTTCGAATCCCGGTTGGATAGTATCAAGTATGACCTACTTTGTCAATAGGTAAGTGGGTTTAACGGGCTGTGTCACAGTCAAAAATGGCCTTTCCGGCGATCCTGTCCCCGTATTCGCGCTTCCACCGCAGGTGCGGCTCCGATGCCGCGTACGCGGGGAGCGCCTCCTGATCCATTGTGATTATGATCATCAGGTCATAGCGGTTGGCAATGTCGGAATTGGAAGTCCGGATGTCCAGTGAATGGATCCCGGGAATCGACAGTGTCTCCTCGAAGATCGCGTGCACGGGTCCGACAAGCGCCTTTACATCTGTCCCCTCCGTAAACTTCACGATGATATAATGTTCCATCATGTATATCCTCTCCTTTCTCAGGTCTTCTCTCCGGACCTCTCCTGCATGCAGGCGTCCATGTTGTCAGTGATCTGCCCGGCAGCCGCGAGACGGCCGTCTTGCCTGCCCTCCGGTCAAAGAGGTCCACGTACTTTACTGGCAGCCCGGTCTCTCTGAAGATCCTCTCAAAGTCTGCTCTCATCCGGTCATTGAGATCATATGCGTCCGGAAATGCGGAGATGAGCAGGCATCCGGAACCCTCTCTCCAGAGTGCCTTCAGTTCTTCCACCATGCCATTGGCCGGATCCAGGCCCTTGAAGGCAGGCGCCTCTGTACTTCTGTATGCCCCCAGGGGGCTGCTGGTTATAAACAGTTTCATGATCATTCTTTATCTCACATGGCCCGATGCATATTTATATTCTATCGCAGCTGTGACTTGCCGCACAAGGTTCAGCATACGAAACCAGATCTCTTGCATATTTCCCGAGTTTGTTCTACACTGATACCAATTAAGAAGAAAGGCACTATGTGCGAAGAGGCATTCCGATGAGATTCTGATGATCATGGTTTAAGTTGACACGAGATCATGGCCCGGCAGAGGGTCTTTTGTGTATGCTTATATATGATCATCTCCTGACATCCTCATTTGCGGTGTGCCGTAATAGGGTCTGTTCCGAGTGAGTCTGTTTTTGCATATGCAGAGACAGGCTCTTTTTCGGTCCGGGCGGAAAGGACTCCTCTATGGCACAGATCAGCGTGACAGACCTTACTTTCGGATATGACGGAAGCTTCGACACTATTTTTGAGAACGTGTCCTTTTCCGTGGATACTGACTGGAAACTTGGGTTCATTGGCCGAAACGGTAAGGGAAAGACGACATTCCTGAACCTGCTGCTCGGGAAATATGAGTATGCAGGTAATATTTCGACAAATGTCTTATTTGACTATTTCCCATATAAAGTCGCGCCGGAAAACTTCGAAAAGAGCGCAGATGATCTTATGGATCTATGGAAGCCCGGGGTCGAAAACTGGCGTGTCCTGTGCGAACTGCCGCAGCTTTCGATGGATCCGGAGATCCTGTACCGGCCTTTCGGAACACTCAGCTTCGGCGAACGTACGAAGGTGATGCTTGCCGTGCTGTTCTCGGGTGAAAATGATTTCCTGCTGATCGATGAGCCGACGAACCATCTGGATATGGCGTCCAGGGAGATCATTAAGAAATACCTGGCCGGTAAAAAAGGCTTTATCCTTGTATCCCACGACAGGGATCTTCTGGATGCCTGCGTCGACC
>CAMOJW010000117.1 GCA_946617225.1 uncultured Lachnospiraceae bacterium
GCGCCATCCGCGATCCCCTCTCCGGACGCGGCTATGTCTATCAGGCCATGCGTGTCACCGGCGCAGCGGATCCCACGGTCCCTGTCTCGGAGACGATGCACGGCAAGCTCCCCCAGCGCAAGCTGGTGACTGGAGCAGCCAGAGGCTATTCCAGCTACGGCAACCAGATCGGTCTGGCGACCGGCCTTGTCAAGGAGATCTATCACCCCGGCTATGTGGCCAAAAGGATGGAGATCGGCGCGGTCATGGGCGCAGCTGCCAGAAAGAACGTGCGCCGCGAGTCCTCCGAACCCGGCAACGTGATCATCCTGCTGGGCGGACGCACCGGGCGCGACGGCATGGGCGGAGCGACCGGTTCTTCCAAGGCGCACACGGAGACTTCCATCGAGACCTGCGGCGCAGAGGTCCAGAAGGGCAATGCCCCCACGGAACGCAAGCTGCAGCGTCTGTTCCGCCGGCCTGAGGCGGCTTCCCTGATCCGCAAGTGCAACGATTTTGGCGCCGGCGGCGTCAGCGTGGCCATCGGCGAACTGGCGGACGGTCTCCGCGTGGATCTGGACAAGGTCCCGAGAAAATACGAAGGTCTGGACGGCACGGAACTGGCCATCGCCGAATCGCAGGAGAGAATGGCCGTAGTGGTGGCCGCTGAAGACAGAGACGCCTTCATGGCCCTGGCGGAGGAGGAAAACCTGGAGGCCACGGAAGTGGCCGTGGTCACCGAGGATCCCCGTCTCGTGCTGGTCTGGAGAGGGAAGGAGATCGTCAATATCTCCCGCGCTTTCCTGAACACGAACGGAGCTCATCAGGAGACCTCCGTCCATGTCCTGCTGCCGGATGAGAAGGAAAACTATTTTGACAAGATCGCCGCTCCCGGCGTGGACGAGGTGCTGAGCCGCGACAGGAACGGCAGCACCCACAGCGGAGAGGTGTTCCCGGAAGCCGCACTGGCCGCTCTGTCGGATCTGAACAACTGCTCCCAGAAGGGTCTGGTGGAGATGTTCGACGCCTCCATCGGCGCCGGCACCGTGGTCATGCCTTACGGCGGAGAGAAGCAGCTCACTGAGATCCAGACCATGATCGCCAAGGTGCCCGTCCAGGACGGCGAGACCGATGCGGTGACCATGATGAGCTATGGGTTCGATCCTTACCTGTCCTCCTGGAGCCCCTACCACGGCAGCGTATATGCCGTGACGGAATCTGTGGCCAGGATCGTGGCAGCGGGCGGATCGATGGAGAATCTGCACCTGACTTTCCAGGAGTACTTCGGCCGGATGAGCAGCAAGCCCGAGCGCTGGAGCCAGCCTTTCACCGCCCTGCTGGGCGCCTACGACGCACAGCTGGGCTACGGCATCGCCTCCATCGGAGGCAAGGACAGCATGTCCGGCAGCTTCAACGAGATCGACGTGCCGCCCACGCTGGTATCTTTTGCCGTAGGCGTGGGGCAGACCGGGCAGGTCATCACGCCTGAGCTGAAACAGGCGGGTGACGTACTGGTCCAGGTCTGGATCGACAAGGACGACTTCCAGATGCCGATCTACGACGAGGTCAGGGAGATCTACGACAAGGTGACCGGCCTGATGAGGGCTGGCCTCGTCAAGGCCGCCTGTGCCACGGATTCCTACGGCCTCTTCCCTGCCGCTGCCAGAATGGCTTTTGGCAACGGCCTGGGCGTACATTTTGATGAGCAGCTGCGTCTGCGTGAACTGTTCGAGAACGGTCTGGGCGACCTCCTTCTGGAGATCGATCCCGCGGATCTCGAGGAGGCTGCAGGACGCTTCAACGAGGAATACCGGGACAATTTCCGCGTGATCGGTACCGTGACGGAAGGCGAGGAAGGCTTCGTCTACGGCGATGCCGTGCTCTCCGCCGGGGAGGCGCTGGCCGCATGGAAGACTCCGCTGGAGAAGGTGTTCCCCACCAAGGGGACTGACGCAGCGGAGCAGATCGCCACGGAGATCTATGACAAGGGGCAGATCGTCGTCTGCAGCCACAAGATCGCCAGACCCACGGTGTTCATCCCCGTGTTCCCCGGCACCAACTGCGAATACGACACGGAGAAGGCTTTCCGCGATGCCGGAGCCCGCTGCGTGACCAGAGTGTTCAACAACCTGACTCCCGCGGGGATCAGGGAGAGCGTGGAACAGTTCGCCGCGGATATCCGGGAGAGCCAGATCGTCATGTTCCCCGGCGGATTCTCCGCGGGCGATGAGCCCGACGGCAGCGCCAAGTTCTTTGCGACCGCGTTCCGGAACGAACGGATCCGCGAGGCCGTGACGGAACTGCTCGAGGAGAGGGACGGTCTGATGCTCGGCATCTGCAACGGTTTCCAGGCCCTGATCAAACTGGGGCTGGTCCCGAACGGCAGGATCACCGGCCAGACGGAGGATTCCCCGACCCTGACCTACAATACCGTGGGCAGGCATATCTCCCGCATGGCCTATACCAAGGTCGTGAGCAACAAGTCCCCCTGGCTGGCAGGTGTGGAGCCCGGAAGCGTCTTCACCAATCCCGCCTCCCACGGCGAGGGACGGTTCGTGGCGCCTCAGGAGTGGATCGACCGCCTGTTTGAGAACGGTCAGGTGGCCACGCAGTACTGCGACCCCGAGGGGCACATCTCCATGGACGAGGAGTGGAACATCAACGGTTCCTACGCCGCCATCGAGGGCATCACGTCCCCCGACGGCAGGATCCTCGGCAAAATGGCCCACTGCGAGCGCAGGGGCAACGGCGTCAACATGAACATCGTGGGCGAGCAGGACATGAAGATCTTTGCCTCCGGTGTGAAGTATTTCCTGTAAAAAAGTCAGGAACCGGACAGGCATGACAGAACGGAAATCACCTCCTCAGAAAGTCAATTATCAGAGGGAACTGGAGCGTAAGCTGGAGCAGCTGGAGCGGGAGCCCGGCGTGTATCCCCGCCTGCTGCTGCACAGCTGCTGCGGTCCCTGCTCCAGCTATGTCATGGAGTATCTGCGGGAGCATTTCCGTCTGACAGTCTTCTACTATAATCCCAATATCACGGAGAAGGCGGAGTACCGCCACCGGCTGGAAGAGGAGAAGAGGCTCATCGCCCTCTACAATGATCAGGTCCGCCGGCAGGCATACGACGGGATGCACTCCACGGAGCGCGCCCAGCTGATCGATATCCTGGAAGCTCCGTACGATCCCGACCGCTATCTGGAGGCCGTGCGCGGGATGGAACACCTGCCGGAAGGCGGCGCCCGCTGCAGCGTGTGTTTCCGTATGCGGCTCCTCAGGACCGCGGAGGAGGCTGTCCGGGGAGGCTTTGATTATTTCACCACTACACTCACCATCAGCCCGCTGAAGGACGCACAGCGTCTCAACGCCATCGGACTGGCCTGCGCGGAGCAGACCGGTGCGGTCTGGCTGCCGGGTGATTTCAAGAAGAGAAACGGATACAGGCGCTCGGTGGAACTGTCCCGGCAGTTCTGCCTGTACAGACAGGACTACTGCGGGTGTGTTTTTTCCCGGGAAGAGCGCCGCAGACAGAATGAGGACCAGCATGAAAAAGTTTCTTGATCAGATCTCCGAACAGGTGGAGAACGCTTTTGAGGCGGCCGGCTATGACCGCGATATGGGCAGGGTCACCGTCTCCAAACGGCCCGACCTGTGCGAGTACCAGTGCAGCGGCGCCATGGCAGGCGCGCGCAGGTTCCGCAGAGCACCCATGGACATCGCGGAAGGGGCGGCTCAGAAGCTTGCCGGCTGCAGTATGTTCAGCGAAGTCAGCGTCGTCAGGCCGGGCTTTCTGAACCTGAAGCTGAGCGGGGATTTCATCCGCGGCTATCTGGAAGAGATGCGCACAGACGCCCGTTTCGGCGCCGAGCCCACGGACAATCCGCAGACGATCGTCCTGGATTACGGCGGCCCCAATGTGGCCAAACCGCTCCACGTGGGCCATCTGCGCAGCGCTGTCATCGGCGAGTCGATCAAGAGGATCCTCCGCTGGCACGGTGACCGGGTGATCGGGGACATCCACATGGGCGACTGGGGCCTTCAGATGGGCCTCGTCATCACGGAAGTGAAGAAACGCCAGCCGGACTTGCCCTATTTTGACCCTTCCTACAGCGGCGAGTATCCCGCGGAAGCGCCTTTCACCGTGGAGGAGCTGGAGGAGATCTATCCTTACGCCAGCGCCAGGTCCAAACAGGATCCCGCTTATTACGCGGAAGCCATGGACAACACACACCGCCTGCAGGAGGGCGACCGCGGCCTGCGTGCCCTGTGGCAGCACATCGTCGCCGTCTCCGTGGCGGATATGAAGAAGAACTACCGCAACCTGGACGTGGATTTCGATCTGTGGCTGGGTGAATCCAGCGTGCAGTCCCTCATCCCCGGCATGGTCAGGGATATGAAGGAGAGCGGGCTGGCCTATGAGAGCAACGGCGCGCTCGTGGTGGATGTGGCGGAGGAGACGGACTCCCGCGAGATCCCTCCCTGCATCATCCTCAAATCCGACGGCGCGGCCCTGTACACCACCACCGACCTGGCGACCCTGCTGGACCGGGAGGAGAAGTACAGCCCCGACAGGATCATCTACATCACGGACAAGCGGCAGGAACTTCATTTCCGCCAGGTCTTCCGGACCGCCGCCAAATGCGGCATCGTCAGGCCGGAGACACAGCTGGTCCACATCGGTTTCGGCACCATGAACGGCAAGGACGGCAAGCCCTTCAAGACCAGGGACGGCGGCGTCATGAAGCTCTCCGCCCTCATCGGCGACATCCGCGAGGAGATGCTGTCCAAGATCAGTGTCAATACGGAGATCGGTGAGGAGGAAGCCATGCAGACCGCTGATCAGGTGGCTCTGGCCGCCCTGAAATACGGCGATCTGTCCAACCAGGCGTCCAAGGACTACGTGTTCGACATCGAGCGGTTCACCTCCTTTGAGGGGGACACCGGCCCCTACATCCTCTACACCATCGTCCGGATCCGCTCTATCCTGAACCGCTATCGCAGCGAGGGCGGGACGGATGTGCGGGAACTGGCGGTCCGTGCTCCGCAGAGCGCCCAGGAAAAGGCACTGATGCTGGATATCGCCGGCCTCTCGGAGATGCTGGAGGGGGCCTGGAGCGATCTCGCCCCTCACAGGATCTGCGGTTATATCTATCAGCTCTCCAACGATTTCAACAGTTTCTACCACGCCACGAGGATCCTGACCGAGGAGGACCCGGACAAAAAGGAGGGCTGGATCGCGCTGCTCTCCCTGACGGAGCGGATCCTCTGCGCATGTATCGATCTTCTGGGCTTTTCCGCCCCGGAGAGGATGTAATGAGGGTCGTTTACTTTTTGACAGAAAAGTGGTATCTTTGTTGAAAACAGGCACCGGCTCACGGAGGACGCTATGGCACAGGGCAAGATCACCATATTTTCCGGAAACGGGCGGGGCAAGAGTTCCGCTGCGTTCGGCCGGGCGCTGACCCGTGCGTCCCAGGGGGAGAGAACGGTCATCATCCAGTTCCTGAAAGGGAGCGGGATGGCGGAGAGCGCTTTCCTCAAGAGACTGGAGCCGGAGATCAAACTGTTCCGCTTCGAGAAGTGCCTGCGTGACTACCAGGACAGGAGCGAACAGGAGAGAAGAGAAGAAGCCGAGAAGATCAGAAACGGCCTGCAGTTCGCGAGAAAAGTGCTCTCAGCCGGACAATGCGATCTTCTGGTGCTGGACGAGGTCCTGGAGGTGATCAGCAACAATATCATCTCCGTGGAACAGCTGCGGGAGATCTGCAAGGATCACCGCGGAGTGGATGTGATCCTGACAGGCAAACATCTCGATCCGGAGATCTGTACCTTCGCGGATGAAATCCTGGAGATCAGCCCTGTTCCGTTCAAGGCTTTCTGAGAACGTGGATCCCGCATCATTCAATCAATTGCAAGGAGATAGATTATGTCAGTCTTTACAGGTTCGGCAGTCGCCATCATAACACCCTTTAAGAAGGATGCTCCCTATGAAGTGAATTATGACGCTTTTGCCGATATCATCGATGATCAGATCGCGCGCGGCACGGACGCCATCGTCGTCTGCGGATCCACGGGCGAAGCGGCGACCATGACGGAGAAGGAACATCTCGAGGTCTGCAAGTTCTGTATAGAATATGTAAATCACCGCGTACCGGTGATCGCGGGGACCGGTTCCAACTGCACCCGCACGGCCATGGAGCTCTCCTCCGAGGTGGCGGGCTACGGCGCGGATGCTCTGCTGATCGTGTCTCCCTACTACAATAAGGGCACGCAGGACGGCCTCTACAGCCACTTTAAGATGGTCGCGGATGCCTCTGCGGGAGTCCCCCTGATCCTGTACAACGTGCCCAGCCGCACGGGCGGCAACATCCTGCCTGCGACTGTAGCCAGGCTCGTTAAGGACGTTCCGAATATCGTCGGCATCAAGGAGGCCAGCGGCAACATCAGCCAGGTGGTCAAACTGATGGCCCTGACGGACGGACAGATCGAACTCTATTCCGGCAATGACGACCAGGTGGTGCCGCTGATGTCCATGGGCGGTCTGGGCGTCATCTCCGTGGTGGCCAACTGCGCACCGGAGATCATGCACGACATGTGCGAGAGATTCCACCGGGGCGATGTGGCGGGCGCCGCCGAGATCCAGAGACACATCGACGAGCTGTGTGACCTGCTCTTCATGGAAGTCAATCCCATTCCGATCAAGAAGGCCATGAACCTGCTGGGCTTTGAGGCCGGTCCTCTGAGGATGCCCCTCACGGAGATGGAGCCCGCACACGCGGAGCAGCTCCGCGACGCCATGGTGCGCTATGGCCTGCTCAAATGACTGAAATGACCGCAAGGAGGGACGATCCGATGGCAGAGATAACTAAGATCCTTCTTCACGGCTGCTGCGGGCGCATGGGCCGTATCATCACGGAGATCGCGGAGGCCGATCCGCGGACCGAGATCGTGGCCGGCGTGGATGCTTTTGCAGGCAGCGGTCTGCCTTATCCCGTCTATACGGAGCTTTCCGCCCTGAGCGAAGAGGAGATCGCCTCTGTGGATGTCGTAGTGGATTTCACCACTGCCGCCGCCACGGACGGGCTGATCGCCTTTATCACCGCGCACAGGATCCCAGCCGTGATCTGCACGACCGGGCTGTCTGAGGCCCAGCTGGCCTCTCTGGACAAGGCTGCGGAGTCCACGGCGATCCTCCGCTCCGCCAACATGTCCCTGGGCGTCAATCTGCTTCTGCAGCTCCTCAGGGAGAATGCCGCCAAACTGGCCGCAGCCGGTTTTGACATCGAGATCGTGGAGAAGCACCACAATCAGAAACTGGATGCCCCCAGCGGCACGGCGATCGCCCTGGCGG
>CAMOJW010000118.1 GCA_946617225.1 uncultured Lachnospiraceae bacterium
AGGCTCGGCGAGAGAGGCTGAGCGCGGCCGGGTGAAGCTGCGCAGAGATATACACGGCACAGCGCAGTCATGACGGGGGACGGAATGATGAGAGAAGAGGGGACTGAGAGCAGGCAGCAGATGCGCTGCACAGCTATTGTCGTGGCGGCGGGACAGGGACGCAGACTGGGAGGAGATACGCCCAAACAGTACAGGGACCTGGCCGGCCGTCCTCTGTTTACCTATGCCTATGAGGGGCTGGAGAACAGCAGCGTGATCACGGATCTGGTGCTGGTGGTGCCTGCGGGGGACGAGGAGTACGCGCAGGATCTCCTCCGCGCACAGGACCTTGGCTCCAAGCTCCGCGCGACTGTCGCGGGCGGCAGCGAGCGGCCGGGATCGGTCATGAACGGCCTGGAGGCGGTGACCTGGCCCTGTGACGTCGTCTACATCCAGGACGGCGCCAGGCCTTTTCCCGAAGAGCCGTTCATCAGAGCGCTCCTGCAGGCGATCCTGGACGGCGCGGACGGCGCCGTGGCTGCGGTCCCCGCCAAGGATACGATCAAAGTGACCGACGAGCGGGGCTATGTGATCTCCACACCGGACAGGAGAACGCTCTGGCAGGTGCAGACGCCCCAGGTGTTCCCTTTTGCCCTGATCCGAGACGTCTACCGGGAATGGAAGGAACACCCGTCGGCGATCACAGACGACGCCATGGCCGCGGAGCAGATCCGCGGCGCCCGCATCCGGATGGTGGAGGCGTCGTATAAAAACATCAAAGTCACGACAGCAGAGGATCTCCTGATCGCGGAGGCTTTTATCGCGGCGGAGAAAAGCGGAGGAAGAGGGTAAACATGTCTTTTGTCCATCTGCATGTCCACACGGAGTACTCCCTTCTGGACGGTTCCAACAAGATCACGGAATACGTCCACAGGGTCAGGGAGCTCGGCATGAATGCCGCCGCGATCACGGATCACGGCGTTATGTACGGTGTCATCGATTTCTACAAGGCCTGCCGTGCGGAGGGGATCCGGCCCATCATCGGCTGCGAGGTATACGTGGCGCCGGGCTCCCGGTTCGACAGGGAAGTTGGTGCAGGGGACGACCGGTACTACCATCTGATCCTGCTGGCGGAGAACAACAAGGGTTACGAGAACCTGATGAAGATCGTCAGCCGCTCCTTCACCGAGGGCTATTACTACAAGCCCCGGGTGGACCTGGAGCTGCTCAGGGAGTTCCACGAGGGGATCATCGCCTCCAGCGCCTGCCTGGCCGGCGAAGTGGCCAGAAACATCGTCAGAGACGATGAAGAGGCCGCGGAACAGGCTGCTCTCAGGCTGCAGGAGATCTTCGGGGAGGGCAATTTCTTCCTGGAGCTGCAGGACCACGGTTACAGTGACCAGCAGAAGGTCAACGCAGCCCTGCTGCGCATGCACCAGAAGCTGGGGATCCCGCTGATCGCCACCAATGATGCCCATTACACCTATGCAGAGGACGCGGAGCCCCACGACATCCTCCTGTGTATCCAGACCGGCAAGCGGCTGTCCGACGAGGACCGCATGCGCTACCCCGGCGGACAGTTCTATGTGAAGAGTGAGCAGGAGATGCGCGCTCTCTTTCCGTATGCGCAGGAGGCCCTGGACAACACACAGAAGATCGCGGACAGATGTAACGTTGAGATCGAGTTCGGCGTCCTCAAGCTCCCTCATTTCGACGTGCCCGAGGGATACGATTCCTGGACTTACCTGAACAAACTCTGCGCGGACGGCATGAAGGAGCGCTACCCGGACGCGGGTCCGGAGCTCCGGGAAAGGCTGGACTACGAGCTGAACACGATCCGGACCATGGGCTACGTGGACTATTTCCTCATCGTGTGGGATTACATCAACTACGCGCGCAGCCAGGGCATCATCGTGGGCCCCGGCCGGGGCAGCGCAGCGGGCAGCATAGTATCCTACTGCCTGCACATCACGGATATCGACCCCATCCGCTACAACCTCCTGTTCGAGCGCTTCCTGAACCCGGAGCGCGTCTCGATGCCCGATATCGACGTGGATTTCTGCTTTGAGCGCCGCGGCGAGGTCATCCGCTACGTGACAGAAAAATACGGCCACGACAAGGTCATGCAGATCGTGACCTTCGGCACGCTGGCCGCCCGCGGCGTGCTGCGGGACGTGGGCCGGGTCATGGACCTGCCCTACGGTTTTGTGGACAGCATAGCCAAGATGGTGCCGGCCGAACTGAACATCACCCTGGACAAAGCCCTGAAGATGAACCCCGAGCTCCACAGAGCCTATGAAGGGGACGAAAAAGTCCGCCGTCTCATCGACATGTCCAGACGCCTGGAGGGCCTGCCCAGACACAGTTCTGTCCACGCTGCGGGCGTGGTCATCTGCTCAGCCCCCGCGGAGGAACTGGTGCCCCTGGCCCGCGCCCAGGACGGCAGCGTCACCACCCAGTTCACCATGACCACCATCGAGGAGCTGGGCCTTCTGAAGATGGATTTCCTGGGTCTCCGGACACTCACGGTGCTGCAGAACGCGGCGCGTATGGCGCATGTCCGCCTGGAGGACATATCTTACGACGATGCCGCCGTCTATGCCTCGCTGGGGACCGGCCGCACCGACGGCGTGTTCCAGCTGGAAAGCGGCGGCATGCAGAACTTCATGAAAGAGCTCCGCCCTCAGAACCTGGAGGACGTCATCGCAGGGATCTCCCTGTACAGGCCGGGGCCGATGGATTTTATCCCCCAGTATATCCGGGGCAAGAATCATCCCGACCAGATCACCTACGCCTGTCCGGAGCTCATCCCGATCCTGGAGCCCACATACGGGTGCATCGTCTACCAGGAGCAGGTCATGCAGATCGTCCGCGACCTGGGCGGCTATACCCTCGGCCGCAGCGATCTGGTCCGCCGCGCCATGAGCAAGAAGAAACAGAAAGTCATGGAAGCGGAGCGGCGGAACTTCATCTACGGCAATCCCGGGGAGGGCGTGCCCGGATGCGTGGCCAGGGGGATCAGCGCGGACGTGGCCGGCGGGATCTATGACACTATGATGGATTTTGCCAAATACGCCTTCAACAAGTCCCACGCGGCTTGTTACGCGGTGGTGGCCTACCAGACAGCCTGGCTGAAATACTATTATCCCAGGGAGTTCATGGCGGCGCTGATGACTTCCGTCATCGATTTCTCCACCAAGGTGGCCGGCTACATCCAGACCTGCCGGAGCATGGGGATCCGCGTGCTGGCGCCGGACATCAATACCGGGGAGGCGGGGTTCTCCGTCTCCGGGGACGCCGTGCGCTATGGCCTCATGGCCGTCAAGGGCGTAGGCAGGCCCGTGATCGATGCCATCCTGGAGGAGAGACGCCTCCGGGGGCCTTTCAAGGACATCCGCGACTTCCTGAGCCGCATGGCGGGGAGCGGCCGCGACCTGAACCGCCGCGCCATAGAGAATTTTATCAAAGCCGGCGCCATGGACTGTCTGGGTCCGAACCGGCGGCAGATGATGATAGCCTACGAGCGGATCCTGGACGAACTGCAGTCCTCCAGAAAAAACGACATGGCCGGACAGATCAGCCTGTTCGACCTGGTCCCCGAGGATGAGAAGGACGCCTACCGCACGCCTCTGCCACAGGTGGAGGAGTACACTCCGGAACAGAAGCTGGCCTTCGAGAAGGAGGTCCTGGGGATCTATGTCAGCGGCCATCCGCTGCAGGAGTACGAAGGGATGTGGCGCAGACGGATCTCCGTCAGGGCCTCGGAGATGCTCCTGGACGAGGAGACGGGCGTCTGCCGCGTGCAGGACGGCGTGAAGGTGACCATGGGCGGCATGATCACCTCCAAAAAGATCAAATACACCAAAAACAACAAAGTCATGGCCTTCCTCACTCTGGAGGATCTCACGGGGAGCGTGGAAGTCATCGTTTTTCCGAACGCCTACGAGGAGGCGGGGGACGAACTGGAGGAGGAGAGCAAGGTCTTCATCACCGGCCGCGTGTCCGTGGAGGAGGACAGGGACGCCAAGCTGATCTGCGAGAAGGTGACGCCTTTCTCCCGTGTCCCCAGGACTCTCTGGGTCCGCTTCCCCGACGTCGCCGCCTGGAAGGAGGGCAGCAGCCTCCTGTTCCGCGAGGTGGAGGAGCACGGCGGCAGGGACCGGGTGGTCATCTATATCGAAGATCCCCGGCTCCGCAGGGAACTCCCGCCCGGCCAGGGCGTACGCGCGGACAGGGACCTCGTGGCCCGTCTGGCGGACATGTTCGGGGAGAAGAACGTGATCCTGAATTGACAATATAACTGACCGGAATACCATTCATCCATTGCAATCAGACATAGGATGGAATAAAATGTTAATAATTCAGCAATGCGTTACCGGAGCAGTATAGAAGCGTATTGTCCGTGCTGTGGACAGAGGCATGCCGGATCAGGCAGGAGGGACCTATGAGCAAAGAGATCAGGACCATTGGAGTGCTCACCAGCGGAGGAGATGCCCCGGGCATGAACGCGGCGATCCGCGCCGTCGTCAGGGAAGCTCTGTACCACAAAGTCAAGGTCAAGGGTATCAACAGAGGATACCGCGGACTGCTCAACGAAGATTTCTTCGACATGCGCAGTCAGGATGTGGCCAACATCATCCAACGCGGCGGTACGATCCTGGGCACGGCCAGATGCCTTGAGTTCAAGGAAGAGGAAGTGCAGCAGAAAGCGGCCGACATCTGCCGCAAGCACGGGATCGACGGCATCGTGGTCATCGGCGGCGACGGTTCCTATCGCGGCGCGCAGGCGCTCGCCCGCCACGGGATCAACACTATCGGACTGCCCGGGACCATCGACCTGGACATCGCCTGCACCGACTATACCATCGGCTTCGACACCGCTATCAATACGGCCATGGAGGCCATCGACAAGGTCAAGGACACGTCCTCATCTCATGAGCGCTGCTCCATCATCGAGGTCATGGGACGTCACGCCGGCTATATCGCCCTGTGGTGCGGTATCGCCAACGGTGCCGAGGACATCCTCCTCCCCGAGAAATATGACTACGACGAGCAGAAGATAGTCGACCACATGGTGATGAACCGCAGGCTGGGCAAGAAGCACCACCTGATCATCAACGCCGAGGGCATCGGCCACTCCACCTCCATGGCGAGAAGGATCGAAGCGGCCACGGGAATCGAGACCAGGGCTACCATCCTGGGCTACATGCAGCGCGGCGGCTCCCCGACCTGTACGGACCGCTACTATGCCTCCATCATGGGCGCCTACGCGGCGGACATCCTGGTGGCCGGCAAGTCCAACCGCGTGGTGTGCTACAAGGATGGCAAGTTCGTGGACTACGATATCGAAGAGGCCCTCGCGATGACCAAGACGATCCCCGAATACGAGTACAACGTAAGTCTGAGGATCTGATCGCAGGTGCACAGTGGATCGTCATATGACGGAGGGGGATGACGCATGCGTGTGTCATCCCCCTGCTTGTTTCACGACAGAAGTCCCGGACGGGGGTATTTCCCGCGTACAGGGATCTGATGGGAGGAGTCAGACATGCAGAGCGGGCGCATCCCGGACCTTCCGGAGATCACATCGGCATCCAATCCCAGGATCAGACGGCTGACGGCCCTGCAGACCAGGGCCAGGAACCGCCGGGAGGAGGGCCTTTTTGTCATCGAGGGCCTGCGGCTCTTTCTGGACACGCCGCCGGAGCTGCTGCGGGAGATCTATGTGACGGAGTCTTTTCTCCGGAGGACGGAGTCGCAGACAGCCGGGCGCATCCGCACACTGGCGGAAAGCGCGGAGATCTTCCTGATCCCGGACAGGCTGATGGACAAAACGGCCCTTACAGAGACGCCTCAGGGCGTCCTCTGCACCGCCTCCATGCCCGCAGAGATGCAGCTCCTGCAGGAAGGACCGGGGCGGGGCCGGCCCGGGGACAAGGCGGCCGAGCCGCTGTATCTGCTCCTGGAAGACCTGCAGGATCCCGGCAATCTGGGCACCATCTTCCGCACGGCGGAGGCTGCCGGCGTGACCGGCATCATCATGAGCAGGGGCACCACGGACGTGTTCAGCCCCAAGGTGGTCCGGGCCACCATGAGCAGCATCTTCCGCGTACCTTTCCTGTACACGGAGGATCTTCCGGCCGTCATCCGGGAACTGAACGACACGGGCATCCTGACCTGCGCGGCGCATCTGGAGGGCAGTGTGCCTTATGACGAGCCGGACTACCGGCGGGGAGCGGCGATCCTGATCGGCAACGAGGGGAGAGGCCTGCGGGAAGGGACCGCCCGGGAGGCGGCCGTCCGCATCCGGATCCCCATGGAGGGACAGATCGAATCATTGAACGCCGCCATGGCGGCGGGCATCCTGCTCTACGAGGCCCACAGACAGAGAAACAGGGGCCCCGGGCATTGAGAATACAGACCGTTTGTGGTATCATTCAATACTGGATAGTCGGTACTGCACTGAGCTATTTGGAAAGGAGGTGCTGACAGGATGGATATGGTAATAGTCTGGATCGTTCTGATCATCGCGCTGATCGTGATCGAGATCATGACGATGGGTCTGACGACCATCTGGTTTGCCGGAGGCTGTGCCGCCGCCCTGCTGGTCTGCCTCATCGGCCTTCCGATCTGGGTCCAGGTGGGCGTCTTCGTGGGCGTTTCCGTGCTGCTTCTGCTGCTGACCAGGCCGCTGGCCCAGCGGTTCATCGATTCCAACAAGGTGAGGACCAACGCAGACAGCCTGATCGGGCAGGAGGCTCTGATCACGGAGCGGGTCGACAACGTCAAGGGAACGGGGAGCGCCCGGATCAACGGACAGGACTGGACTGCCAGGAGCGTCATCACCGAGCAGACCATCGAACCCGGAGAGGTCGTCATGATACGGGCTATCGAGGGCGTCAAACTGATCGTAGGCAAGCGGATCCAGTGAGATACGGGCCGCTGAGACGGTCTTTCGGAAACGACAACATTTCAAGGAGGTATTATTATGGGAGGCATTATTTTTCTGGTCATTCTGATCGCGATCCTGGTCTATTTCGCGTTTTCCTGCATCAGGATCGTGCCGCAGGCGCATGCTTTCGTCATCGAGCGCCTGGGCGCCTACAGTGCCACATGGAACGTCGGACTGCATTTCAAGATGCCTTTTATCGAGAGAGTGGCGCGCAGAGTCAATCTGAAGGAGCAGGTCGTGGACTTCCCTCCGCAGCCCGTGATCACCAAGGATAACGTCACGATGCAGATCGACTCCATCGTCTTCTTCCAGATCACGGATG
>CAMOJW010000119.1 GCA_946617225.1 uncultured Lachnospiraceae bacterium
TTGCAAGGTCTCCCGCCTTGGAGAGGATCGTGTTGGACTCCCGGTTCATCTCCTGGGCGATAAAATCCAGCTTCCTGCCGACACCGTCCTCCCGGGCCAGCGCATCACGCACGGCGCGGATGTGGCTCCCCAGTCGCACCAGTTCCTCATCCACGCAGATCTTGTCCGCATAGAGCGTGACTTCCTGGGCGATGCGGCTCTCGTCCGTCAGATTGCCCTCTAACAGTTCCCTCACCCTGCTCTCCAGGCGCTGTCTGTGCGCCTCCACCATCTCCGGTGCGCGTTCGGTGATAAAAGCCACATGGGCTTCCATTTCGTCCAGTTTTTTCTCCAGATCCGAGCGGAGATACTCGCCCTCCCGGGTCCGGGCCTCGCGGAACTGCTGTGCAGCCGCTTCCAGGGCTGCCTTGAGGCAGGTCCAGAGCTCCTCGTCGTCCAGGGGCTCCTCCTCCATCGTCAGCACGTCAGGGAACCTGGACAGAGCCGTCGCGCGGATATCACAGTCCAGGCCATACTCGTCCGCCATCTCCCTGAGGCGCGCCAGATACTCTCCAGCGATCTTGCTGTTGTACCGGACCGTCCTGCCGGCCTGGGCGAGGTCCTCGCAGGTGATATAGACGTCCACCTTGCCCCTCTGCATGTACTGCTTGAGGATCTCCTTGATCTGGGACTCCATGCGGTTCAGCTGCCGCGGCATCTTGATGTTGAGATCCAGATACCGGTTGTTGACAGATTTCATCTCCACTGAGATCTTCAGTCTGTCGTCGGAGTACTCACTGCGGCCGTAGCCGGTCATGCTCTTGATCATATCGCTCCCTGTTTATCTTTCCACACGATCTGTCAGTTTCTCCGCGGTACCCCGGCTTCGAACGATCCGCATTGCGGGGTACTGCATTATGGATAGTGTACCACAAAGCGGCGCCGGTTCCTAGAGGTCCGCTTGCCCCCTTTCCCGTAATCGGGTATACTTTCGTAGACAGAGCCGCAGACTGCCGGCGGCGCCTTGCAGGGATCGGAAATGTGCGGCAGCCGGCTGAAAGGAAGGTAAACAGATGGCATTTGACGGTATCACCGTGGCCGCCCTGGCCAGGGAGCTGGATGACCGGCTCACGGGCGGCAGGATCTACAAGATCGCGCAGACGGACAGGCTGGAGCTGCTGCTCACCATCAAGCCCGCCCCCGAGAGAGGCGGCGGCCAGGTCCGTCTCTACCTCTCTGCGGACCCCTCCCTGCCTCTCGCCTATCTGACAGGCACCTCCCGGCAGGCTCCCCTGAATGCGCCTGCTTTCTGCATGCTTCTGAGAAAACACCTTCAGAACGGGCGGATCCTCTCCGTGGAGCAGCCCGGCCTGGAGCGCATCCTGCGCGTCCGGGTCAGCCACATGGACGAGATGGGGGATCTGCGCACCCATACGCTGGTCATTGAACTGATGGGCAAGCACAGCAATATCATCTTTCTCGACGAGGAGGAGCAGATCGTGGACAGCATCAAGCGAGTCTCCTCCCTGGTCAGTTCCGTCCGGGAGGTGCTGCCCGGCAGGGCCTATTTCATCCCGCAGACCCGCGGCAAGATGGATCCTCTGACGGCCTCGCCCGAGAGTTTCCGCGCCGCTGCAGCCGGTGCGGGCAGAGATCCGGCTGCTTTTCTCTCAGGCAGTTACACCGGCCTGTCCCCGCTGATGGCGCAGGAGCTCTGCTTCCGGGCGGGCGTCTCCGACTGCCGCAGTGCTGCCGCCCTCACCGGTGCCCAGCAGGAGGCGCTGTACGGAGCCCTGTGCGAACTGATGGACACCGTCCGCGAAGGCCGTTTCTCCCCTGTCCTGTATGTGGAAAAAGGGACTCCCACGGCCTTTTCCGCCGTCCACCTGTCGATGATGGCGGATCTGGAGTGCGAGGAGTACGGCTCCGTCTCCGAACTGCTGGAGGCCTTCTATGCCCGCCGGAATGCGCTCACCCGAATCAGACAGCGTTCCGCGGACCTGCGCCGCGTCGTCCAGACGATCCTGGAGAGGGACCTGCACAAATATGATCTCCAGCTCCGGCAGATCCGGGATACAGAGAAGAGAGATAAATACCGCCTCTACGGGGAACTGCTGCACACCTACGGCAGCACGGTACCGGAAGGATCCCGCTCCTGCGAGCTGGACAATTATTACACCGGGGAGAAGATCACCGTCCCGCTGGACCCCACGCTCACTGCCATGCAGAATGCGCAGCGGTACTATGACCGCTACAACAAACTCAAGCGCACCTACGAGGCCCTGACCACCCTGACGGTGGAGGTCAAGGCGGAGATCGACCAGCTCACCTCGATCCGGCAGGCCCTGGATCTGGCTGACAGCGAGGGAGACCTGCTCCAGATCCGCAGGGAACTGGAGGACAGCGGCCTGGTCAGGCGCAAAGTCTCCTCTGCGGGGAACGGCAAGGGAGGCCGCGGTGCCGAGACGCGCGGCGCCAAGGGCGGACGCCGCACACCGGCCGCCAGACCTCTGCACTATATCAGCAGCGACGGCCTGGATATCTATGTGGGCAAGAACAACCTCCAGAACGAGGAGCTGACCTTCCGCTTCAGTGCTCCCACGGATATCTGGTTCCATGCCAACGACATGCCCGGCTCCCATGTGATCCTCTGCGCCGGCGGTCAGCCCATGGACCAGCTGCCCGACCGCGCCTTTGAGGAGGCCGCTTCCCTGGCTGCCTACTACTCGGCAGGCAGGGAACAGAGCAAGGTGGAGATCGACTATCTGACACGCCGGGGCGTGAAAAAACCCGGCGGATCAAGGCCGGGTTTCGTGATCTACCACAACAATTATTCCATCCTCGCAAGTCCGGACATCTCCGGTCTGCGGGAAGTACAGGACGCAGGTGCGTCACAATGACAGAGGTTCGGGGCACTGCCTCCCGGAGATCATAAGTGATCCGGCCAAACGATCCGCCTCTGCTGGTTCACCGGCCCGCGCTCAGAGCCACCCTCTTCTCTTCAGGGCCCCGGTGAGGCGGGTGCCGCCGGGAAAACGTTCGATATCCGGAGCGCCCACCGCTCCGATGCCGATCACCAGGAAGAAATAGATGACCACGGCTGCCGCCACGGCGATGCCGCAGCAGATCAGATTGGCGTAGTACTCCCGCAGCAGACGTCCCAGGACCAGATACAGACCGTGATAGATCCCCCAGGCCGCCGCACCCATCACCAGGGCTGCGGCGGTCGGTTTGATATACAGTTTGACGATATTGGGCCTGTATTTCAGATGCCGCGTCAGGAAGAACTCGTTCATCACGAAGATCACCGCCGCGTAGGCCAGACTGCTCCACACCAGGGTATAGGCGTCCATTTTGGTGAAATACAGCAGCACATAGATCAGGGCTGTCTGCACGACCAGTGCAACGCCGGCGCTGATCAGAGGAGCCGCCATCCTTCCGGTGGACTGCAGGGCCGCCGTCGTGATCGTGGATACGGAATAGAGCACCACCGTGACGGCCATGGCGCGCAGGAGATCCGACGCCAGGTCAAGCGTCTCCCACTGGGGGAACAGGATCATGGTCACAGGCCTGGAAAGAACAGCCAGCCCCACCGCGCAGGGAATGGCGATCAGCAGCGTCATCCTGCACGCGCCCACTGTCCTCTTCCGGGTCTCGCGGAACTGTCTGCGGGCGTATGCTGTGGAGATATGCGGGATGATCGCGGCGGATACCGCCGTGGCTATGGAGATGGGGATATTGCAGATCACGACGGCCTTGTTGGAGAACAGACCGTTGATCGTGGTCGCGGCAGCCTCCTCCTGGCCGCGCACGTTGATCATGGTGCGCAGATAGATGGTCTGGTCCAGGGAAGTACTGAGATTCATGATAAAACTGCTGAAGATAAAGGGCGTGATCACCAGGATCGTGGCGATCATCACCCGGGAGAAAGTCTCCTCCCTGCCGGACCGGTCGCAGCGCACCCTGGCGCGATATCTCCCGGCACTGCGCAGGTACATGATCAGCATGAAAAGAAGCGCGGCAAGGACACCCGCGCCGGTACCCAGGGCACTGCCCGCGGCACCGTACTGGGCAACGGTCGTCTCATCCTGTCCGGCCGCAGTCCGGATCAGAAGCATCGCCGCACCGATACTGACGACAGCATTGACGATCTGCTCCAGGATCTGGGAGATGCTCGTCTGCGACATGGACTGGTTCGCCTGAAAGTAGCCCCGCAGCGCTCCCAGTATGCCAAAAAGAAAGATCGTCGGCGCAAAGACCCGCAGGACCATCACCGATCCGGGCGGGACCAGAAGAGGTGCTCCGAAGTAAAGGAACAGACTGGCGATCGTTCCCACGACCAGGGCATAGACCAGGGCGGCATGAAAGACCTTCTGGGCGTTCCTGAACTCTCCCACCGCTATCTTCTGTGACATCAGTTTGGAGATCGCGGCCGGGATGCCGTAGGAGGACACCAGCAGGATGATGGTATAGATATTGAAGGCGGTCCCGTAGTAGCCGTTGCCCTCATCCCCGATGATCGCCGTCAGAGGTGCCCTGTACAGAATGCCGATGATGCGCACTATGATCGTGGCAGCCGCGAGCATTCCCGCCTGCACGATGATGCCGCCGCCGGGTCTCCCCCCGGCGGCGGCTCTGTTTTTGTTTCTGTTTTCAGGCCTCGGTGCGTCTGACATATGCTCCTGTTCCTATGCTGCGGCCCCGTGCCGGCAGACCGGGCGGGGGGCTGTGTTTATGGCTGCTCTCACCTTCCGATGAGCCAGTCGTACATCTCCTGATATTTGGACGCAGACTGTTTCCAGGAGAAGTCCATACTCATGGCGCGCTCCACCATCTTGTTCCACTCTCTCTTCTTATCATAGAAGATCTGCTCGGCGTAGCGGACGGCATGCATCATCTCGTGCGCGTTGTAGTTGGCAAAAGTAAATCCGGTGCCGGTCCCTTCATAGATATTATACGGCTCCACCGTATCCTTCAGACCGCCGGTCTCCCTGACGATGGGCAGTGTGCCGTACTTCAGGGACATCAGCTGGCTCAGGCCGCAGGGCTCGAACAGCGAAGGCATCAGGAACGCGTCCGAAGCGGCGTAGATCTTGTGGGACAGCTCATCCGAATAGTAGATGTTCGCGGAGATCTTGTCGCTGTACTTCCAGTCGAAGTACCGGAACATGTTCTCATAGCGCTCCTCGCCGGTGCCCAGCAGGACGATCTGGATGGCATCCAGGGAGAGCATCTCATCCAGCACGCAGGCGATCAGATCAAATCCCTTCTGGTCGGTCAGACGGGACACGATACCGATCATCATGCACTTGGGATCCTCTTTCAGACCCAGTTCTCTCTGCAGACCGACCTTGTTCTTTACCTTCTCCTTGCGGAAGTTCTCCACATTGTAGGTCCGGAAGATCTTCTTGTCCGTCTCGGGATTGAAGTCGGTGTAATCGATACCGTTCAGGATGCCGCGGAGATCATTGCTCCTGGCGTTCATCAGGCCGTCCAGACCCTCGCCGAAGAACTGCGTCTTGATCTCATCCGCATAGGTGGGGCTCACGGTGGTGATGGCATCCGCGTAGACCAGGCCGCCCTTCAGGAGGTTGGCATCGCGGTAGGCTTCCAGCTTGTCGGGCGTGAAATAGTAGCCGGACAGACCGGTGATATCCTCCACATCTCTCACGTTCCACTTGCCCTGGAACTTCAGGTTGTGGATGGTCATGATGGTCTTGATGCCATGGAAGAACTCATTGGCCTGGAAACGCTCCTTCAGATAGACGGGGACCAGACCGGTCTGCCAGTCGTGGCAGTGGATGAGGTCGGGTCTGAAGCCGATCACGGGAAGAGCTGACAGGCAGGCCTTGGAGAAATAGGCAAAACGGGTGATCTCGAACAGCGGATCATCAGTATAGGGCTTGTCGCTGGTGAAGAAGCCTTCGTTGTCGATGAAATAGAAGGTGATCCCCGCCTCTTCGGCCTTGAGGATGCCCACATACTCGCTGTTCCAGTGATAATCCATGTAGAAATGGCTCACATATTCCATACGATCCTTGACCTCCTGTTTCATGCAGGAGTACTTGGGGATCATAACTCTGACGTCGTAGTATTCGGGATCGATATCTTTGGGCAGAGAGCCGACGACGTCCGCCAGGCCGCCCGTCTTGATGAACGGAACACTCTCAGATGCCACAAATAGTATTTTCTTTCTTTCCATAAATCACTGCCCCCTTGTCATTATTTCCGGCATAATGAGACAGCCGGTCTGCCAATATACGATTTTATTATAACGCATCCCTGCTGTGAATGTGCACAATAATTGAGCAATAATTGAAAAAGTTTGTAAATTTTCGACAGCCGGCCTGTATTTACGAGAAAGACCAGGGAGTCGCAGAGGAGCACCTCTGCCATTTCCCTGGTCTTCCGTTATTTACCTCATTACAGACCTGCGGATCGTCTGGTCTCCGCTGCGAATCACTTCGCGTAATCTGTCACTCTGGATTCTCGTATCACACTGACCTTGATCTGCCCGGGATATTCCATCTCTGCTTCTATCTTCTTGGAAATCTCCCTCGCCAGCAGGACCATGTCTGCGTCACCGATCTGCTCAGGAACTACGAGAACACGAACTTCTCTGCCCGCCTGAATGGCATAAGAATTGCTGACCCCTTTAAAACTGCCTGTGATCTCCTCAAGCTGTTTCAGCCTGGTGGTATAAGTCTGCAGCGTCTCCCTTCTTGCGCCGGGGCGCGCTGCGGAAATCGCGTCCGCCGCCTGAACGAGGCAGGCGATCAGACTGGTAGGTTCCACATCTCCGTGGTGAGCTTCCACCGCGTTGATGATAACTGCCGATTCCTTATATTTGCGGCACAGGTCCGCGCCGAGCTGGACATGAGATCCTTCCATCTCGTGGTCCACTGCCTTGCCGATGTCGTGCAGGAGACCTGCGCGCTTGGCAGTGCGGATGTCCAGTCCCAGTTCACCGGCCAGAAGTCCGGCGATCTGCGCCACCTCGATCGAATGCTTCAGAGCATTCTGACCGTAGCTGGTGCGGAACCGCATCTTACCCAGCAGACGCACGAGCT
>CAMOJW010000120.1 GCA_946617225.1 uncultured Lachnospiraceae bacterium
CCCCTACATGCCGTTCGTGACCGAGGAGATCTACTGCTCGATCCAGAGCAGCGAGCCCTCCATCATGATCAGCGACTGGCCGGTGTGGACCGAGGCCTTTGACTTCCCTCACGAAGAGGAGAGCATCGCCTACATCAAGGAGGCGGTCCGCGCGGTCAGAAACGCCAGGACCGAGAGAGGCGTGGCGCCTTCCCGCAAGGCCAAGGTGATCCTCGTCTCCGACCAGGACAAGGTGCTGAACGATTTTGCGGAAGGCAGGACCTTCTTCGAGCGCCTGGCCTCCGCCTCCGAACTGGATCTTCGCAGGGACAGGGAGGATATCCCGGCGGGCGCCCTGCAGCTGGTGCTTCCCTTTGGCACTCTGTATCTGCCTCTGGCGGACCTGATGGACATCGCCGCCGAAAAGGCGCGCCTCGAGAAGGAAGTGAAACGTCTCGCCGGCGAACTGAAGAGGAGCGAGGGCATGCTCGGCAATCCCAGATTCCTCGCCAAGGCGCCGCAGGACAAGATCGACGCCGAAAAAGAGAAACAGGAAAAATACATCAAACAGATGGAAGGCGTCCGCGCGGCCCTGGCCGAGCTGGAGGCCCTGTAAAGGACTGCCGCTGTCATCTGTACAGGTCCCCTGATCGATGATCAATTTTGCCAGTCTTGGTTTTATTTTCCGGTTCCTGCCGGTTTTCATGATCGTTTATCTGCTGACTCCCGACCGCCTGCGCACGCTGGTGCTGGCGGCGGGGAGCCTGCTTTTCTATGCTTCCGGAAGTCTGCCGGGGACGGCCGCCGTCGTGATCCTGACCGTGATCAACTACATGATGGGCGCCGCCGCCTGGTCCAGACCGGGGAGGCGTCCCGACGCCGGGCAGCAGAGACTCAGCCTGACAGCAGTGACCCTGGATGTGGCGGTGCTGGTGTCCTGCAAACTGCTCGCCAGGCTGCTCGATACGGCTTTTCTGCCCGTCGGCATGAGTTTCTACATCTTTAAGATGCTCTCATTCCAGCTGGATATCCACAGCGGCAGACTGGCCAGAAAACCGGATGCCGGCAGTACCGCCGCGTATTTTATGATGTTCCCGCAGCTGACGCAGGGACCCGTTATGCGGTTCTCGGAGGGCGGATTCGACGACAGGGCGATGCTGACGCCCACACCGCGGCGGTTTGCGGACGGTGTCTATTTCTTCGTGATCGGTCTGGGCATGAAGGTGCTGCTGGCGGACAGACTGGCGATCCTGTGGCAGGAACTGATCAGGATCGGTTACGCCAGTATCTCCTCCCCGCTGGCCTGGCTGGGCGCTTACGGCTACACACTGCGGCTGTATCTGGATTTCTGGGGCTATTCCCTGATGGCTGCAGGCCTGGGCATGATGCTGGGCTTCCGTTTCATCGTGAACTTCAACCACCCCTATGCGGCCTCCGGCCTGGCTGATTTCTACAGACGCTGGCACGTGACGCTGGGGACCTGGTTCCGCGACTATGTGTATATCCCGATGGGCGGCAGCAGAGAGGGCACCGGCCGCTGTATCCTCAGTCTGATGACAGTCTGGCTGCTGACGGGGATCTGGCACGGGACGGGCCTGAATTTCCTGATCTGGGGCCTGGGACTCGGGCTGCTGATCGCCGCTGAGAAGTTCCTGTGGAAAGGGCTGCTGGAAAAGGCGCCTTTTCTCGGCAGACTCGGCGTCTGGATCCTGATCCCCCTGTCCTGGATGGTGTTCGCCATACAGGATCTGAGGGAGATGGGGATGTATTTCAGCCGCCTGTTCCCGTTCTTCGGGACCGGAGTCGCCGTGAACAGCGGGGACGTGATGAAATACCTGCACCAGTACCTGCCGTATCTGGCGGTCTCCCTGCTCCTCTGTTTCCCGGACACTTACCGCTACATCGTCACAAGGAGAGGGACGTGGTACGCCGTGCTCCTGGCTCTGCTGATCTTCTGGGCGAGCATCTACAGGATCGTGACCAGCGCCGCCAATCCTTTCATGTATTTTACTTTCTGATGCGCCTCACAGCGATGCTGCCGCAGCGGTACCGGAACGCAGGTGTCCGCACGGCAGTACGGAGGGGACGGATGTGAAGAACTTTCGCCGCAAATGGGGGAGGATGCTCCTGCCCGCCCTGCTGGTGCTGTCGGCTGCGGCCTTCAGCGCTGCCGGCTTTGTGGGCAGGGACAGTCTCTACAGTAAATATGAAGACAAGTTCCCGGAGGAGCCCTGGCTCACCCTGGTCTTTCAGGGTGCGCACGACAGGATCTGGCCCTGGGAACTGGTCACCGTGTTCGCAGCCCCTCCGGAGGCAGGCTATGCCGGTGCGGAGCCTTCAGATACGGAAACGGCGGACGCCCTGACAGCCGCGGACGGTGCGGGTGCCGAAGGACAGGCCCATGTGGAGGTCCTGCCGGAGGGCGAGAAGGACGATACCGTACCGGAGATCGATCCCCGCTACGCGACGATCCCGTCCTCAGGCAACGGGCGGATCCCCGAGGGGGCCGGCGACCCGGTGATGGACGCCGTGGATTACGGGAGCTGGGAGCCCTCTTTCCTCTCACCTCCCGATACGGAGTACAACACGGACAAGGAAGGCCCTTTTGCTGTCAACGGCGTATTCTATCCGCTGCAGAGCGTAGACAGGGAATATTTCTCCGACGCCCTCTTCATAGGAGATTCCCGCACGCAGGGTCTGTGGGAGTACGGCGGCCTGAAGGATACGGCCTCGTTCTGCTGCAGGGAGTCCGTGACCACTTTCAACCTTCTGGACGAAGAGCTGGATTACGGGAGACCGGGACAGGCCACCGTCAAGTCCGGGCTGCGGCAGGTCCTGGAGCAGGACAGCTTCCGCAAGATCTATATCTCGCTGGGCATCAATGAAGTGGGATATCCCAATACCTATATTTATTATGAGAACTACCGGGAGATCCTGGCACTGATCCGGGAGCTCCAGCCGGATGCCATCATCTATATCCAGGGCATGCTGCATGTCACCGCCGAACTCAGCAGGACCAACATCGCCCTGAACAACACCATCGTTGTCCAGCGCAACAGAGCAGTATCGACACTGGCCAACGGACGTGATATCTTCTATTTGGACATGAACCCGGAATTCTGCGACGGGAACGGGGACCTGCTTCCGGAGAACACTGGGGACGGCGTGCATCTCATGGGTGCCGTCTGCGGTGCCTGGGCCGATTATCTGCAGGGCCACGCGGTCCTGCGCGGCCCCGAGGACGAGGGGACCGGACAGAAGGCCGAGTGAGACGGCGCGGACAGCCGGAACGGAGCACACAGATGCGGACGATGGAATTCAAGATGGAACGGGAGGGACTGCTCACGGAAGGCCAGGAAGTGACCGTATCGGAGGGAGTGCTCCCCAGCAACTATTACTACACGATAGATCCCTCGCTGGCCATGAGCGGGAACATCCCTTTTACGGAGAGGCTGACTGTCTCCGTGGGTACCGTCAGGGAGATCAGACATACACAGCGCGGCTACTATGTTCTTGCGGAGTTTGAAGAGTGAAGAAAATGCCCCTCCCCAATACCCTGATGCTTCTGTGCGCCGCCCTGATCTGGGGAAATGCTTTTGTGGCGCAGAGACTGGGCATGGACCATATGGGACCGGTCACCTTCAACGGGCTCCGCTATTTCCTGGGGGCCGCCGTCCTGATGCCCCTGATACTCCTGCACCGGCGCAGAGAAGCCGCGGAGGCCGGTGAGAGCGGGTTCAGCATGAAGAGGCCGCTTCCCGTCAGGGGAGGGCTGTGCTGCGGCTTTTTCCTGTTTGCCGCCTCCACCATGCAGCAGATGGGGATCGTGACCACGGACGTGGGCAAGGCCGGTTTCATCACGGCCCTCTATATCGTACTGGTGCCGCTGATCCATTTTCTGATCACCCGCCGGACGAGCCTTCGGCTGTGGGCGGGCGTTGCCCTCGCCAGTGCCGGCCTGTACCTGCTGAGCATCACCGACGGACTGCGGCTGGAGCCGGGCGACCGGTACCTCCTGCTGTGCGCGCTGCTTTTTGCACTGCAGATCATGTCAGTGGATCATTTCGCCCCCGGTTCCGACAGCCTCGAACTGGCATGCGGGCAGTTCATCACGGCCGGCATCCTGGGGACGACGGCAGCCATGCTGACGGAGACCATCACCTGGTCAGGGGTCGCTGCTGGGATCCTGCCCCTCCTCTATGTGGGGGTATTCTCCAGCGGGATCGCCTATACGCTGCAGATCGCCGGCCAGAAGAACGCGGACCCTTCCGCTTCCTCCCTGATCATGTCGCTGGAGTCAGTGATCTCGGTCCTGGCGGGTTATCTGTTCCTGCACCAGGTCCTCTCTGTCAGAGAGGCAGCAGGATGTGTTTTGATGTTTGCCGCTATCCTCCTGGTCCAGCTGCCCATGCCGGACAGGAGACCGAAGGAAGCGGATACGGAAAGGAGCAGCTTATGAACAACGGACAGATGAGAACGATGACCGGAAGGGTCCTGAAGGGACTCGCTCTGGTTTTTACCCTGCTGTGTCTCACGGGCTGCAGCCTGCTCAAACCTTCCGAGAGCATGGATCTGGGCTATCGCTCCCTGGGTGAGAACGATTACCGGAAGGCACTGGAATACTTCAACGATGCCATCACGGACGGCGAGAAGCTGGAGGAGTCCTGGAGGGGCAAGGGCATCGCCCTCATGGGCCTCGCCCGGTACGACGAGGCGGTCACCGCTTTTGAGAACGCCCTGAAGAACCGCACGGACCTGGAAGAGAAGATCTATGACGACAGCATGGAGCAGGATATCCGCGCCTATCTCGCCGGCGCCTGTTTCAAGAGCGGGGATACCGACCGCGCCGTGAAGATCTACACGGAACTGCTGGAGGAGAGCGGAGAGAACGCCGCCCTGTACACCCTCCGGGGCACTGTCTATGCCCAGACAGGCGATGAGAATTCCGCCAGGAGCGATTTCAACAAGGCCATCAATCTCGACAGGAGCAATTACGACAGACTGTATGAGATCGCCATGATCCTGGAGGAGTCCGGGATGAAGGAACTTGGCAAGACCTACCTCGAGGGAGCCCTCGCCAAGGGTGACGGAGGCATGGATTCGCTGGTCCGCGGACGTTTCCTGTGCTATCTGGAGAGATACGACGAAGCTGCCAAAGTCCTCGAAACGCAGTCCGCTTCGGACACCGCCACCGTCCTGCAGCTGGCCCAGGCCTACCGGAATCTGGACCGCCAGGAGGACGCTGTGGAACTCCTCGAGAAGTATCAGGAGAACGTGGGCGACGATCCCTCCCTGATGTGCCTGCTGGGCCTCATCGAGATGGAGGACGAAAAGTATGAAGAGGCCGTTGCGGCCTTCGAGCGCGGCCTGGCCAGGGCGGAGGCAGGTACCGATGAACGGGCCAGCCTGCTGTTCAACCGCGCCGTCGCCTACGAGTATATGAGCGATTTTGAAACTGCCGAAAACTACATGGCCGAGTACGTCGGGGAATATCCCGGGGATACGGAGGCAGCGAGAGAACTGGAGTTTCTGAGGACACGCTGACAAGAGCGCAGCCGGCCCGCCGGCGGGAAGGACATGGTGAGAGAATGATCAGCAGACTGATGGAGGCCATCAGAGCCAAGGACGCGCCTGTGGTGGTCGGCCTGGACCCCAATCTGTCATTTATTCCTGAGAAGCTTCTGCAGGAGAGCCGTGCACAGGCTGCGGCAGAGGGCAGGACGCTGACGGGACAGGCCTGTGCGGCCGAAGCGATCCTTCGGTTCAATCAGGGCGTGATCGACGCTGTATGCGATCTGGTCCCCGCCGTCAAGCCGCAGAGCGCCATGTACGAGCAGTTCGGTCTCCCGGGACTCGTCACTTATGAGAAAACGGTCCGTTACGCGCAGCAGAAGGGGCTGATCGTCATCGCGGATGTGAAGAGGGGCGACATCGGCTCCACTTCCGCAGCCTATGCCGCCGCCCATCTGGGAGAGACGGTGATCGAAGGCAGGGCAGAGAGAGGTTTCGACGCGGATTTTGCTACGGTCAATCCTTATCTGGGAACGGACGGCATCAAGCCTTTTATCGATGTCTGCAATGCCTGCGACAAGGGCATCTTTGTCCTGGTCAAGACTTCCAACCCGTCCAGCGGCGAGTTTCAGGACGTGAAGACGGCTGACGGCAGAGCGCTCTACACCCTGGTGGCTGAGAAAGTGCGCGAATGGGGCCGCCTGTCCATGGACGGCCGCTACAGCAATGTCGGCGCCGTGGTAGGCGCCACCTATCCGGAGCAGGGCAAGGAGCTGCGGGCGCTGATGCCGGAGATCTTCATCCTGGCGCCCGGTTACGGCGCGCAGGGGGCCTCCGCGGCGGACCTGCTGCACTTTTTTGATGAGAACGGGGAGGGCTGCATCGTCAACTCCTCCCGCGGGATCCTGGCGGCCTGGCAGAAACCTGCCTACGCCGCTAACGGAGAGGCTGACTGGGCCGGCGCGGCCCGTGCAGCCGCGGAGACCATGATCGAAGACCTGCGCGGAGCGCTGCGGGACAGGAGGCAGTGATGGAACAGTACAAGAAAGATTTTATCGATTTCATGGTGGATTCGCGCGTCCTGCGCTTCGGGGAGTTCACGCTCAAGAGCGGCCGGAAATCGCCCTTCTTCATGAATGCGGGCGCCTATACCACGGGTTCGCAGCTGATGCGGCTCGGTGAGTATTATGCAAGAGCTATTCACGACCAGTTCGGGCTGGATTTTGACGTGCTGTTCGGCCCCGCCTATAAGGGCATCCCGCTGGCCGTCTCCACGGTGATGGCCATCAGCCGTCTCTACGGAAGGGATATCCGCTACTGCTGCAACCGCAAGGAGGTCAAGGACCACGGAGACAAGGGCATCCTCCTCGGCTCTCCGCTGCAGGACGGCGACAGGGTGCTGATCATCGAGGACGTGACCACATCCGGCGCATCCATTGCAGAGACCTACCCCATCATCACCGCGCAGGCGGATGTGGACGTGATCGGCCTGATCGTCTCTCTCAACCGCATGGAAGTGGGCAGGGAGTCCAGCAGGGCCGCCTTGGAGGAGATCCGG
>CAMOJW010000121.1 GCA_946617225.1 uncultured Lachnospiraceae bacterium
CATGGGCACCTATGCCGGCCAGAATGTCGGTGCGGGCCGTCTGGACCGCCTGAAGCCCGGCACGCGGCAGGGGACGGCCATGACAGTTCTCACAGCCCTGATCCTGGTGCCGGTCATCATCTGGTTCGGTCCCGCTCTGATGGACCTTTTTGCCCCCGGCAACACCAAACTCATAGACCTGGCCATGGGCATGATGTATATCCTGGCCGTCGGGTACATCGCCGTAGGTGTCACACAGAGCCTGCAGGGCGTGATCCGCGGAGCGGGCGACACCATGACGCCCATGTGGATCACCATCGCGACGACTGTGCTGATCCGTATCCCCCTGGCTTACGGGCTCGTGGCGCTGACCCGTTCCATGGGACAGCCCCTTCTCACCCAGGAGAAGATGGTTTTCGTCTCCCTCCTCTCCGTATGGCTGATCGGAGCGCTGCTGACTACGATCGTATATTTCCGGGGCAGGTGGAGAGAGAAGATCCCTCAGTTCGACCCTGCGGAGCACACTGCTGCTGATACAGAGTAATCAACCCGGACAGATCTCTCAATGAGGAGCATGATATGGATGCGACTGGTATTCTGAATCTGATCACAGGCCTGCTGAGCGGCATCGTCCTGTTTATTTTCGGTATGAACGTGATGAGTGACTCGCTGACGCAGATCGCGGGCGGCAAGCTCACCGGCGTGATCGAGAAGGTTACGGGCAACCGCTATTCCGGCTGGGGCTTCGGTACGGCCCTGGCTGTCTTCATGCAGTCGTCCGTTACTACTGTCATGACCGTCGGTCTGGTCAATTCCGGCATCATGAGTCTGGCCCAGTCCGTGGGCGTCATGATCGGCGCCAATATGGGCACCACCGCGACCGCCTGGCTGCTCAGCCTGAACTCCCTGGGCGGCGCCTTCTGGATCCAGCTCCTCAAGCCCTCCTCCTTCACTCCCTTCCTGGCCATGGGCGGGATCATCGTCCTGATGATCGCCAAATCCAACCGTACCAGGACAGTAGGCAACCTGATCGTGGGCTTTTCCGTCATGATGATCGGCATGAACCTCATGAGCAGCGCGGTGGAACCGCTGCAGGAGGTCCCGGCCTTCAATGAGCTGATGGTCCGCTTCACGAATCCGTTCCTCGGCGTGCTCGTCGGCATCCTATGCACTTTTCTGATCCAGAGCAGCGCGGCGGCCATCGGTATCCTGCAGGCGCTGGCCATGACCGTTGGGATCACCTTCGGCGTCTCGATCCCCATCATCTGCGGCGCGCAGCTGGGGACCTGCCTGACGGCGATCCTGGTCTCCCTGGGCTCCAACAGGAACGGCAAGAGGGCGGCCCTCGTCCACCTGTTCTACAACCTGATCCGGAATACTGTATTCCTTGTGATCCTCTACGCCTTACACGGAGCATTGCATCTTCCGCTGCTCAGCATGAAATCCAGCGCCGTGAGCATCGCCGCTTTCCATTCCCTCCTCAATCTGGCGGGCAGTATCATCTTTCTGCCGCTCGGGAGCCTGATGGTCAGACTGGTGGAACGGGTGCTTCCCTTCAGCGAGTCGGAGAGACAGGAGCAGGCGGACACGCTCACGATCCTCAACCCCATCTTCCTGGCCAACCCTTCCTTTGCCATCGATCAGGTAAAGACAGGTACAGAGATGCTGGCGGATGCGGTGCAGGAGTATTTTGCCGCTTATCTGCGCAGCCTGACCGGATCGGACACGGGCGGGGCGGCCAGGGTCGAGCTGCTGGGTCAGAAAGCCATGCGTTACGCGGAGCAGCTCCACAGATACTGCATCCGTATCTCGGGACAGCGGATGGATGAGACTCCTGCCGCGGACCTGTCCTTCCTGCAGAGTACCGTGAACGATTTCCGGGAGATCACCGACAAAGTCACCGGCATGAGAAACAGCATAGAGAATTTCCGGAAGAGCGGAGGCGCTTTCTCCGAGGAGGCCACCCAGGACCTGCTGCTGTTCGGCAATGCCGCTCAGGAGATCGTGGATATCACGGTACAGGGCTATACCCTCGGCAATACCCGCCTGGCGGGGACGATCCAGGCATACCGGGAGATCATCACCGATATTCACGGGAAGATCAACAAGAAGCATGTGCGCAGACTCCACAGCGGTATGTGTGAGAGGGACAATAATCTGATCTTCTCCGAACTGGGAGCGGGCTATGAGAGGATCATCGATCGCTGCGACAGTATCGCGGGCCACATGAAAAAACGCGCCGGCGGATCCGATGACCGCGATTACAGCGGCCAGTACGAGACCGTCAAGGAACTCTTCCGCGATAAATATTCGATCCTGGAAGAGGAATGAAAAGACCCCGTTCGATGCTGCGGAAACGGAAGGAACAAGCTGCAGGAAAGGACATAGGTACGGCACAGACCTGAGATGCAGAAATACTCCAAGACAGAATTATTTGAGACCGTGCCGGTGCTGCAGGCACTGGCTGCCATGTCAGTGCCGACGATCATCAGCCAGCTGATCAATCTGATCTACAACATGGTGGATGCTTTTTTCATCGGCAGGACGGGCAATTCCTACATGATGGCGGCGACCACGCTGACCCTCACGCTCACGATGATGAACGTGGCTTTCTCCAACCTGTTCGGCGTGGGCGGCGGGAGCCACGTCGCCAGGCTCATGGGCATGAAAAAAACAGACACAGCGAGGAGCGTCAGCGCCTTCAGCTGCTATGCCTGCATCTGCCTTGCCCTGGTCTGGTCGGTCCTGATCGGCGTCTTTCTGTATCCGGTCCTGTATTTTCTCGGGGCCTCCGAGGCGACGATCGGCTATGCGGCTGATTATACGCGCCTGGTCATCGTCCTGGGATCCCTGCCGGCGATCCTCTCCCTGACACTGGCGCACATTCTGAGAAACGCGGGCTATTCGTCCCAGGCCAGCATCGGACTGAGCAGCGGCGGGATCCTGAACATCCTGCTGGATCCCCTGTTCATGTTCGTGATCCTGCCTCCGGGGCAGGAGGTCAGGGGAGCCGCGCTCGCGACACTCATCTCTAATATCCTTGCCTGCGTGTACCTCCTGTACGCGTATTGGAAAGCATCCGGGACAGCCTCTCTGAGTCTGCGCCTGCAGGACGCCTTTCGGATCGATTCAGAGAACAGGCGTCAGGTATTCGCGGTCGGCATCCCCTCAGCCATTCTGACGGGACTGTTCGATCTGGCCAACATCTGTGTCAATATCCTGGCCTCCGCCCACAGCGACCTGGTCCTGGCGGGCATGGGCATCGTCATGAAAGTGGAGCGGGTGCCGAATGCGGTGAACATCGGCATCTGTCAGGGCATGCTGCCCATAGTGGCCTATAATTACAGTTCCGGCAATCACGCGCGCATGCGCGAGACGATCCGCAAGGCCAGGTTCGTGGGCTGGGGCATAGCCTTCATGAGCATCGTCCTGCTGGAGGTGTTCGCCAGGCCGGCCACCAATATGTTCCTCAGCGTCTCGGCGGGGGATGCGGAAGCCGCGGCAGTCACGATCAGTTTTGCGACGTTGTTCCTGCGGATCCGCTGTCTCGCCTCGCCCCTGCAGTTCACCAACTATCACACGTCCTACTGCATGCAGGCCATAGGGAACGGCAGGGCCACCATGCTGCACGCTTTTGTCCGGGAACTGGTCTTTTATATCCCTTTCATGTTCCTTCTGGACCGCTTCTTCGGCGAGGTCGGTCTGGCATCGGCCCTGCCCGTGGGGGAACTGTGCGGGGCGACTTTTGCCCTGCTGCTGCTGCGCCATGTGCTGCGCAGGGCGGCTGCCCGGGAACAGGGCCGCTGATGTAAAAAAGAGGACCGGATACAGCGTATCGGTCCTCTTGTAAGTCACTGATCACCATATTGGGCGGACAGCCGCCGGATCTCTTCCTTCATCCTTTCCACCAGGGAGTCGGGGGCCGTGATCCGGATGCCGCTGCCCAGCGCGATGATCCAGCCCAGGAACTGGCTGCTGACGGCCACGTCGACCATTGTCCGGAAGTGGTCCTCGTCGACAGGCAGGAGAGGGATGTCCTTGCCGAAACGGTCGATCAGGACACCGGCCATCTCATTTTCAGCTTCCAGGGTGACGCGGGTCTCCTCGCCGCCGAACATGCCGAAATGACTCCGGGAATATCGTCCCATGTCAAACTTCCGGAACTGGGAGAGACCCTCGCGCTTCCGGTCCGTGATGGAGATCCGGAGCATCTTGTCCACGCGGTAATGTTTGATGCAGCCCTCCCCTTCCGAGGCGTCGAAGGCTACCAGATAGTAGTTCTCGTCATCCCACATGAGAGCCCAGGGACTGACTTCATACCATGCCCCGTCGCGGCGCAGGACCATCTCTTTCTTCTCGTTCCAGCGATAGTACTTGAAGCGGATCACGCGCCCGGCACCGATGGCTTCGTGGATCTTATCCACGGTATAATAGATGCTCTCGTTCATCGTCTTGACGCGGCCGGCTATCATCACCTGACGGTTGAGCCTGACACCTTCATGCCGGCTGACCAGGTTCTCCAGCTTTTTGATCAGTTCCCTGGATTTGCGCTCGGAGATGAACTTGGCGGACTGGACGGAATCCACCAGAAGCTTCAGCTCGGGTAGCTGGAAGTCCCGGCTGCCCAGATAATAATAGTAGCTGCGGCCGTTCTTATCGGTGATGATATCCATGCCGAAACGGCGCAGCTCCTCCAGATCCTGATAGAGCGTCTTCCGGTCGGCATTGACCCCGCAGGACGCCAGGGCGGCAGTGAGCTCGGACATGGTCATGGGATGCTGCTCATCTGTCTCACGGGAGAAGATCTCCGCAAGATACATCAGTTTCAGTTTCTGATTGTCTCCTCTGCGTTCTCTGCCCGGCATGGCTGACCTCCTGCCCTTGTCCGTATGTATATCTGCATCTTCAGTATAGCATAAGCCCTGTATAGAAAGAGAAAGGAATCCGCCATGTTCCGAAAAATGAGACGTTTCAGACAGCAGCTCACAGACAGCGAATGCGAGGAGATCCTGACCCGGGCCACCTCCGGTGTGCTGGCAGTATACGGAGACGAAGGGTACCCCTATGCCGTCCCCGTCAGCCATGTATATAAGGAAGGAAAGATCTGGTTCCACTGCGCCAGGCAGGGGCACAAGATCGATGCTATCCGCAGGAACGGGAAGGTATCTTTCTGTGTGATCGACCAGGACAGGGTGATGGCCAGAGAGCGCACTACGGCGTACATAAGTGTCATTGCCTTCGGCAGGGCCAGGATCGTGGAGGACGAGCCGGGTCTGCGCATGATCGCCGGGCTGGTGGGAGAGAAGTACTCTCACGATTTTCCGGAGGAGTGCAGGGAGGAGACCGAAGAGGTCATCGCAGCAGGCACCATGTACGGTGTGGAGATCACCGTGGAGCACATGACGGGGAAATGCGGGCTGGAAGTCATGAAGGAACGCAGACAGGCAGAAGCTGCACAAAGGGACGTTGATTAAGGCGGGGGAAAACCTTATAATAAAATGACTATTCGGTGTCTGGACCACAGGATACGGCGTTCTGAGATCGCAGGCCACGGGATGTCAGTCGGATGACGGCAGTCAGATGGGAGGTACAGTATGGTGACGGGAACAGTTCTGGACGATCGCATCAAGATCGAACTGCAGGGCAGGATCGATTCCAATAATGCTGCGGATACAGAGAAGGAGATCCTCGAACTGATCGGCGGAAAGGATTCTCTTCCCCTGGAACTGAACGCGGCACAGCTGACTTATATCTCCAGCGCCGGCCTGCGCGTCCTCCTGCATCTGAAGAAAACGATCCCCGATCTGCGGATCACCGAGGTCTGTCCGGAAGTCTACGATATCCTGGAGATGACCGGCTTTACGCAGATGATGAACGTGGAGAAGGCCTACAGAGTAGTCTCCGTGGAGGGCTGCGAGGAGATCGGCCGGGGCGCCAACGGTACCATCTACCGGATCGACACCGACAATGTCGTCAAAGTCTATACGAATCCGAACGCGCTGGAGGAGATCCGCCATGAGACGGAAGTGGCCCGCAAGGCCCTGATCCTGGGCATCCCCACGGCCATCCCCTATGATGTCGTCCGCGTGGGCGATCTCTACGGTTCCGTGTTTGAGATGCTCAATGCGCGCTCTTTCTCCGAGATCCTGAAGAACGAGCCGGAGAGGTTCGACTGGTGCGTGCAGGAATATGTGGAGATGCTGAACAAGATCCACGGAACGCTGGTCCCTGCCGGGGATCTCCCGGATATCCGGGAGACCGTACTGGAGTGGGTGGCGTTCATGAAGGACCATCTGCCCGCTCCGGCCTGGGAGAAGCTCCGCGCACTCGTGGAGGCGGTGCCCCACGATGATCACATGATCCACGGGGATTATCACACCAAGAACCTGGAACTGCAGGGAGACGAGGTGCTTCTGATCGATATGGATACGCTCGCCGTCGGTCACCCCATCTTCGAACTGGCCTCCATGTACAACGGATTTGTCGGTTATTATGAAGTCGACCACGAGGAGATCGTGCGGTTTCAGGGCTTCGATTTCGAGACAGGCAAGAAGTTCTGGGAGAGATCTCTCGCCCTGTATCTGGGAACGGAGGATGAGTCCCGCCTGCGCAGTGTGGAGGACAAGGCCAGGATCATCGGTTATACCCGCATGATCCGCAGACTCCTCAGGCGCAGCGGGGAGGACTCGGAGACGGGCAGAGAGGAGATCAGGCTCTGGACGGAGGAGCTCATGGAGCTTCTGGACAGAACGGATTCCCTTCTTTTCACAAGAGGGGAGCCGGATACTATCGCCAAAGGTGAGCTGGATATCGAGGCGGTGAGGGAGAATCTGCCGGAAGTGCTGTCCTACGTGGAGGAACAGCTGACTGCCGCAAACTGCCCGGACAAAGCCATGATGCAGATCGCCCTGGCCGTAGAGGAGATCTTCATCAATATCTCCCAGTATGCTTACGCCCCGGAC
>CAMOJW010000122.1 GCA_946617225.1 uncultured Lachnospiraceae bacterium
CCACTCCCGGGACGTCAGTGGCGAGTCCGTCCAGCAGGGCATGCTCAAGCTCCTGGAAGGCGCGGACGTGGAGGTGCCCGTCGGGGCAGGGAGCAAGAACGCCATGGTCCCCATGACCACGGTCAACACCCGGAACATCCTCTTCATCTGCGGCGGCGCATTCCCCGATCTGGACGCCATCATCCGGGAGCGTCTGAACAAACAGACTTCCATCGGTTTTTCGGCCCAGATCCGCGACAGATATGACCGGGAGAAGGACATCCTGCGCTATGTGACGGGCGAGGACCTGCGCAAATTCGGCATGATCCCCGAGTTCCTGGGCAGGCTTCCCATAGTGTGCACGATGCACGGGCTGGACAGGGAGATGCTGGTGCAGATCCTGAAGGAGCCCAAGAACGCCATCCTCAAGCAGTACAGGAAACTGCTCGCACTGGACGAGGTCGACCTGCAGTTCGAGGACGACGCGCTGCTGGCCATAGCGGACAAAGCTCTTGAAAGGGACACCGGCGCGAGAGCTCTGCGCTCCGTGATCGAGGAGTTCATGCTGGACATCATGTATGAGATCCCCAAGGACGAGAACATCGGCACGGTGACCATCACCAGGGCCTACGTCGAGGGGAAGGGCGGTCCCTCCGTCCGCATCCGCACGGACCGGGCGGAACCCATGATGCTGCCGGGCAGCTGAGTCCATACTCCTGCCGTTTTGCCATTCAGTAATAAAAGAACGGGGCTGTTCATCGCGACAGCCCCGTTTTGGTCCGGATCAGGTCGGTATAGAAGGCGGCTTCCCCGGCATATACATAGCACAGGACGAGAGGTTCCGTCAGGCCCAGGGAGAGCAGTGCCAGAAGGTGCAGAGGCAGATAGCTCAGGTAGAAGAAGAGGAGCCTCAGCCGGCTGCCGGAGATCAGCCTGTGGGACATCCGCAGCAGGTCCGGTGCGGAGAGGGAAGGATAGTCGAGGTAGAGATAATCCGCCATGGTGAGATCCAGCCGCAGCAGGAACATCGTCAGCCTGCCGGCAGCCAGAACGACCAGTACAGGGAGGAGGTCCCTGAGCGAGGCATCCGTCGGGACAGTCAGCGACAGAAGAGAGGCGGGCAGCAGACACAGGGAGTACAGGAGAGCGCGCGGTCCGCAGAGGAGCACAGCGCGGTCGGTATCCCCGCGGAAAGCGATCCCGGTGTCCCCGGGCATGGGCGGCTGACCGAAGAGGAGTTTCATGAAGCGGAAACGGACGCCTATGGCGGCCATCTGTCCCAGAATACTGACGGCTATGGTCAGCAGGATCACGAACACCGGTCCCAGGACGGCATGATCCGGCGCCTGGGAGACCGGCAGCCCGGAAAGACACAGTATGAGGAACAGATAGAGCAGCACAGCGCTGAAGGCGCTGCCCAGACGGCCGGGCAGTGCATCTCTCGCGGCGGCTTTGAGCTGGGAATAGGTCTTGCGTTCCATACAGATCTCCAAAGTGAGCGGCGTGCCATTGCTGCGTTCCGGGGCATTCCCTTCCGCAGCTGCGTCGATGGTCAGCGGCCGAACAGTGACCGCAGAGGCGCCAGCACATCCTCAAGGTGATAACCGTAGTAGAGGGAGAGCATCTCATCCAGTTCCCGGCGCTGAACGGGGTCGTTCAGGATCACCGAGAGATGCCGCATGGTCGCCACGGTCATCAGCAGAGTGCTCATGAGAGCGATCCCCGCGTAGAGGCAGGCTTTTTTGGCGCGCGTGGACATGCGCGGATCCGGCCCTTTGGAGAAGATCGCCAGGAGAATGGCTACAGAGGCCAGTATACAGGGCATGACGAAAGGCATGAAAAAAACAGCAGCCACTGCGAAGGCGCCTGCAAACTGAGCGGTTCGTGCCATCTGTATGCGGTGATACATCTTATCCATGGCGGTGGGGATCTCACTCTCTCCGACTGCAGACCCGGAATGCTGCGCGCACCGGGTCCGGGGTGCTGAACGGATACTCTTACTTTACAGCAAATCCGCAGGCATGAAAAGAGCCATGTCTGCAGCATGTCATTATTTAAAAACCGGTAAGATCGGGAGATCTGTCATTTGACAGAGTGAAGACCTCGTTGTAATATGTTCGTGACTAAAATCAGACAGACCAGAAAGGAGCCTTCATGGCCAGACACTTATTTACTTCCGAATCTGTGACGGAAGGGCATCCGGACAAGATCTGCGACGCCATTTCCGATGCGGTGCTGGATGCCTGCCTCGCACAGGATCCCATGAGCAGGGTGGCCTGCGAGACCTGTGTATCCACCGGTTTCGTCCTCCTCTGCGGTGAGATCACTACCTCCGCGCAGGTGGACTATCAGAAGATCGCCAGAGATACTGTGCGGGAGATCGGGTACACGGATTCCGCCATGGGTTTTGACGCGGATACATGCGCAGTCATGGTAGCCCTGGACCGTCAGTCCCCGGATATCGCCATGGGCGTGGACAGCGGACTGGAAGCCCGCAGCGAAGAGGAACAGATCGAAGCGATCGGCGCCGGCGACCAGGGCATGATGTTCGGCTACGCCACCAATGAGACGCCCGAATTCATGCCTTATCCCATCGCGCTGGCCCACCGGCTGACCAGACAGCTGGCACTGGTCCGCAGGAACGGGACCCTCCCCTATCTGCGGCCCGACGGCAAGGCCCAGGTGACCGTGGAATACAGAGAGGACGGCAAGCCGCATCGCCTGGAGGCGGTGGTGCTTTCAGCCCAGCATTCCGAGGAGATCACCCAGGAGCAGCTGCATGTGGACCTGAAGAGGGAAGTCCTGGATGCCGTCCTTCCGGCGGATATGGTGGACGATCAGACCCGGATCTACATCAATCCCACCGGCAGGTTCGTCATCGGCGGTCCCCAGTGCGACTGCGGCCTGACGGGACGCAAGATCATCGTCGACACCTACGGCGGATCGGCGAGACACGGCGGCGGAGCCTTCTCCGGCAAGGACTGCACCAAGGTAGACCGGAGCGCGGCCTACGCAGCCAGATATGCAGCCAAGAACCTCGTCGCGGCAGGCTGTGCCGACAAGCTGGAGATCCAGGTCTCTTATGCCATCGGCGTCGCACGTCCCATGTCCGTTTCCGTAAACACCTTTGGCACCGGCAGGATCCCGGATGAGAAGATCGAAGAGCTGATCCGCAGGTATTTTGACCTGCGCCCGGCAGGGATCATCCGCATGCTGGATCTGCGCAGGCCGATCTACAGGCCTACCGCGGCCTACGGCCACTTCGGAAGGACCGATGTGGAATTTCCCTGGGAGCGCCTGGACCTGGTCGAGACGCTGCAGAAGGAGATCGCACGGGGGTGAGGGGGAAGATGACCTGCGGGATGAGAACGGTTTATATATTCACCGGATGTAATTCTGAAATTTGCACTGTTTATAAATGACTGAAACGGGATTGTCTCTATATTATGCGACAATCCCGTTTATGATATTCAAGTGAAAATCTCGAATAATGAAATAGGAACAGATGTCACCTTAAAACAGATGTATTATTAACCATCTTCCGGGGCAGCTGTCAAGGAACCGGTATACCTCGCCGGAGGCGTCCTTGACAGCTGCCCCGGAAGACGGTGTTTTATTGGCAAGAGGCGCTGAAGCGCCTCTGCCTCCAAGGAGGCCAATTGATCAGCTATAGTAACGGCCAGAACCCTGAAGAAGCCAGGTAGTCATTACAGCAACAGGAAATCATCAGCCGTAGTGACGGCCAGAGGTCATTAGAAGCTGGGAAGTCACTACGGAAGCAGAAAAACCATGAGCTGTAGTGCGATCCATAAAGCTGCAGAGGCTGGGAAGTCACTACGGAAGCAGAAAAATCATGAGCTGTAGTGCGATCCATAAAGCTGCAGAGGCTGGGAAGTCACTACGGAAGCAGAAAAATCATGAGCTGTAGTGCGATCCATAGAGCTGCAGAGGCTGGGAAGTCACTACGGGATCAGAAAAACGTCAGCTGTAGTGCAATTCATAGGCCTGTGATGGCCAGGAAGTCACTACGGAAGCAGAAAATCTATCAGTTGTAGTGCAATCCATAGGTTAAACCCAGGGATGGGAGCCATCCTGGTGTCATCTGTCTCATCCGAGGAGCCAGATACTACCTAGAATTGTGTATAATATTCTGAATTACAGGTCAAATTTAAAAAGATTTGCGGTAACTATTGACAAATTAACAGATAATTAGTAGAATAAGTACAACAAAAGACAGAGAACAAAGATGACGAGAAGATCATCGAAGTTTCTGAAAATACTCTTACGGGGGATCCGGAGAGAGACGAGAAATCTCATCGGAGAACACGAAAGAAGAAAGGAAGGTACACTCCACCGGAATAGCAGATCTTCAGAGTCAATACTCTGACAGGACCGTATCAAATGCATCAGGATCCGGATAAGTGATGATTATGCGACAGGATGGACGGTTGGATCGTTGCACACAGAGGCAGCGGCATATGACAGGCCCGGCAGATATCACAGTACACCAGGTACAATAAGAAGGAAACGAGAGCAGAAAAGATGCGGTGAAAAAACTTCATAGTAACACAGAGGATCACCACTGAGAACAGAGGAAGATCCGAAGGAAAGCTGCATAGGAGGGTAAACCATTGGACAATGCAGAACTGTAAAGGGTATTGATCACCACCGGATCAATACCCTTTATATATTTTTGTGTATGGGAGGCTAAACGCTGAGAAAGGCGGTCAGTCTTTTTTGTCGAAGGGCGGTCAGCCTTTTTTTTCAGTCTTTTTTGTCGGCGGCGCGCTGACGCTGTTTCTCAGCCGTGGCCAGCAGCAGTTTGATGCGGTTCAGCTGGTTGACTTCGCTGGCGCCGGGATCGTAGTCGATGGCTGCGATATTGGCCTGCGGGTACCTGCGGCGGATCTCCTTGATGACGCCTTTGCCGACTACATGGTTGGGCAGGCAGCCGAAAGGCTGGATACACACGATGTTGGGGACGCCGGAGTGGATCAGCTCCACCATCTCGCCCGTGAGGAACCACCCCTCACCGGTCTCGTTGCCGATGGAGACGATGGGTTCCGCATATTTGACGATCTCATAGATACTGACCGGCGCGTCGAAGTGCCGGCTCTTTTTGTATGCGCGGTAGATCGGCTTCAGTGCCGTTTCGATGGCGCGGATGCCCGCGGTGCAGGCCAGCGCTGCCCTCCGGCTGGTGCCGAGGTTAGCGGCTTTGTACACCTGGTTGTAGAAGCAGTAGAGCACGAATCCGATCAGATCGGGCACGGAGGCCTCCGCGCCTTCCTGCTCGAGGAGCTCCACCAGGTGGTTGTTGGCGGCAGGCGCATATTTGACCAGGATCTCGCCGACGATACCTACGCGGGGGTTTCTCGTCTCGCGGATGGGGATATTGTCAAAATCGCGGATCATCTTCACGCACATGCGCTGCACCTTGGGGATGTTGAATCCGATGGCGCTGCTCAGGTAGCGGATGCACCGCTCCCTCCATTTGGCGTGCATGCGGTCGACGCTGCCGGGCTCGATCTCGTAGGGGCGCATGCGGTAGACACAGCGCATGAGGACGTCGCCGAAGACGATGCCGTAGATCGCCCTGGAGAGGAGCTTCAGATCGATCCTGAAGCCGGGGTTGTCCTCCAGGCCGGACAGGTTGGCGCTGATCACCGGGATCTGTTCGAGGCCGGCTTTTTTCAGGGCGCGGCGGATGAAACCGATATAGTTCGAAGCGCGGCAGCCTCCGCCTGTCTGCGAGATGATGACGGCAGTCCGGTCCGGGTCGTACTTGCCGCTGTCCAGGGCTTCCATGATCTGACCGACCACGAAGAGCGAAGGATAGCAGGCGTCGTTGTTGACATATTTGAGCCCGTAGTCCACCGCCTTGCGGTTGTCGTTGGGCAGGACGACCAGATTGTAGCCGCAGGCATTGATCGCAGGTTCCAGGATCTCAAAGTGGATCGGCGACATCTGCGGGCACAGGATGGTGTAATTTTTGCGCATGTCCTCCGTGAAGGACACCTTTTTGATCGCCTCCGAGCGGACCGTGGGCTTGACATTCCTGCGGTCGCGGATGCGGATAGCGGCGATCAGGGAGCGCACGCGGATGCGGGCGCTGCCCAGGTTGTTGACCTCGTCGATCTTCAGGCACGTGTAGATCTTGCCGGAACCCGCCAGGATATCGTTGACCTGGTCGGTAGTGACAGCATCCAGACCGCAGCCGAAGGAATTGAGCTGGATCAGGTCCAGGTCATCCCGGGTCTTGACGTAGCTGGCGGCCGCGTAGAGCCTGGAGTGATACATCCACTGGTCCAGCACCACGATGGGGCGGTCCGGTTCCGCCAGGTGGGAGATCGAATCCTCGCTGAGCACTGCGATGCCGTAGGAGGCGATCATCTCGGGAATGCCATGGTTGATCTCCGGATCGATGTGGTAGGGACGGCCTGCCAGGACGATGCCTTTCATCCCCTTCTCCCGGATCAGCTGCAGGACCCTCTCGCCCTCGCTGCGGATATCCCGGCGGCAGCGCATGAGCTCTTCCCAGGCCGTGGAGACGGCGAGCTTCACTTCGGTCTCAGGCAGATCGCCGAATTCCTTTACGAGCGCATCCGTCACGGTGGGAAGATCCGTGAAAGCCATGAATGGATTGCGGAAATCCACCTGTCCGCTGGTGATCTCCTCCACATTGTTCCGGATGTTCTCGGAATAGGAGGTGACGATCGGGCAGTTGTAGTGGTTGTCGCTGTGGGCGAACTCTTTTCTCTCATAGAAGAGAGAGGGATAGAAGATGAAGTCCACCTTCCTGTCGATCAGCCACATGATATGGCCGTGGACGATCTTGGCCGGATAGCACGCGGACTCACTGGGGATGGACTCGATGCCCATCTCGTAGATCTTGTGGGTC
>CAMOJW010000123.1 GCA_946617225.1 uncultured Lachnospiraceae bacterium
GGCAAGCGGGATTCCGGCGTGGAGGATGCCACGATCGTGGCCACCCACATGATCCTGGCAGCCGCGGACGAGGGCGTGGACAGCTGCTGGATCAATTTCTTCGATCCGGACAAGATGGCAGCAGCACTCGGACTGCCTGAGAACGAGGAGGTCCTGATGCTTATGGATCTGGGCTATGCAGCGGAGGGAGCAGGCCCGCTGGCCAATCACAGCAGCCGCAAGCCCCTCACGGAGACGGTAGTTTACCTGTAAAGCAGCTCCGTCCATTCAATGATCGGACGATCGCCGGTCAATTGCCCGCAACGGGCTGAATTACCATGTTGCGCGAAAGGGCATCCGGGCGATAAAATAGTAGAGATGCAACTCAGGACAACGAACGATCCCTGAGGGGATCATGGGAGACACTTATGCTGAATATCGACAAGAAACTGGACAAGGATCAGCTGCAGATGGCGCTGGAGGGCAGACTGGACACACTGACCGCCCCCGAACTGGAGAAGGCTCTGATGGAGAGCCTGGACGGCGTGAAGGACCTGTCCCTTGACTGCAGCAAGCTGGAGTACATTTCTTCCGCCGGTCTGCGCGTGCTGCTGTCGGCCCAGAAAACGATGAACAAGCAGGGAACGATGAAACTGACCCACGTCTCCTCTGAGATCATGGAGATCTTTGAGGTGACCGGATTCTCGGATATTCTGACCATCGTCTGATATGAAACGACCGTCCATCAGGAGGGCGAGCGAGAGCATCGCCCTGAAAAGTCTGTCCGGCATCGTGGTCCTGCTGGTGGTCTTCTCCGCTATCGTGTGTGTGATCGGTTACCGGGGTTTCACCAGAGAACTTATGGCACAGTACGCGGAGGGGGCTTTCCTCACCGCAGATACGGCTGCGCTGTATGTAGACCCGGATAAACTGGACGAATATGAAGCCTCAGAAGGGGATTCGGAGGAGTACAGGAAGACCTGGCTCAGTCTGGACCAACTGTGCAATTCCTCCGGAGCGACGTTTATCTATGTAATCAGGCCTGATCGCACGGATTACGCCCACATCACCTTTCTGTTCTCCACTGTAAGTCGTCAGGCGCCTTACACGCGCTACGGCTTTGGTTTCGTGCGCGAAACGACCAATGACGAATACAGGGAGAAATACCGCGCCCTGTATGAGGGGAACGCGAGGCGGGAACTGGTGATCCGCGATGACGGGAACATAGAGACGGACCGCCATATCACGGCCATGATCCCCCTGAAGGACGAGAATCAGGAGACGCAGGCGATCCTGTGCGTGCAGAGACAGATGTCCGGCATGGCGCAGGCCCGCGGCGAGTATATCCAGAAGGTCGTCCTGGTGCTGGCGCTGCTGTCCCTGGTCGTCATCTTCGGACAGGGCTTCTACCTCAACAGGATGCTGCTGGTGCCGGTCAAGACCATCACCGACGAGGCCAGCCGTTTTGCTACGGAGAATGTCAAGAGGAACGAGAAGCTCAGGGAGACCATCACCAACCGGGACGAGATCGGTATCCTGGCAGGTGCCATCGACCAGATGGAGGAACAGATCCACAACTATGTCACGGATCTGACCAGAGCGACCGCGGAGAAGGAGAGGATCAACACGGAGATGACGATGGCCTCCCGGATCCAGGCACACATGCTGCCGAATAATTTCCCCGCATTTCCGGAACACACGGAGTTTGACATCTATGCGTCCATGGATCCCGCCAGGGGCGTCGGCGGCGATTTCTATGACTTTTTCCTGGTGGATGACGACCATCTCTGTCTCGTGATCGCGGACGTGTCCGGCAAGGGCATCCCCGCCGCCCTGTTCATGATGGTGTCCAAGGTCGTGCTGTCGGAGAACGCCCTGCTCGGCAAGTCACCCGCCGAAGTTCTCAGGAACACCAACAATGCCATCTGCTCCAATAATAAGGAAGAGATGTTCGTCACGGTCTGGCTTGGAATCCTGGAACTGTCCACAGGGATCCTGACCGCCTCCAATGCGGGACACGAGTATCCGATCCTGCAGAGGGAGGACGGGACTTTCAAGATCGTCAAGGACGATCATGGCCTCGTGGTGGGCGCCATGGAGGATGTCACCTACAAGGATTATGAACTCCGGCTCGCACCGGGCAGCCGTATCTTCCTGTACACTGACGGTGTGACGGAGGCTTCCGACGCGGAGGAGAACATGTTCGGTCAGGATCGCCTGCTGACAGCTCTGAACGAGATGCCGCATGAGGATCCGGAGCATTTGATCGGGCACGTAAAGGGCTCCATCGAGTCCTTTGTGAACGGTGCGGAACAATTTGACGACGTGACGATGCTGTGCCTCGAATACAGGGGGCCGGCGGATATGAGCAAGGAATAAACTATGTACTATCTGATCAAAGAGAGCCTGACACCATGTTCCCTGGAGGAGATCATGGACAGGCAGCCGGGGAGCCCCCCTTACGTGCTGGTCATGAATACGGACACCTGGAAGGCCAACAGAGACAGATTCGAGATGATCATCGACATGGACCTCGACCCCACGGATGTGTGGGAGACCAAGGCCATCGTCAACTTTACCTCCCTCACCGGGACATTTTACGTACCGCGGCGGGCCCTCCGGGACAAGCCGCCCCACAGGTCAGCATTCGTACTCGACAAGAACGGCATCATCTTCATCGAGAACGGCGAGTTTGCCGGCAACCTGGTGGAGAGGATCAGCAAGACGCGCAAATGGCGCTATCCCTCCCTGGAGCGTTTCATCTATGATTTCCTGGAACTGCTCATCGAGAGGGACCTGACCTTCCTGGTCCAGTCGGAGCAGGAACTGGGGGTCATGGAGGAACACATCCTGAACCATGATCCGGACAAGTATCCGGAGAGGCTCAGCACTATCCGCGGGTTCCTCATCGACCTGCGCATCCACTATGAGCAGCTGATGGACTTCAGCCACGAGCTGGAGGAGAACGAGAACGGTTTCTTCAAGGAGAAGAACCTGCGCTATTTCCGCCTGTTCACGGACCGTGTCTCCAGGCTCATGGACCACGTCAAGACCCTGTGGGACTATACTGTGCAGCTGCAGGAGCTGTTCTCCACACAGATGGATATGAAGATGAACCGCATCATGACGGCCCTGACGGTCATCACGGCCATCTTCATGCCGCTGACGCTGATCGTGGGCTGGTACGGCATGAACTTCGTCTTCATGCCGGAACTGCAGTGGCGCTACGGATACCTCGGCGTGATCATTCTCAGCGCTTCCATTCTCATCGGCGGGATCGTCTGGTTCAGAAAGAAGAAATGGCTCTAGACCGAAGTATTGTTATTTTTCAAAATAATACTTGTTTTTTCATCGGAAATAGGGTATGATACTTCTTGCGTCAGATATGACCGCTTCGGGGGCGTAGCTCAGTTGGGAGAGCGCGACACTGGCAGTGTTGAGGTCATGGGTTCAAGTCCCACCGTCTCCACGGATAGCTGAAAACGTTGATTATATCACGTTTTCAGCTTTTTTCTGTTTTAATTCAAGACGTACGATCTTTATAAAACAGATGTCTTGAAAACCATCTTCCGGGACAGCTGTCAAGGAACCGGTATACCTCACCAAGGTGTTCTTGACTGCTGATCCGGAAGATGGTGTTTTATTGACACGAGGTGCTGACGCACCTCTGCCTCCAGGGAGGCCAATTCACCAGTTGTAATGACGGCCAGAGGCTTTTAGAAGGCGGGGAGTCACTACAGTAACAGGAAATAATCAGCCGTAGTGACAGTCAGAGAATGGAAGAGGCTGGGAGGTCACTACGATAAGAGGAAATCAATAGCCGTAGTGACAGTCAGAAAATTGAAGAGGCAGAGAAGTCATTACGATCACAGAAACTCATCAGCTGTAATGAAAGGCAAGAAAAATGCCTCACGGTGACAAATATAACTGTAGCAGTCAATACTCTATGCAGGACGATGCCATCGTTTCTGTAAAACACTGCGAGCGGAACCCGCCTGCGCTGCAGGACGAAGCCATCATCTGTGATCAGATCCGGTCCTCTCAGGCAGGATCTCCTGTGGTGACCATACAGATGATCAATGCCTCATGATCAGCTTCTTAAAGTAATCCACCGCCCCGGGCAGGCAGTCGTACCGCAGGGCCTCATTGGGGCCGTGGATGCCTTTTTTCTCCTCTGGGCCGTAGATGACGGGGGCGAAACGGATGCAGCTGTCGCAGAGGTCATCAAAGAAGGCACTGTCAGTGCCGGCCGTGATGACGTAGGGGCTGGTGACACAGCCCGGGAAAACGGCCTCGGCTGTATCTCTGACCAGGCGATACGCTGCTCCCTGTGTATCGGCAGGGCGGGTACAGGCGGAGGCGCGCAGGACTTCCATCTCGAGTCCGAAGTGGGCGGCCGTCCGGCGCAGGGCTTCCAGGCTTTCCTCCATGTCCTGGTGCATGGTGAAGCGGAGATTGGCGCTGAGGGTCGCCTCGTGGGGTGCGATGTTGCAGGCCTCGGACCCGGAAGCCATGGTGAAATAGATGGTGGTGCCCAGCATGGCCGCGGCCTGGGGACTGATCCGGGGCGTAAACAGTTCTACGGGGAGACGGAACAGCCACAGGTTCTGCAGGGCCAGACGGACCGGGAAAGAGGCCGCGGGAGCCAGGGACTGCAGCATAGCGGCGGTGTATCTGTCCAGATGGCTGCGGAAGGGGCTGCTCTTTCTGACGGCACAGACAAAGGCAGCCAGGCGGTCGATGGCAGCATTCCGGCGGGGGGTACTGACATGACCGCCGCTGTCATAGGCGTGGAAGCGGACATTGGCAAAACCCTTCTCAGCAATGCCGATCATGGCGCAGTTGCCCTTCACGCCGGGGAGAGGATCGGTGTAGAGACCGCCGCCCTCATCCAGGACGAGCCACGGGCGCACGCCGCGCCTCCTCAGTTCCTCCACGATGGCGGGACAGCCGGGGCCTCCCCACTCCTCCGTGCAGGAGGAGACCAGGTAGATGTCATGCGGAGGCACGCAGCCCTCCCGCAGCAGTTCCTCCGCCGCCTGATAGAAGGCCATACAGGAGCACTTGGTGTCCACGCTCCCGCGTCCGCACACGCAGCCGTCCTGAAGGAGACCCGAGAAGGGCGGGAAGTCCCAGTCCTCCGGCGTGAAGGAGCCGCCGTAAGCGGGGACCACATCCTGGTGGCCCATCAGGACGACCGGCTCCGTGTCGGAGAGACCCTTCCATTTATAAAGAAGGCTTCCGTCCAGATCGGTGATCTCCATTTTCTCATGCACGAGGGGAAACAGTTCCCGCAGAACGCGGTGGTAGCTCTCGAACACAGCGCTCTGGTCAGTGTCGGGATAGGAAGTGGTGTCCGCCTGCACCATCCGGGAGAGCCCACGGGCGTAGTCCTCCGCCCGCGGATCATCCTCCGGGGGCCGGTAAGCCGCTCTTCGGACAGGCAGCAGGAGAGTGCGCACGAGGGCAGCGGCCAGACAGAACAGGAGAATAATTATAAGAAGAAGCAGGATCAGCAGGATGACCCGGACAGGATGCATGGATAGACCTCTCTGTAAATAGCTCTGTGAATTGGACAGTATGCATACTTATTATGCCATTCCTGCGCCGGCTTTCACAATAGCGCTCTATGTACAACGGAAAAACTTGTGTTATAATGGCGCGTGTGATACAAAATAAGGGTATTTGTTCAGCTTACAAAGTGTAGAACCATCCACCCTGCATCAGTGTACCCCAGACAGGAGGCAAAATGAGCGGTGTCAGAAGAATCTATGTGGAAAAGAAGCCCCCTTATGCAGTTGCCGCGAGGCAGCTCAAAGAGGACATCATCGGGTTCCTGGGCGTTAAGGGACTCCGCAGCCTGCGGATCCTGATCCGCTATGATGTGGAGAACGTGTCGGACCAGGTCTTTGAGGAGGCCTGCCGTGTGGTGTTTTCCGAGCCTCCGGTGGATGTTCTTTATGAGGAACAGTTCGAAGCACCGGAAGGCGCGCTCGTCTTCAGCGTGGAGCCGCTGCCCGGTCAGTTCGACCAGCGCGCGGACAGTGCCGTCCAGTGCATCCAGTTCCTGAATGAGAACGAGAAGCCCGTGATCCGCACCGCCCAGACCTATGTGCTGGAAGGGGATATCACCGACGAGGAGCTGCAGGCGGTCAAGTCCTACTGCATCAACCCTGTGGACTCCCGGGAGAGCGCTCCCGACAAACCTGCCACTCTGCAGGAAGATTTTCCCCAGGCACCCGACGTGCAGATCCTGGAGGGCTTCTGTGAGATGCCCGAGGGAGAGTTCCGTGACCTGTATGCGTCGCTGGGGCTCGCGATGACCTATGCGGATTTTTCTTTTATCAGAGAGTACTTCAGCGGCGAGGAGCACCGCGATCCCTCCATCACGGAGATCCGGGTGCTGGACACCTACTGGTCCGACCACTGCCGCCACACGACTTTCTCCACCGAACTGCGTGACGTGGAGTTCGATGAGGGCTATTACAGCATTCCGATCGAGACCTCCTACCGGAGCTACCTGGACACTCGGGAGGTGCTCTACAAGGGCAGGGACGACAAGTATATCTGCCTCATGGACCTCGCCACCATGGGCATGCGGCAGCTCAAGGCTGAGGGCAAGCTCACCGACATGGAGGATTCCGAGGAGAACAACGCCTGCAGCGTGGTCGTCCCCATCGAGATCGACAGGGGGAACGGCCCCGAGACCGAGGAGTGGCTGATCTTCTTCAAAAACGAGACCCACAACCACCCCACGGAGATCGAGCCTTTCGGCGGAGCAGCCACCTGTCTGGGCGGCGCCATCCGCGATCCCCTCTCCGGACGCGGCTATGTCTATCAGGCCATGCGTGT
>CAMOJW010000124.1 GCA_946617225.1 uncultured Lachnospiraceae bacterium
CTGCGCGAATTTCGGTGCGCGCGCCTTCGGCGAAAAGGACTAAGCGAAAGCGGGCACCCTCGGAACTGTTTATGTATGAAAAAGTATAATGCGACAGCCCCCCTGTCTGTTCTTTATGAAACAGTCCGATGGATCAGCCCTTGTGGACCTCATCGTAGACGGCGGTGATCGCCGCCTCCGGCTCAGGTGTTGCCAGGCTCACGGCCACGTTCACGATCAGAGCGATGATGAAGGCGGGCAGCAGTTCATAGATGGCAAAAGCGCCGCCCAGGGGAGCGATCAGGAATTTCCACACGAAGATGCTGATACCGCCCGCGATCAGACCTGCCAGCGCACCCTGCCTGTTGGAGCGTCTCCAGAAGAGAGCCAGCAGCATGGCCGGTCCGAAAGTGGCACCGAATCCCGCCCAGGCAAAGGAAACGACACGGAAGACAGAACTGTTGGGGTTCCACGCGAGGAGCATGCCAACGGCCGCGATCCCGATAACAGTAGAACGTGCCGCGATCATGGCCTGTGTCTGGCTCAGGTCAAAACCGAACACATCCTGGATCAGGTCCTGGGAGACACTGGAAGCTGCCGCCAGCAGCTGCGAGTCCGCCGTGGACATGGTGGCTGCCAGGATACCGGAAAGGATGACACCTGCCATCAGCGCCAGGAAGACGCCGTGTTCGCTCATCAGATCCGCCATGTGGATGATGATGGTCTCCGACTCGGAACTGGTCCCGAGCATCGGGATCTTGCCGCTTACAGACACACTGTAGCCGATGATGCCGATGAAGATCGCCACGAGCATGGAGACAGCCGCCCAGATGCCCGCGATCCTGCGGGACAGCGTCAGTTCCTTCTCATCTCTGATCGCCATAAAGCGCAGCAGGATGTGCGGCATTCCGAAATAGCCGAGGCCCCAGGCCAGTGTGGAGACGATGCTCAGGAACCCGTACGTAGAGGCGGTCCCCGAAGCTGCGTCATAACCCTGGAACAGATTCAGGTAACCGGGGAGCGCCCTGGCGTTCTCCGCCACGACCGCCATGCCGCCGGCCTGCGAGATCCCGAAGAATACGATCACGATCAGCGCGATGGACATGAAGATGCTCTGGATCAGGTCAGTCGTGGAGACCGCCATGAATCCGCCCATGGTGGTATAGGCGACGATGATGATCGCGCCGATGACCATGGCAAAATGATACTCCACGCCGAACAGGCTGTTGAAGAGCGTGCCGACCGCCTTGAAGCCGGAAGCCGTGTAGGGAATGAAGAAGATCAGGATGATCAGGGCTGCCACCAGCGAGATCCTGTGCCCGGCGTCTCCGTAACGCCTGGAGAAAAAGTCCGGGATCGTGATGGCGCCGATCCTCTCGGAATATCTCCGAAGAAGTTTGGCCACGAGCAGGAAGTTGAGATATGTCCCCGCCGCCAGTCCGATCGCGGTCCAGCCGACTTCCGCAACGCCCGCCAGATAGGCCAGGCCCGGAAGTCCCATCAGCAGGTAGCTGCTCATGTCGGACGCCTCCGCGCTCATGGCCGTCACGAGCGGTCCGAGGCCTCTCCCGCCGATGTAAAAGGCGTCCGATGTGTCGCTGGACCCCTTGCGGCTGAAGATCACACCGACCAGAAGCATGCCCATCATGTACGCCGCCATAGTCACGATGATCAATGTTTGTGCAATAGTCATAGATACTCCTCCTATAAAAACAGTCAACGGAGGCTATTATAGCATAGTCTTTATCAGAATAAAATGCAGAATGATGTATAGAACGGATTCTGTACATCATTCTGTCTGAATTGTAAAAAACTTTGGATATTTACGCTAAATTGACTGTACGTTTTTGGATGTATCAGTCAGTACATTTCCCGTTCATCCACGCCAGCTCTGCAGAAACAGCGGGGTCATCCTGTCACAGTAGGCCACCAGGGAATAATCGCCGCTGCAGAGGCACCAGTCATACAGCAGGGCTCGCTCCCAGAGCGCATAGGCTTTGATGATGTCGTTGGAACTGCAGTCGCGCCGCAGCTGCCCCCTCTCCTGCCCCCGCGAGATGATCCTGCGCAGGAGCCGGAAATAAATGCGGTCCCTGTCCAGGAGGGATCTCTCGCCCTGTGCCAGGAGCTGCGTGGAAAGCAGCCTCGCCAGCAGGTCTCTGGAGATCCTGTCCTCGATCATGGCAAAAAGCTCATGATTCAGCCTGCACAGGATCTGCACCGCGTCCTCTTCCGGGTCGATGGTCTGCTCCAGTTCGGCGTATTTCTCGTCGAAAACACTGGCGAGCGTTCCCAGCAGGGCATCCTTGCCGCTGAAATAGTGGTAGAAAGAGCCCCGGGATGTCTGCGACTCGTAGATGATGTCTTCTATGGTGGTCTCCTCGTAGCCGTTCTCATAGAACAGTTTCCACGCGGCGGCTATGATGCGCCCGCGCGTGTTGCGGTTATTCTTTTTGGGCACGGTCCTTCCCTCCCGAAACCGGAAACGGCGTCATCCCCGCGTGTGCAAACACGGCGGGATATTGGGTTGCCTTTTCGAACAAAGCATTGTACAGTGGATAGTATCGAAAAAACCGCCGCACATACGCGCGGGGATCAAAGGCAAAGGAGCTGCAGCCATGTGGACAGCCGATAAATGGACAGATTATGAAGTGATAGATGCATCCGGCGGTGAGAAGCTGGAGCGGTGGGGCCAGTACAGACTCATCCGGCCGGATCCCCAGGTGATCTGGAATACCCCCCGGGGCCGCGAGTGGAGCCGCCCCAACGCCCATTACCACCGCAGCAGCCGCGGCGGCGGGGAGTGGGAGTTCTTCGATCTGCCCTCCGAATGGAGCATCCGCTACGGGGATCTGACCTTCCGTCTGAAACCCTTCAGTTTCAAACACACAGGACTGTTCCCGGAACAGGCCGTCAACTGGGACTGGACCGGGGCCCGGATCCGCAGTGCCGTGGAAAGCGGGCGCACCGTCCGTGTCCTGAATCTGTTCGCCTATACCGGAGGCGCCACCCTGGCAGCAGCCGCTGCCGGCGCACAGGTGACGCATGTGGACGCTTCCAAAGGCATGGTGACCTGGGCCAGGGAGAATGCAGCTGTCTCCGGTCTGTCGGAAGCACCGATCCGCTGGCTGGTGGATGACTGCGGCAAATTTGTGGAAAGGGAGATCCGCAGGGGCAACCGCTATGATGCCATAATTTTGGACCCGCCTTCCTACGGACGCGGGCCCAAAGGTGAGATCTGGAAGATCGAAGACAGCCTCTATCCCTTCCTGACGAGATGCCGGCTGCTTCTCTCGGAGGAACCGCTCTTCGTGCTGCTCAACTCCTATACCACCGGCCTGCAGCCCGCCGCCCTGACCTGGCTCCTTCACAGCAGCCTGGACAGGCCGCACAGCCGCGGCAGCGTGGAGGCGGACGAGATCGGCCTGCCGGTCGCGGGCAGAGGGCTCAGTCTTCCCTGCGGCGCCAGCGGACGCTGGCAGCCCTGACCGGGCATCGGATATCTCTGCTTCCTGATGGAATGTTTTAATCGGAACTGTACGGATGCCGCAGCGGCATGATAGGGGTCCTGGGGGTCTGCGTCTGCTTCTCCTCCAGGATCTCTTCGTCACTTTCCGCGATCCGGTCGCGGATCTGCAGCATGCGGCGGTCCAGCTGGTTGATCATGTCCGCGCTGTACTTGAGCTCTTCCGAGATGCTCTCGGCGTTTTTGATCACCTTCTTGTATTTCATCTTGTGTTCCACGCTCGCCCAGAAATCCATGGCGATCGTGCGGAACTGCACCTCCACGTTCATGAGTTTCTTCTCCTGCGACATGTAGATCGGCACCCGCAGGATGATGTGAAGGCTCCTGTAGCCGTTGGCCTTGGGCGAAGCGATATAATCCTTCTCCTGAAGGATCTCGACGTCGTCCTGTCTGGCCAGCGCGTCCCGGATCCCGTAGATGTCGTCGATGAATGCGCAGATCACGCGGACACCGGCGATATCGTTCAGGTTCTTCTCTATATTCTCCACCGTAAAAGGGATATCACGGGCCACCAGTTTCTCATAGATGCTGGTGGATTTCTTGAGCCTGCTCTTGATGTACTCAAACGGATTCCTGCGCTGTTTCAGCGTCATCTCCTTGTTCAGCACTTCCAGTTTGGTGCGCACCTCCACCATGGCGCTGTCATAATACATCATCAGCTCATCGAACTGCTCAAGTTCACCGTTCTCCAGGAGGATGCGGTCCACCTCTTCAGGCGTCAGGTGATTCTTGGCCTGAGTCCCCTTTTTCTCATTTTCAACCCCGTTCACGACTTCCATCCTTTCCGTCAGCAACTGAGAATAATGTGTCGTTTATTCTCCCCCCGTCTGCAGAAAACCCGCAAACGTCTCATCATTTAAGACAGTACCGGCCGCACACAGGATCAGTATATCCGTGCCGGGCCGGGACGCGGACACCTGCTCCAGCGTCTCCGCACCCGCAGGCAGGCCGCGCTGAGGCATGACGACCGTGATCTCCCTGTAATATGGCAGCAGGAAAGGAACCATGTTGACAGAGTCCCGGTCCGTGACCAGGATCAGACTGTCTCCTTCGCTGCCGGCGATCCTGATCCGGGCCAGTGCACTTCCCCCAAAGTACACCCGGAAAGGATCCTCACTGTCCAGCAGGCTCTCCTCATAGAGGGAGGCGGAGCTCCGCGATCGTCCGTCTGCCTCCGTACCGCTCACGGCCATCCTCATCCCTTCTTCCGGAACAGGGACCGAAAAAGCCTCCCGCAGATCACTGCCTGCCGTCTCACCCAGAATGCCTCTGTAGTCATTCTTTACTATTATAGTATCGCACTTTGCGTCGAGTTTCTCAATACCCAGCGCCTCCAGCACGGCCGGGAGGGCCCGCTCAGCTCCCCGGGGAGTGATGGCGGTGTCTGTCCTGTAGTAGTTTCCATCCTGCTGTCCCAGCTCGACGACGGGGAGTCCGTTCTCCCCCATCTCCGTCTGCCCGGCATAGGCGCTGCGGATCGCATCGTAGGCTGTTTTGGCCTTGTCCCGCATGCTTCCCTTCTCGAAGAGTCCTTTCAGTGCTCCCCTCTCCGCATCAGGCTCTTCCAGGCCTTCCGGCCGGTCCACACAGGCTGCCGAGGGGATGGCGATCAGGGTCACGCGGGTCTCTCCCCCGGCCAGAGCTGCAAGAGAAGCTCTCAGCTGTTCTGTATCTTCCGTTTCCGGGATCAAAGGCAGCTTGTACAGGCGGTCCTCCGTCCGGAGGATGCCCGCTGCACCGGGGAGCGATTCGATGACATACTCTTCCGCATCGCCCCCCTCCGTCTCCTCCTGCGATATCTCCGTCTCCTCCTGCGATCCCTCCGCGTTCTGAACGGCAGTCTCCTCCTCCGCAGCTTCGGAGATCGCTGTCGCGCTCTGTGACGCAACGTCAGTCTTCAGAGCGGCAATGCGCACCAGGGCGGCGATCAGCAGCACTGCTCCCACAGCGAGAGCTCCCGTTCTGATCCTGAGCTGCTGCTCCCTGCGTCTCCGTTCCTGCCTCCTGCGTTCCCTTCTGAGGGCGGTGTTATCGTTTTCACTCATCTTCCGCGCCCTCCTCAAGAAGTCTCCGCGCCTCATAGACCTGTGCACTGCTGAGCATGTTCTGCGCCCAGAAAGGATAGAACTCCGAGACCATGTGGACGCCGTCCTCCCCATACAGGTCCTTGTGCTGCTCCGCCAGTGCGGTATTGTCTATATAACAGTACCCTTCCTTCTCACAGCGTTTGCGGATGGCCTCGCTGTAAGACGGGATCCTCTCCCAGATGGGTCCTCTGTCGAGGGCGGCCTGCTGTGCCGGCAGGATCGAATTGATGCAGATCACCGCATCGGGACACTTCTCCCGCAGATGCCCGGCCTCTGTGATGACAAGATCCGCATATTCCTCCGCCGAGAGGGAGGGAAAGATCGCGATATCGTTGATCCCGTAGCTGAGATAGATCCTCCTGGGGGCCATTTTGCCCAGTGTGTCCAGGTAATTGTCCACGTCCTTGACTGTCGAGGAGATCTCAGCCAGCACCCTCTTCTCGGGAAGGAAGTGATAGACGGAAAAACCGGCCACTCTGGAATCCCCCAGAATGACGGAATCGGAAAACGCCTTCCAGAGGGCGTCGCCCTCGGGCACCTCGCTGCTGGCTCTCAGAAGATCGAGAGCTTCCCTTTTCTTCTCTGTAAGGGAGAGGGCGTACTCCACAGTATCTGCGGTTCCCTCGCCTGCGGTCCCGGTCATCTCCCCGACAGTGATCTCCAGCTGCACGGGCAGCACCGGACGCTGCTCCCATTCTCTCAGAAGGAGTCGGCCGGCCAGTATTTCCGCGGTATCCCCTGAGATAGATGCAGACTGTTCCCCGGCATACAGTCCGGAGACCGGACCTCTGCCGGCTGTGACCGCAGCACCTGCCGCCCCCGCAGCCAGTGCCGTTACCAGGAACAGAACGACGGCAGCCAGGGCCGGAGAATCCTCCAGTCTCCTGCGGATGCGGACGAAATATCGATCTGTGTTTCCGGCTTCCCTATGATCCTCGCTCATCGTCGGGACCTCCTCCTGCCTGCCGCTGATGGCACTTCATCCATCGGCAGGCCTCTGTCTTATCTATGCACAGTTCATTATCGTTCTGCACAGATAAAGAGGACCTTCTGCCGCAGCAAAAGGTCCTCTCCAAAGCTTTTCTACCATCTGGCATTGCTCATCGGCAACGCCCGGGCATGCTCCGCTCTATCAGTCGATGACGGTAGCAACACGGCCCGAACCGACGGTACGGCCGCCTTCGCGGATAGCGAAGGTAAGACCCTGCTCCATAGCGATGGGGT
>CAMOJW010000125.1 GCA_946617225.1 uncultured Lachnospiraceae bacterium
CGCATCCCCTGAAAAAAATGCCTAAAGGAATTTACACACAATTCAGGACTTGACTCTTGATGAGACCGGGTGGTCATCACAAGAACAGGAATTCAGCAGCTGTAGTGAAACTCAAAGACCTGTTAAGGTCAGGAAGTCACTACGGAAACAGAAAATCCATCGGCAGTAGTGCAATCCATAGATAGGTCACTACGATTTGGAGCAAGAGACCAGGTGTAGTGGATCCGACAAGAAATGGCGGTATCCCATCTGAGGTATTTTCATGTATGAATCCCTCCGCAAAAAAGAACGCGCTCCGCGCAGAGACTGGATGCTGCCGTCGTCTGTGGCGGCAGTTGCAGTGCTCCTGATCCTTCTGGCGGTTCCGCTCGGCTATGCGGGAAGACTGATGTACAGGCATCATGTATATCTGCAGGAGCTGGCAGGCAGTTTCGTCTATGGGGAGGATCACAGCTCGATCGTGCTTCATGAGGGGGAGGGGAGCACGCGCGTCAGCAAGAGCAGGGCCAGTGCCCTGTACAGGATGATCGCCGACGCCGGAGCGGGTCATCCCAGGAAGGAACAGACGGATATGTCCGGCGTCCTTCTGGACTTCGGAGACGGCACCTCTCTGCGCATCAGCCCTTCCCCGTATCCGAAGACAGAGGACGGTGTGCTTCTGAACTACAGAAACGCAGAAGGAGAAGCCTATATCTATGACACGGATGCGCTCCTCTATGAAGACGTGATCGAGTCGCTGCCCTGAGCACTGTCCCGGTCACTGCCCCGGTCACTTCCCTGAGCGCAGCCGGAAATAATGTTTTTTTACACTGATTTTACATAAACATGGGGCAGACTTGACATAGAACTGTTATCATATATTCTGAGTCAAAATCGTGATATGATACCGGCAGGCTCCTTACAGCCGGTCCAAAGGAGAGCAGAATGTCAGTATATGAAGCATTTTCGTTACTGGGTGGTGTAGGCCTGTTCCTGTACGGCATGACGATCATGTCGACGGGTCTTCGCAATGCCTGCGGTGACAACCTCCGGGTATTGCTCGGCAAGGCGACCAAAAACAAGATCACCTCGGTCCTCGCCGGCATCGCCGTCACTATCCTGATCCAGAGTTCTTCCGCAACGGATGTGATGGTGATCGGTTTTGTCACATCGGGACTGATGACGCTGGTCCAGGCGATCGGTGTCATCATGGGCGCCAACATCGGTACCACCGTGACGGCGCAGATCACGGCGTTCAATATCAGCGCTTATGCGCCGCTGATCCTTTTCCTCGGCGCGGTCATGACTCTGTTCCTGAAGAACAAGAGGACACGTGATATCGGCAGCGTGATCCTCGGATTCGGCATGCTGTTCGTAGGCATCTCCTTCATGAAGTCGGCTATCACGCCCCTGTCGCAGACCAAAGCATTCGTCTCTTTCCTGTCGACGCTTTCCAACCCGGTGATCACAGTGCTGTTCGGCATCGCGTTCACGGCCCTGCTGCAGAGCTCGTCATCAGCGACAGTTATCTTCCAGGCCTTTGCCATGCAGGGGATCATCGACTACCGGACCGCCGTTTACCTGGTCATCGGTGCGGCAGTGGGCTCGGTCACGCCCAACCTGCTCGCAGGCCTGACTGCCAACCGCGCCGGCAAGCGCTGCGCGGTCCTGAACCTCCTGTTCAATTCGATCCGCGCGCTGCTGGTCCTCACAGTGATCACCATCTTCCCGCAGATCCTGACTTTCATCCAGAACCTGTCCCCCGGCAATATTGCCAGACAGATCGCCAATACGCACACGATCTTTGCGATCTTTGCCGTGCTGGTACTGCTGCCTTTTACCGAGAAGATCGTCGCCCTGGCGGAGCGCCTCATCCCGATCTCGGATCAGGAGCGCCGCAAAGGCAAGGACAGAAAACTCGTCTATCTCACCCAGACGGACAAGATCCCGCCGGCAGTCGCCATCGACCTCGCCCACAGGGAGGTCACCCGTATGGGCCAGATCGCCGTGAAGAACCTCTCGCTGGCGATCCTCTGTTTCTTCAACCATGATCCCGGGATCGCCGAACAGGTGAGAGAGAACGAGGAGACCGTGGACTATCTGGCCGAGGCGATCGTGGACAAACTCGTCGAACTGCGCGTCCTCGATCTCCACAGGCACCACCTGAACCGGCTCTACAGGATGATCATGGTGGTGGACGACCTGGAGCGGATCTCCGACCACGCGGAGAACATCGTGGAATACGAAGAGCTCGTGCGGTCCGGCAAAGCGCTGATCCATGAGGAGGCCAGCCAGGAGCTGCAGGAGCTGTCAGACCTCACGCTCCAGTCTCTGCGAGTCTCCCTGGAGATCTTCGAGAAGGAAGTTTTTGAGAAGTATCCGGAGGCGGAGCGCCTCGAAGAGCTGGTGGATAACAAAAAGGACGAGATCGACGCCAAGCACCTCGTGCGCCTCATGAAAGGCACCTGCGATCCGCAGGGAGGCGTTCTCTTCACCGATATGACCATCGATCTGGAACGCTGCAGCGACCACGGCCTCAACATGGCTCAGGCGCTGCTGCCGGAACTGGTGGACGCGCACTGAGTATCGCATAACTACCGCGCAGAGGACCGTCCCCTGCGCGGTTCGTTTTAGAAAAGGAGATCACGGAACATGAACGAAAAACTGCTGCAGAGACAGGAAGTGCCGGAAGAGATGACCTGGCGCCTGGAGGATATCTATCCGGACGAGGCTCTCTGGGAGAAGGAACTGGGAGAGGCCGGGGACCTGGCAGCACAGGTCGCAGCTTATGAGGGACGCCTGGCGGAGAGCGCCGGAAACCTGTATGCGGCGCTGAAACTGTACGACGCGTGCGACCTGAAGCTGGACCGCGTCGGCGGCTACGCCTTCATGCGCCAGGACCAGGACACCGGGAACGCCCACTACCAGGAGATGCAGCTGAAGGCGCAGAGCGCAGCCGTCAGGATCAGCGAGGAACTGGCCTATATCGAGCCCGAGATCCTCTCGATCCCGGACGATGTGCTGGCCCGCTTCTGTGAGGAGGAGCCCGGGATCAGGGACTACGAGATCACGATCCGGGAGATCCGCCGCAGGAAGGACCACACCCTGAGCAAAGAAATGGAGCAGATGCTCGCCTCCGCCGGGGAGATGGCGCAGACAGCCTATAACGGTTTCAGCATGCTGTCCAACGCCGACCTGAAGTTCCCCTCCGTCACGGACCGGGAGGGCAATGAGATCCAGATCTCCAATGGCCGTTTCGTCCCGCTGCAGATGTCCCCGGACAGGGAGCTGCGCAGGGAGGTATTCGAAAAATTTTATACCCGCTACAGCGAGTTCGCGAACACCTGGGCTGCGCTCTATGACGGCCAGGTCAAGCAGCAGATCTTCTACGCACGCGCCAGGAAATATCCCTCTACGTTCACCGCGGCGGTGGACGCAAACAACGTCGACCCCGCCGTCTGTGACCGCCTGATCGAGAGCGTCCATAAGCGGCTGGACTGCATGCACCGCTACGTCGCCCTGCGCAAGAAGATGCTCGGCGTGGACGAACTGCACATGTACGATGTCTATGTGCCCATGGTCGCCGATCACGACAGGAAGGTCACCTACGAAGAAGCGCAGGAGCTGTCCCTGAAGGCGCTGGCACCTCTGGGAGAGGAGTATCTGTCCGTCGTCCGCAGGGCTTATGAGGAGCGGTGGATCGACGTGTACGAGAACGAGGGCAAGCGCTCCGGCGCCTACTCCTCGAGCGTCTACGGCGTCCACCCCTACATGCTGCTCAACTATACCGATACGCTGGACGATGTTTTCACCCTCGTGCACGAGATGGGCCACTCCATGCACACCTGGTACTCCGAGCATGCGCAGAGCCATCTGAACTCCCGCTACAAGATCTTCGTTGCGGAAGTCGCCTCCACGACCAATGAGATCCTGCTTCTCGAATACCTGCTGGCCCGGGCGGAGGACCCCGGAGAGAAAGCCTACCTTCTCAACCACTACCTGGAGAGCTTCAAAGGTACGCTCTACCGCCAGACCATGTTCGAGGAGTTCGAGCGCAGATCCAATGCCATGGCGGAGGAGGGAACGCCTTTGACAGCCGGCGCGCTCAGCGAACTGTATCTGGAGCTGAATAAACAGTATTTCGGCCCGGCCATGGTCTCGGATCCCCTGATCGCCTACGAGTGGTGCAGGATCCCGCACTTTTACTACGATTTCTACGTCTACCAGTACGCGACGAGCTTCTCTGCGTCGGTCGCCATCGCGCACCGCATCCTGGAGCAGGGCGAAACGGCCGTCAGGCCGTACCTGGAGTTCCTGAAGAGCGGCTGCACCCAGGATCCGGTGAGCCTCCTGAAGATCGCCGGTGTGGATCTGTCGACTTCAAAACCTGTAGACCAAGCCCTGGAAGTGTTCGGGGACGTGATCGCGCAGATGGAAGCGCTGGTGTAAAAAACGGGGTCGTCGCGCTAAGCATATTCATACATAAACAATTCCTCGAAGACGCGCTCTCGCTCATCAGAAACGCAGCGGTACTAACATTTTTCATTCGCCTATGGCTCTGAAAAATGAAGTACCGGCGTTTCCGAAAGGTCTTCGAGGAATATTTATGCAATTCATGCTTTGACCGGCAACTCTGTTTTTTTACCGGCAGAGGGATCTTCGGGGCACTGCCGGTCTCAGTTAATGAACTATTTGTGTATATTATATTTCATGATATAATAAAGTGTTAAACAGGTCCACCTGCACTGAGGTGTGTCCAACGCAGTGCAGAAAAGGCTATGTTTAGACGATTCAATAGACTGTCCCTGCTGTATGATGGGGTTGACAGCAAGGGACATTGACGATGCCGCAGTGAGGGGTTGCTGCAGACAGTCGTTTCATTCTAACAGGGTAAGGCATAATACAATGACAGAACGTTCCGACAGATATTCCAAGGCCGGATATATAACGTTTAAAAACAAGACCTATTACCGCATTCTGACTTTCCTGATGAGTGTGGTCGTATTTACTACGTCCTACGCGCTGATCCTGCCCGCCATCACCCTGACGGCGGAAGATGGGGAGCACGTGGGTATTTTTGCTGCCCGGACTGCCGTCGAGGAGCCCGGAAGCGCTGCGGAAAGCGAGGAGGAGCCGCAGGAGGTCACAGCGGCCCCGGTGGAGCAGACAGCGGCCAAGCGCGCTTCGGACGCACAGGTGGAATCGACGTCGACCGCAGATCCGGAGGCAGGAGCAGCTCAGGAAGCCGATATAGCTGACGAGATCCAGGCAGAAGTTCCGGAGACGGATGAAACGAAAGAAGAACAGGCCGCCGTCCAGTCCGATGCTCAAGCCGATGATCAGTCCGTCGATCAGACCGACGGACAGAGTGCAGATCAGACCGAAGGTCAGAAGGACGACCTGGCGGACGATAAGGCGGCCGATCAGACCGCCGCTGAGGAGAGGACGGGCGTCCCTTTCACCACGGAACTGGAGGTGGAAGGCGCATCCTACAAGCTGACCGTATCAGGCGGCGCGGACAGCGGCATCCCCGCGGATGCGGTGTTCAAGGCGACAGCTCTGACCACTCGGGACAAGGACTATAAGGATTATAAAGAGTTTGCCATGGAGGCGGTGCAGGAGCAGGCAGCTGATCAGACTGCCGGCCGGACCGCCGGCGGGAAGACATCCGCCGCAGGCGCAGAGTCGGGAAGCACAGACGGCACACGTAAGCTTCTCGCCATGTTCGATCTGAAGATCTATAACGCGGAGGGCCACGAGATCCAGCCGGAGACCCCCGTGACAGTGACCGTGGACTTCGGCCGCAAGGCGTACAAGGAGTCCGCGGAGTATTGCGCTGTTCATTTCCCCGCCACAGAGCTCCGTGAGGACGGCACCGTGGAGAGGACCGACGAGACCCCTCGTACCAGGGACCGTGACCGTGATCCCGACAAGCCGGAGACCGAGGTGCTCGAGGCCTCCGCAGACAGCCGGGACAAAGGGTGCGTGACTTTTGACGCGGACAGTTTCTCCGTGTACGCGGTCGTCGAGACGACCATCGAGAAGACGGTGCTGGCGAGTGACGGGCACAACTACAGGATCACAGCGACTTACGGGGCCGAAACAGGCATCCCGGAGAACGCGGACCTGGCGGTTGAAGAGATACTTCCGCCTGCGCAGGACGACGGGAGCACATCTTCTGTATACAGTGAGTATGTATCAAAGGCAGAGAGCGCCCTTGGATGGAAAGCCGGGTCTGCTTCGTACGCCCGCGTGTTTGATATCAAGATCGTGGACAAGAGTGATCCGGATGTGAAGTATCAGCCCAGGAAAGGGACAACGATCGATGTAAAGATCGAACTGGCTGACAGAGCTGCAGACCGGGATGACGCAGCAGCCACACAGGTGGTCCACTTTGCGGATGGCAGTGACAGCGGAGACATTGTAGATGCTGAAACAGAAGGCCGGACTGTGCGTTTCGAGGCAGCAGGCTTCAGTATCTATACCATAGTTGATGAAGGTGAGAATGCCCGTATCGGATACCGCTTCTGGTATAATGACGGGACGCAGAATGTGATCTTATCCACCCAGTATTTCCGCTACAAAGATGTACATCCTGATTCCGGCGATGCGATGGAACTCTACCAGCCCAGCATTCCGGGCATGGAAGCCGCGACCTGGAACCGCATCTTCAACGGCTGGAGCAAGAGCGCCGCGCTTACAGAGC
>CAMOJW010000126.1 GCA_946617225.1 uncultured Lachnospiraceae bacterium
CCGGAGATCACCGTCGTCACGGCCGACGGCAGCGACATGGAGCGCCTGCTGCGGGATTTCCGCAGAGACCTGGCGGATTTTCTCGGGGAGACAGGCGTCAGGGAGAATGCGCAGATCCAGAACGACACGACCCAGATCTTCCTGCATATCCTCACGCTGCAGAAGCGGCGGCTGGACGCGAAGAGGATCGTGTCCCGCACGGAGGCGGAGAGGGTGATGTACGAGGGTATGCCCGCCGTGCGCAAAAAGATGTTCTTCGACGGCAAGTACCGGATCACGGACGCCGCGGAGACCCTGGAACTGCATCAGACCTTCAGCAGGGCAGGGGATAAGAAGCCGCTCTACACCAAGAACGCCTACGAGACGGCACATTACCGCCTGCTGTCTGCGGAGCGCAAGGGCGGTGACATAGTAATCTGCCCGAACTGCGGGAGCCGGTCGACGCGGGAGAACCTCCTGGACGGCTGCGATTACTGCGGGACCAGATTCTCCGTTGAGGATCTCGGGACCCGCGTCTCCCAGTTCAGTCTCCGCCCGGATTACGAGGCGGAGTACGCGCGGTTTACGGAAGTGCGGGAGACTTATGTGAAGCGCGTCGGCCTGCTCATCGGGATCCCGGTCTTCCTGCTGTGCCTGTACGGGGCTATGCAGGCATCCTGGGATTACGAGGGCATGTTTATCCTGCGGATAGCGGCGACCATTTTTGCAGTGGCTTTTCCGACAGCTGCGGTGGTCTTTTTCGGAGAGATCCTGTTCTTCCTGTTCGTCTTTCCCTTCCTGCAGGCGGGGGCATCCTTCCGCTACATCCGGGGACGGCGTAAAGCGATCCGCAGGGAGCAGGAGAGGGACAGCTCGCAGGAGAAGCTCGTCCGCAGGAACGACCCGCTGTTCTCCCTGCAGGGTTTCTACAGCTGGGTCGAAAACATTCTCGCCGCGATCCATTACGGAGAAGATCTGGGGGCGTCTGCTTTTACGGAAAGCAAACAGGCAGACGACCGGATCGGCGCCTGCCTGAAGAAATATCGGGATGTGATCGATATGGAAGTGGCGGAGATCCGTCTGGACGATTACAAGAGCGGTCCACAGATGCAGGAGGCCGTGGTCAGCGCCGAGCTGCAGCTCCTTCAGGAGAAGGACGGGAGAGTGCGCCGCAAAAGGGAGAAAGTCCGCCTGCACCTGGTCAAATCGGCCGCCTGCAGGACCCAGGCCGTCTGCGGTCCCTCCTTCCTGCGCTGCAGGAACTGCGGGGCATCGCTCTCGCTGCAGGAGGGAAAGATCTGTCCTCACTGCGGGACGGAGAGAAAACTGTATGAGCAGGAGTGGGCTGTGAGGGATTATAAGGTGGTGTAAGTATTTAATTGATGTCTTGATAACTATCGATAACCATCTTCCGGGGCAGCTGTCAAGGAACCGGTATACCTCGCCGGTGGCGTCCTTGACAGCTGCCCCGGAAGACGGTCGACTGTTGACAAGAGCTGCTGACGCAGCTCTGCCTCCAAGGAGGCCAGAAATCATCACGAGAACAGGAAATCATCAGTTGTAATGACGATCAGAGGTCTTTAGAGGACGAGAGGTCTACAGCAACAGAAATATATCAGCTGTAGTGAGATCTAGAGATATGGTCATCCATTGATCAGGCCTTAGAGACCACACAGAAAAACAGAGCTGTCGCTGATGCGACAGCCTGCCTGTGATGTCATTTAACAGATATTCTCAGAATCCCCGGCCGCAGCACAGCCCGCCTCCTCCGCACATGATGTTGAGGAAGGCGTTCAGGAGGCACATGCGGATGCACCAGCTGCCCGTCCCTCCGCTGCTGTAGCGGTAAGGCGTCTGGCGCTGCCGGTACCAGTCGCTTCCGTACTGGAGCCGCTCCACCAGGCGGCGGTAGCTGAGGTTGTCGGGGTCCATGGATACGGCCGTCTCCGCATCGGAGAGAGCCTGGACGTTGTTTCCGAGATTCATATGGGCGACGGCGTGGAGATAGTACCAGTCGGCCATGCGCTGTTCCTCGGGCATGTTGTCCAGGACGTTGATGCCCTCCCGGAAATGCCCGCTCTGGATATAATTGGCGGCAGCCCGCAGATGGAGCATCTCGTCGCTGTCCGCGTAACTGTGTCCGCTCTGTCCGTAACCGTACTGCTGCCCGCCGTAGCCGCCCTGCCCGTAGGCCTGGCCGCCGGTGAAGTTCCCGTTCATGAAATCCCGCATGAACTCGTTGAAGTCCGTGTAATAATGTGTACTTCCGCTCGAGTAGGGATTTCCGTTTGAATAAGGATTGCCATTGGAATAAGGATTCCCGCCCGCGTACGGATTCCCGTTAGCGTAAGGGTTGCCGCCCGCGTACGGATTCTCGTTCGCATACGGGCCGCTGCTGCCGGAGGAGGCGTAGGGGTGCTGCTTCTCATACATGATCTGCTGGTAGGCTTCCTGCACCAGCTTGAACATCTCTTCGGCGTTCTCCTTGTGCGGATTATTGATGTTGGCATCCGGGTGGTACTTCTTGCTCAGTGTGCGGTAGGCTTTTTTGATCTCTTCCTCCGAAGCTGAGCGGTCCAGTCCCAGGACCTTATAGGGATCCGACATCGTCTGTTTCCTCTCTGTGTTCCGTCGCTGCTCCGGGCTGCGCGTCAGGCGCGTCAGTCTCCGGGGCGTCTTTCATTTCTGCTCCGGGCTGCGCGTCAGGCGCGTCAGTCTCCGGAGCGTCTTTGATCTCTGCTCCGGGCTGCGTATCAGATGCGTCTGCAGCCGGAGATCCTTTCATTCTCTGCTCCCGCACGGCGTCGTAGCGCGTCCACACGCCGGAGTAGAGTATATTTCGAAGTATACCCACATTTTCCACAATGGGCAAGGTCTCAAAAGCGCTGCAGCACTCGGCCATCATCATCGTGAGGATCTGTCTCACGCGGTCGTCGAGGGCCGGGTCGCCGTCCATGGACAGCAGGAGGGGATTGTAGGAGCCGTTCTTACGGTCCTCCTCCAGGTCATCGTAGGCATCCAGCAGGTAGATGAACTTGCCCAGGTAGAAGCCCATGCGCCGGAGGGTGGGCTCCCAGATATCCTTCCTGCAGACAAAAAACTCCGCCATCAGCTCGCCGAAAGCCCCGCTGACGGCATCCAGGTCGGAAGATCCCTCCTCTTCATAGCGGTGGAGCAGCGCCAGCTGCCGCTCGGCAGCTTCCGCCTTTTCTTTCCATCTTTCCGCCGCGCGGTCCCTGCCGGACCTGAGGAGACGGGAGGCGGCGAGTTTCTTCACGCTGCGCTCGTCCTTCCAGTCGTCCAGAGCGGCGTAGTAGGAGAGGAGCACAGTGATGTCTGCGCAGTAGCGGGTGAACTCGTTGCGCCTCGTGGGGTGATCCTCAAACGGATGCGCGATGCAGCGCGTCTGTCCCTGTGCCTCGTCGGCGGGCTCATACAGGCTGGTCAGCAAAAAAGACAGGAACGTGGTATCGTAGCTCAGCGTCAGCTGGCCGATCCCTCCGTAACTGTCCCTGAGATCTCTGCACAGTCCGCAGTAGTAACTGCGGTAGAGGCGGTATTCACCTATCTTCAGTTCCGGTTCGTTGGCGACGATATAGCCGAACATGTTCAGCTCCTCTTTTCAAATTCGTTGCCGCAGCGCGGGCACCGCACCATGATGCGTCCCTTTCCGCGGGGGATGCGGATCCGCTGGCTGCAGTTGGGGCATTTGTAAATGTGGTACTCCCTGCGCTGCGCCCAGTCCGAGCGGAAGTTCCGGAAAAAGGAAGTGAACCGGTCGCGGAAACGCAGGAACTTCTGGTTCTCTTCATATCTCTTCCGGATATTCCGCGAGAAGGTGCGGAAGTAGATCAGGAACAGGAGGACCAGGGAGACGGCGGAGGAGTAGCGGAAGTGAAGAAACATGGATACCAGTATATAGACGAGCAGCACAGCGGAGAGAAAACGGGACAGATTGTCCACGCCGTACCTGCCCTGCATAAACCGAGAGAGCTTATAACGGAGCTTGTTCATCATCGCTGTACACATCCTTTCCCTTATCTCATAAGGTGTTTTATAAGGTATATCATAAGGTCGGAATACGGCCGTCGGTAAAATTCTCGGATCAACTACTATTCTGAGATCGAAGCCCTCCAAAAACAAGAAAGATTGTACTAAGAGAAAATGAAAAGAATCTAAATTTGTCACAGGATCAGGCCGGTGAGGAACACCGCCGCGCAGCAGGTGACAGCTACCAGGAAGAGGTCCCCGTTCACCCAGGCCGTGATCAGGCCGGCGATCAGCGCAAGGGCGCCTGCCAGCGGGTTCTCCGTGACTTCCAGGATGGCCGGGAAAGTCATGACGGCGAGCGTCACGTAGGGCACATAGTGAAGGAACGAGCGCAGGAAGCGGTTCTTCAGCTCTCTGCGCAGGAACAGCAGCGGCAGGAGCCGGATCATATAGACGGTGAGGGCCATGATCAGGAGGGCGGCGTATGTATTCATGACTGACCTCCTTGTTCTGTCTCAGGGTGCTCGTCCTCCAGGGGACGGAGCAGGGCGGCGGCACCGGCCAGAAGCACGGTCAGGATGATCACCTTGAAACCGCCCGTGATGGTCCTGAGCACGGGGAGAACGGAGAACAGCCAGCTGGCGAGCATGGAGACCGCCACCAGTCCTCCGATAAAAGCGTCCCGTCTCGCGGGCGGGATGATGATGGCCAGGAACATGCCGTACAGGGACACGCTCAGAGCTGCCACGACCTGCGCGGGCAGGATGTTGCCGGCCAGCACGCCGAGGATCGTCCCCAGTGTCCATCCGAAGATACTGATGATCATCATGCCGTAGGAATAGGCGGGCACCAGCCAGCCGTCCACGGCCGTACACAGCGCGAACATCTCGTCCGTGATCCCCTGGGCCAGGAAGAAGCGGTGATACAGGGGCAGTTCGGGGGACAGTTTCTGCGAGAGGGCGCAGCTCATGAGAAAGTACCGCAGGTTGACGACGATACAGGTGCTGACCATCTCGATGACGCCGGCATGGCTCTCCAGAAGGACCAGGGCGGCAAATTCCCCCGCGCTGGCCACGAGGCCCATGCTCATGAGACCGGCCTGCAGCCAGGTCATGGCGATGCGCCTGGCGGCGATCCCCAGGGCAAAACTGACGGCAAAATAGCCCATGCAGATGGGAAAACCGTCCCTAAGGCCTCTCTTCAGCCAGGATATGACAGATGTCGATGCTTGTTGACGCTCACTCATATTATTTACAGAACTCCGTGGATGCAGAGGGGGTCGTGGTCCGCCGGAAGGCGATTTCCGGCTGTCTGCATCGGTGGTATTATACACTATCGGCACCCCATGGGCAAGTTGACAAAACCCGGTCCTCTCTTTATGATATTATAGATTCCTTTCATGAAGAGGAGCCTTTTTCATGCCCTTTTCAGGACAGAAGGAGAGCAGGACAGACCAGATCGCGAATGGAGCACAGAATGAAGAAAGAACTCGCCAAGACCTACGACCCTCACGGCATCGAGGACCGTATCTATAAGAACTGGGAAGCAAAGAAATATTTCCACGCGGAGGTGGATCACAGCAAGACACCTTTTACCATCGTGATCCCGCCGCCGAACATCACCGGCCAGCTGCACATGGGCCACGCGCTGGACAACACCATGCAGGACATCCTGATCCGCTTCAAGAGGATGCAGGGATATAACGCCCTCTGGCAGCCCGGCACCGACCACGCCTCCATCGCCACGGAAGTCCGTGTCATCGAGAGCCTGAAGCAGCAGGGCATCAGCAAGGCTGACCTGGGCCGCGAGGGCTTCCTGGAGAAATGCTGGGACTGGCGCAGAGAGTACGGCGGACGCATCGTGAACCAGCTCAAGAAGCTGGGCTCTTCGTGTGACTGGGACAGAGAGCGCTTCACCATGGATGAAGGCTGCAACAGGGCCGTCACCCAGGTCTTCTGCAAGATGCACAAGAAGGGATGGATCTACAAGGGCAGCCGTATCATCAACTGGTGCCCCGTCTGCAAGACTTCCATCTCCGACGCGGAAGTGCAGTATGAGGAGCAGGCCGGCCATTTCTGGCACATCAAATACCCGCTGATCGAGGCGGACGGTTCCATTTCGAAGACTGAATTCCTGGAGTTCGCTACGACCCGTCCGGAGACGATGCTGGGCGATACCGCGGTGGCAGTGCACCCCGAGGACGAGCGCTATCAGCACCTGATCGGCCGCAAGGTCTTCCTTCCTTTCGTGGACCGCGAGCTTCCTATCGTCGCGGACACATACGTGGACCGCGAGTTCGGGACGGGCGTCGTGAAGATCACGCCCGCGCACGACCCCAACGACTTTGAAGTCGGCAAGCGCCACGGGCTGCCGGAGATCAATATCCTCAACGACGACGCGACGATCAACGAGAACGGCGGCAAGTTCTGCGGCATGGACCGCTATGAGTGCCGGAAGGCGATCGTGAAGGAACTCGACGAGATGGGTCTCCTCGTGGGCATCGAGGACCATGTGCACAACGTCGGTACCCATGACCGCTGCGGGACGACTGTCGAGCCGATGATCAAGCAGCAGTGGTTCGTCAAGATGGACGAACTGATCAAACCTGCCGTCAAGGCGATCGAAGAAGGCGACATCCGTCTGATCCCCAAGCGGATGGAGAAGACCTACTTCAACTGGACCGACAACATCCGCGACTGGTGCATCAGCCG
>CAMOJW010000127.1 GCA_946617225.1 uncultured Lachnospiraceae bacterium
ATCATCCGCCGGCGCGCGGTCCCCGCGGTCCTTCAGAAAGTGGTCCTGGTCAACAAGATGATCGCTTCGGGCAAGGCCAGGACAGTCAATGAAGCTGCCGACGCAGTGGGTGTCAGCCGCAGCTCCTACTATAAGTTCAAGGACGATATCGAGGAGTTCCACGACAACGTGCGGGGCACCACATTGACGCTGCTGTGCGAGATCAACGACGAGACGGGCCTTCTGTCCGATCTGCTGGCGATCATCGCCGCACACCGCGCCAATATCCTGACCATCCATCAGAGCATACCTGTAAGCGGTGTTGCCTCCCTGAGCGTGAGCATGCAGATCGGGGAGGATACAGAGGATATCAATGCCATGATCACGGAACTCCGCGGTCTGGAGGGCGTCAGAAAGATCAGTGTCCGCGGAAGGGACTGAGACAGAAAGGAAACGATCATGATCAATATCGCGATACTCGGATTCGGGACTGTGGGAAGCGGCGTTGCGGAACTGATCGACCGCAACATCGAGACTATCAGGAGGACAGTGCCGAGTGACATCTACGTCAAGTATATCCTGGATCTCAGGGATTTTCCCGGGAGCAGGTATCAGGACCGGGTGGTGCATGATTTTGACATCATCCTGAACGATCCCGATATCCGCATCATCTGTGAGACCATGGGAGGCAAGGAGCCGGCCAGGACCTTTACCGAGAAGGCGCTTCAGAGGGGCATCAGCGTCTGCACCTCCAACAAGGAGCTGGTGGCCGCCTACGGCCCCGCCCTGCTCAGGACGGCCAGACAGAACGGCTGCAGCTATCTCTTCGAGGCCAGCGTGGGCGGCGGCATTCCGATCATCCGCCCCATGAACACCTCGCTGACACCGGAATATATCACGGATATCGCCGGGATCCTGAACGGGACCACGAACTATATCATGACCAGGATGGAGCACGACGGCGTGTCCTTCGAGGATGCGCTGCGTCAGGCGCAGATCAACGGATACGCCGAGCGGAATCCGGAGGCGGACGTGGAAGGCCACGACGCCTGCCGCAAGATCGCCATCCTTTCCTCCCTGATGTGCGGCAGGACCGTGCGCTACGAGGATATCCCCTGTGAGGGCATCAGCCGCGTGACAACCGATGATTTCCTGTATGCCAGGGAACTGGGCATGGCGATCAAGCTGCTGGGTCTGTCGCGCAGAGCCGAGGACGGGAGCACTTTCTATGTCAGGACGGCCCCCTTCATGGTGCCCGCCTCCCATCCGCTGCACAGCGTGGAGGACGTATTCAACGCAGTCTTCGTACACGGGAACATGGTGGACAATCTGATGTTCTACGGCCGTGGAGCCGGCAAGGCGCCCACCGCCAGCGCTGTGGTCTCTGACATTCTGGAGGAGGCGCGGACCCTGGGCAGGAACATCCCCGTGAACTGGAGCGACGAGGTCATGACGCTGTCTGATCCCGCGCAGGAGAGTTTCCGCCGTTTCGTCCGCATGAAGGATGCGGATATGAGCGAGATCCCCGCCATCTTCGGGCAGGTCAGATATGTCTCCCCTGAAGGCAGGCCGGAGGGAGAGACCGCCTTTATCACGGAGATGATGACGGAATCTCAGTTCGATTCCGCGATCAGCCGCACGAGCTCTGTGGTCAGCACCATGCGTCTCCTGGGCTGAGTATCCCGGGACACTGGAGCACAAGGCAGATTTGGAAGGCAGGATTCATGAAAAAAGTAGTCAAATTCGGAGGCAGTTCTCTGGCGGATGCCGGTCAGTTCAAGAAGGTGGGCGAGATCATTCGCGCGGATGCCTCCAGGGTCTATGTGGTCCCTTCGGCACCCGGCAAGAGGTTCGACGGGGACATCAAGGTCACGGACCTGTTGTATAAGCTGTTTCATCTGGCGGAGGCGGGAGAGGATTTCTCCGAGGTCATGGAGACCATCCGCGGCAGATATCAGGAGATCATCGACGGCCTGGAACTGACAGACTTCACGCTGGAGCCCCAGTTCGCGGAGATCGAGCGGACCATGAAGGAGGACCCGCAGTCCGACTACGCGGCCTCCAGGGGCGAGTTCCTGAACGCCCACATCATGGCCCGGTACCTGGGATACACCTTTGTAGATGCGGCGGAAGTGATCTTTTTTGACGAAGAGGGCAATCTCGAAGCCGCGAGGACCAAAAAGGCCATGGCCGCAAGGCTCGCGAACATCCCCAGGGCAGTGGTGCCCGGGTTCTACGGGACGGGCCACGACGGGAAGATCCGGACGTTCTCCCGGGGCGGCAGCGACATCACCGGTTCCATCGTGGCCGGCGCGGTCAGGGCGGACGTCTATGAGAACTGGACCGACGTCTCCGGATTCATGGTGGCGGACCCCCGCATCATCGACAATCCGGTGGCCATCGAGACCATCACCTACAGGGAACTGCGGGAGCTGTCCTACATGGGCGCCTCCGTGCTCCACGAGGACGCCATCTTTCCCGTGCGGGGAGAGGGCATCCCCATCAACATCCGCAATACCAACAAACCGGAAGACGACGGCACCTGGATCGTGGAGAGCACCTGCCAGAAGTCCGGCTACGTGATCACCGGCATCGCCGGTAAGAAGGGGTTCTGCACCGTCCTGATCTACAAGGCGCTGATGAACTCCGAAGTGGGATTCGGCAGACGCGTCCTGCAGGCGTTCGAGGACAACGGTATCTCCTTTGAGCACATGCCTTCCGGCATCGATACCATGACGGTGGTGGTCCACGAGGACGAGTTCATCCACAAGGAGCAGAAGGTGGTGTCAGCCATCCACCGCTATTGCCAGCCGGACGTGGTGGAGATCGAGTCCGACCTGGCCCTGATCGCGGTCGTGGGTCGGGGGATGAAATCGACGCGCGGCACGGCGGGCAGAGTCTTCTCGGCGCTCTCCCACGCCAAGGTCAACATCCGCATGATCGACCAGGGCTCCAGCGAGCTCAACATCATCATCGGAGTAGCCAACGAGGATTTCGAGAAGGCGGTGCGCGCCATCTACGATATTTTCGTGGTCACGCAGCTTTAAAAAGGAGGCGGCAGAGTCTTCTGCAGAGGCCGGATACAGAACTGTTTTTTTATGGATAATGCAGGCACAGGCGGCTTGCATTATCCTTTTTTGTGTAGTATGATAGCACAAATACCCGCTGGAAAAGGATAGAATAACGGAGGACAGGGCATGAACATGGACACCGGCTGCCTTGAGATCGTTGTAGAACGGAAAACATCAGCACTGATGAAGATCCTGAGAGTAGGCTCAGTTTTTCTCACAGTGCTTTTTATTTTTGCGATGTTCCTGTTCGGATGGCCCTTCCTGTTCGCTGCGATAGCCATGGGCATCGCGGGGTATTTTATCTGGCTGGAATGTGAAGTGGACTACGAGTACGCGTATGTGGAGAAGGAGCTCCGGATCTCCAAGATCCTGCGCAAGAGCAGCCGGAAGGAGATCGCCAGCTACGATCTGAACCAGCTGGAGATCATGGCTCCCACGCGCTCCCACGAACTGGACAGTTTCCACCGCAGCGACAAGATCAAAGTGTCCGATTACAGCAGCGGAGAGCCCGAAGCGAGGGACCTCTACGACCTGTGCCTCTCGGACGGGACCTGCCTGCGGCTGAATCTCAGCGGCGAATATGCGGAACAGCTGATCCGCATCATGAAGCAGTACGCTCCGCGCAAGGTCTTCACATATTAGTGCGGGCCGTCACGGTACCGGGGATCTCCCGGCACACACAGAATACATGACGACACAGCGGCAGAAGAAGACAAGGAGGAAATATGGCAACGATTATCGGCGAAGGCATCACATTTGACGACGTGCTCCTGGTACCGGGGTATTCCACCGTCATTCCCAATGAGGTGGATCTCTCCACCTGGCTCACGAAGAAGATCAGACTGAACATCCCCATGATGAGTGCCAGCATGGACACCGTCACGGAACACAGGATGGCGATCGCCATGGCCAGACAGGGCGGCATCGGCATCATCCACAAGAATATGAGCATCGAGCAGCAGGCCGAGGAGGTCGACAAGGTGAAACGTTCCGAGAACGGCGTCATCACCGATCCTTTCTCGCTGGCTCCTGACAACACGCTGCAGGACGCGGAGGACCTGATGCGCAAGTTCCGCATCTCCGGCGTCCCGATCACGGAGGGAGGCAAGCTGGTCGGCATCATCACCAACCGTGACATGAAGTTCCAGACCGACTTCACGAAACTCATCAGAGAGGCCATGACAAGCGAAGGACTCATCACCGCCAGAGAGGGCACCACTCTGGAGGAGGCCAAACGGATCCTCGCCGCGTCCAAGAAGGAAAAACTCCCCATCGTGGACGAGAACTACAACCTGGTCGGCCTGATCACCATCAAGGACATCGAGAAGACCATCAAATATCCCTACTCGGCCAAAGACAGCCAGGGCAGGCTCCTGTGCGGCGCCGGCGTCGGCATCACTGCCAATGTGCTGGACCGCGTTGCGGAGCTGATCCACTCCAAGGTCGATGTAATCGTGTTGGATTCGTCCCACGGTCATTCCGAGAATGTCCTGCACTGCCTGCGCATCCTGAGGGAGAAATATCCCGACCTGCAGATCATCGCCGGCAATGTGGCCACGGCGGCGGGCGCCAAGGCGCTCATCGAAGCGGGCGCTGACGCCGTCAAGGTAGGTATCGGTCCCGGCTCCATCTGCACCACCCGCGTGGTCACCGGCTGCGGCGTGCCGCAGATCACGGCCATCATGAACGCGGTGGAGGCCGCTGCGCCTTACGGCATCCCGGTCATCGCGGACGGCGGCATCAAGTTCTCCGGCGATATGACCAAAGCGCTCGCCGCAGGCGCCAACGTCTGCATGATGGGTTCGCTGCTGGCCGGCTGCGAGGAGAGCCCCGGCGAGACGGAGCTGTATCAGGGAAGGAAATACAAGGTCTACCGCGGCATGGGCAGTATCTCTGCCATGGAGAGCGGCAGCAAGGACCGCTATTTCCAGGAGAATGCCCGCAAGCTCGTTCCGGAAGGCGTGGAGGGCCGTGTGGCCTACAAGGGCAGTGTCGAGGACACCATCTTCCAGATGTGCGGCGGTATCCGCAGCGGCATGGGCCTGACCGGCGCTGCCAGCATCCCCGAGCTGCAGCAGAAGAGTGAATTTGTCAAGATCACTGCCGCCTCCCTCAAGGAGAGCCATCCTCACGACATTCAGATCACCAAGGAGGCACCGAACTATTCGGTGGAATGACACCCATGCAGGACATAAACAAGGATAATGCCACAGAGAGAGCTGCGGAGACCGCGGAAGAGAAGGTCAGCCGCAATTTCATTGAGATAGAGATCGACAGGGACCTGGCAGAAGGCGTGTATGACACAGTGCACACCCGTTTCCCGCCCGAGCCCAACGGCTACCTGCACATCGGCCACGCCAAGAGCATCCTGCTCAACTACGGCCTTGCGCAGAAATACGGCGGCAAGTTTAATCTCCGCTACGATGACACCAACCCCACCAAGGAGAAGGTGGAATTCGTGGATTCGATCCGCCAGGATGTGGAGTGGCTCGGCGCGGACTATGAGGACCGGATCTTTTTTGCCTCCGATTATTTCGAGAAGATGTATGAGGCGGCCGTCAAACTGATCAAAGACGGCAAAGCCTATGTCTCCGAACTCACCGCGGAGGAGATGCGCGAGTACCGCGGCACCCTGACCGAGCCCGGCCGGAACGACCCGAACCGCGACCGCAGCATCGAAGAGAACCTTGAGCTGTTTGAGAAGATGCGGGCGGGAGAGTTCGCTGACGGGGAGCGCACCCTTCGTGCCAGGATCGATATGGCCAGCCCGAACATGAATATGCGCGATCCCATCCTCTACCGCGTGGCGCACATGTCCCACCACAACACGGGGGACAAGTGGTGCATCTATCCGATGTATGATTTTGCCCATCCTCTGGAGGACGCCTTTGAGGGCATCACGCACTCCATCTGCACGCTGGAGTTCGAGGACCACAGGCCGCTCTACGACTGGGTCGTCCGCGAGGTCGGTTTTGAGAAGCCCCCGAGACAGATCGAATTTGCCAAGATGTTCCTGACCAATGTGGTCACCGGCAAACGTTACATCAAGAAGATGGTCGAGCAGGGCATCGTCGACGGCTGGGATGACCCCCGCCTGGTGTCCATCTCCGGCCTGCGCAGGAGAGGGTTCACCCCCTCCTCGATCCGCCGCTTCGTGGAGCTGTGCGGCATCTCCAAGAGCAATTCCTCCGTGGACTATGCAATGCTGGAGTACTGCATCCGCGAGGACCTCAAGCCGCACTGCAGCCGCATGATGGCTGTGCTGCACCCGCTCAAGCTGATCATCGACAACTATCCCGAGAGCCAGGTGGAAGAACTGGTGGCGGACAACAACCAGGAGAATCCGGAGCTCGGCACCCGCCTCCTGCCTTTCGGCAGGGAACTCTGGATCGAACGGGAAGACTTCATGGAGGTGCCTCCGAAGAAGTATTACCGCCTCTTCCCCGGCAACGAAGTGCGCCTGATGTACGGGTATTTCGTGAAGTGCGTGGGTTTTGACAAGGATGCCGACGGCAATGTCACAGCCGTACACTGCACCTACGATCCGGAGACCAGGAGCGGCAGCGGTTTTACCGGCCGCAAGGTTAAGGGGACCATCCACTGGGTCCACGCTGACAGC
>CAMOJW010000128.1 GCA_946617225.1 uncultured Lachnospiraceae bacterium
GGCGAGCCTGCCGACCTGGCTGATATTGCCCGAGGCCTCTTTGATCCCCACGATGTTCTCCACTTCCCTGCCCAGACGGACCGCCGTCTCGGGAAGGATGTTGGAGCCGGTCCTGGAGGGCACATTGTACAGAATACAGGGAATATCCACAGAGCCGGCGATCGCCGCAAAGTGTTTGAACAGGCCGTTCTGGGTCGCCTTGTTGTAGTAGGGCGCCACCAGCAGGCAGCCGTCCGCGCCCAGCTGCTGCGCTTCTTTGGACATCATGATCGCATGCGCCGTGTTGTTGGAGCCCGTTCCGGCGATGACCGGGATCCTTCCCGCAGTTTTTTCGACCGTATAGCGGATCGCCTCAAGGTGCTCATCATCTTCCAATGTGGGGGCCTCGCCCGTTGTCCCGCAGATGATGATCGCGTCCGTATGTCCCGCGATCTGGTCCTCGATCAGCTGCCCGAGAGCCTCGTAATGGATCTCTCCGTTCTCTTTCATGGGCGTTACCATGGCGACGCCCGCGCCTTTAAATAGTGCCATATTACTTGATCTCCTTCATATAAACTTGTAACTTGCCGGTTCCCGTCACATCCCGTGTCCCATAAACACGAGATAGATCAGGTAATAGATGCCTGAAATGAGATGCAGCGCCAAAACCAGCGTCGCGAGATAAAACCCGATCCCTCTCTTGTTTCCGGTCATCTGCTCGCTGAAATAGAGCTTGAGATAATGCCTGACCGCAATATACCACACAAGATATACCGCCAGCATATAGCCCCATGTAAAATTGCCGTGATAGGTCCGCTCTCCCTTTTCCGCCAGGAGCAGTCTCCAGATCGTTCCCCAGATCAGCATGATCCAGCCGAAGATATCTCCCCATGTGACGCTCCTGTGGATGGCCGCGATGAGCAGCATGAGCAGCGGAAACGCCAGCAGGAGCAGCATGGATACCGCAATGCTGTTTGTCCTTGCTCCGGCGACGACAAAGGGCGCGATCATAATGCCGCCCGAGCCCTCTTTTCCGCCGTAAAACGCCACCACGAACTGAAAGATCATCACGATCAGAGAGGGCAGGCACATGAGAAACAGCTGTATGGCCGTCCGCAGGTTTTTGCCCTTGTACATGATCAGCCAGATCACCATGAGCGTAAAGATGGCGGGATAGAAGACCTGCACAAAGCTCGGCTTGGCAAGGCAGGACAGGACGAGCAGAAGCGCAGTCACGACGGCTCTTCCTGCCGGTATTCCTTTCTCAAACTCCTCTTTCTGCGCATTGACGACCATGGATGCGGTGATCACAAAGATCAGAAGGGCAATCGGTCTGACCGCGATCGTCGTGGGATTGTGCCATATATTGGGCGTTCCCTGCCCCAGGAAGGGTTCCTTGTTGAAAAACGGCACATAAATCGCGCTGACCAGATGCAGCACCAGGTCCAGCGCCGCGATCTCATGGGTCTCCAGTCCGGGGACGGTTTTCCGTATGGCAAAATATGCCACCGCGTAGGTCAGCAGGATCAGGCAGCCGGATACGATGCCCGCCGCGATCTCCACCCGGCAGTGTGTCAGCCTGACGACCATGTATGTGAGCAGGTGCCAAAGCGGCTCGGGGTGCTCCCGGAAAAGCCCTGCGGGATCTCCCGGCGTCAGGCTCAGCGCGATCTGCTCGTGCGGTCCGTAATCGATTCCCACAAGCGCGGTGAGAAAGCCGCACGTAAACAGGATCGCGGCGCTGGCGGCGATCACCGCCCAGCCGATCCCGTTTCTTCGTCTCTTCTCTGTCATTTCCATTCTACTGTCAACCTCCCGTATCAGCAGCAGGCTTCCCTGCCGTTCTGTAATCATTATACCCCTTTTTCCCTCTTCGGACAGACCGGGCAGCATATTATTTATCCTGACCGCTCCTGTTTTCGCCCGGACAAGGCTGATGTATAATAAGTGCAATATCAGTTTTCCAAGCGGAGGTACGCATTCATGTCATCAATTACAACACACGGTTCCGGGGCGCGGACTTCGTCCGGCCGCATCCGCCCTGCCGCGGTCCTGTTCTGGCTGCTGATTATCCTGGCTCCCTTCCTCAGCGCGGGGCTTCTGCATCTGCTCACCGGAACCAGCGCGCTCAGGCTCGATGCCTTCAACACCACCTGGAACGACGAGGTCGGCTATTACCGCGTGATCCGCCTTCTCCGGCATGAGTTCTACCCGAAAGGGATGTACGGGTTCAACGAGGACGCGCCTTCACACCTGGCATACGGGCCTTACAATATTTTCACGTATCTGCCCTATTTCGTCCTGTCCTTCGTGACCGGGATCGATACCCACAATTTTATCTATTACAGCAATGCGGCGCTCGCCGTAATGGCATGCCTTGTTTTTGTCGTATTGGTGCGTCCCGGGGAGCAGGAGGGCCTCTTCACGGTGCTCTTTATGGTCACCCATCTGGTCTGCGGGCGCTATATCTGGTCGGGCATGAGCGAGAGCAGTTATAATTTCTTCCTGATCCTTTTCACGGCACTGGTCCTGTGGATGGTCAGAAATCCCCAGGCATCGCCGGCTTCTTTAAAGGCCGCGCTCTTTGTGATGATCCTGGCCGTTTTTTTCTGGAATACGATGCGGCCCTACTATTTCCCGCTGCTTCTGGTTCCCGTGTACATGACGTGCCGCCGGAAGAGCCCGCTGTCCGGCCGCGCGAAGGTCCTCTTCGTCATTTTTGCCGCCGCCGCATGCGCCGGTTCACTGGGCCTGTTCTTCTTCTTCACGCAGTACAATGTGGCCAGATACTTCTTTGACAGCACGCAGACGGAGACCCTTAAGCGCCTGCTCTCCAGCGGTTCCCCGGTCACAATGATCCGGCAGATCCTGTCCGCCAACCTGGATGCCCTGCGGGAGATCCGCGGATATCTGAGAGAGAGCCGGTGGGCGGGCGGCATATCCGTTCTGTATTTTGCCCAGTCCCTTCTGCTCCTTCTTCTCCTGATCCGGACACTGGCGGCCAAAGAGAAAAAGAGGGACGGCCGCTGCGCGGTACTCTTTCTCATGCTTCTTTCGGGCGCCGCCATCTATGAGGCCAACGTCGTCCTGTACAGCCCGGTGCAGCTGCACCGCATGATGCTGGCCGTGACGCTGTCCTACGGACTTTTGCTGATCGGACTGGGCGGCTGGGAGCGGGCTGCCGGGGAGCTCGCGCTCCTGGCTGTCATGGTCTTCCTCTTCGCGCGGGCGCCGCAGAATTTCCGCCTTCCGCAGGCCGATTTCCGCACGCTGGACGCACAGGCGGAGGCCGATCTCAGACTCGAGCTCAGCGGTGTTCTCCCGCTGGAAGAGGACCCCTGGGACAACACGATCGCCAAGCTTCCGGAATCGGACAGCCTGCAGTGGGAATATATGCTGCCCACCTATACGTCCCTCAACGTCTGCCAGAAGGCTGTCCTTACCAGACTCCTTGAGACAGGCACTGTCCGCAGCAAATTTGTGATCCTGGACAATAATTCCGAGCTCAACGACCTCTGCCTGAAAAACAAATACCGCATTGTCTGGCAGGGATACGACAGGACGATGTACTGTACAAGAGAATGACCTCCGTTTCCGGTGAACCGCCCGCCGCCTCCGCCTGCCGCGGAAGGCATGGCGTTCTGCCTGAAACCGCTAAACGCGGGGATACCGGGACCCGGCATCCCCGCTCTCTTTATGTACTACCTGTATGCATCCATGTAGTAGTAATAGGCACCCACCTGATTTGCCTCACTCCCGTATCTGCACGGCACGATCTCCGTCTTGGGAAGTCCCGGGTCAAAATAGGGACTGGGATTTTCATACATCTCATCGAGGCTCTTTCTGATCGTGTCGATCAGGATCGGCTGCTTGCTGATCCCTCCGCCGATCGCCACCTTCTCCAGGTCCAGCAGGATCGTCAGGTTCGCTATGTGCATGGCGATCTGCCTGCAGAATCTTCCGAGCACCTCCGCTGCGCCCTTGTCTCCTGCGTGCACCCTGTCAAAAAACTGCCTGCCGTCCAGAAGGTCATCCGTAGAGAAGCCGTTGAATCTGCGGTTCATCTCCAGAAGCCCCATCGTACTGCACACAAGCCCCGCCGTCGTCCCCGGGTCGTCCCAGTCACCGTTTCCGACCCGCATGAAGCTGAATTCCCCGGCCGTGAAATGCCTGCCGTTTAAGATCTCTCCGTTTATGATCAGGCCGCCTCCGACGCCGGTTCCGATGATGTATACGCTGGCGTTCCGGCAGCCCGTGAGCGCCCCGTCCCGCAGCTCAGCCAGAGCCGCGCATTTCCCGTCGTTGGCGATATGAACCGGCACGCCTGTCCTTTCGGACAGCGGCCGCGCGACCTCTCTGCGGTGATTGTAGCGAAGCGCGCCGCCTCCCAGGCAGATTCCCCTCTCACTGTCGATAAAGCCGGGAAGGCTCATCGCGATGCCCTCCACTTCTCCTCTGTGCGGCTGATACAGCCCGCAGAGAACGTCCAGAAAGTCCTCCTGTGTTGTCATCGGCGTCGGCACGCTGCCGCTTTCCCTTCTCTCGAGAGACTCGTCCATGACACTGTACTTAATCTCTGTTCCGCCTACGTCAAACACCATCAGCTTCATTGAAGACCTCCTTTACTCCGTCTGTCTGCCGGACAAATGCCCTGCCACGTCGTCCTCCTGCGACTCGAGGAGAGACAGTCTGCAGCTTCGTATTTCCATTCCTCCCAGTGCAAAGAATAATTTGAGATAGAAGGTGAAACTCATCGCGGAGGGGAGGTGCACCGCCACTTTCTTCCACTCCCTCTGCGCACCGTTCAGCGATACGGTCTCAATGGAATGGGAGCCGATGGAAACGGCCATCGGAATCTGGGCAAGGTCGTTTTCGAGCGCGGACCGGATCTCCATTTCGAGCAGGTAAGTGCCTCTCTTTTCGATCTCGACCTCGATCACGTTCATGCTGCCTTTTTCCGTGCGGATCTTTTCCGCCGGGATCACGCACGTGTCCGCGACGCGGATGGAGAGGTCCGTGCCGCTCATCTTCTCCTCTTCCTCCCGCACCTTCTCCAGTCTGCGGTCCAGATCGTTCTCTATCCCGTACATCCTGAGATATGCCGGGGTGTCTGCCAGGAACCGGCAGATATTGCGCGCGGCTCTGAGCAGCTCGCCGCGGGTGATCCTGCCCTCCGCAAGTGCCTGCGCCGTGTCGTCCCCGTTCGCATTCTTCTCCGCGCTGAACGTCACCATGTACAGGTCATTCTGCGCGCGGATCATGCTCGCGGTCTGCTGGATGCTCTCCGGTCCGTTCTCCTCGCTTCCCGCTGCCCACCAGTCCGTCATGACGATTCCGCCAAAGCCGAACTGGCCCCGCAGGATGGTCGTCAGAAGATCGTACTGGGAAGCCGTCCACGCTCCGTTCACCGACCCGTATGTAGTCATGACCGAGGTCGCCGCGCCCTCGCGGACCGCGATCTCAAAGCCCCGGAGATAGATCTCCCTGAGCGCTCTTTCGGATATGACGGAATCCACCTTCATGCGGCGGTATTCCTGGTTGTTGGCGCAGAAATGCTTGATGGTTCCCGTGACGCCGCTCTCCCGCATTCCCCGCAGCTGCATGACCGCCATCTTGCCGGTCAGGAAAGGATCTTCGGAAAAATACTCGAAGTTTCTGCCGTTCAGCGGATGCCTGTGGACGTTCATGCCGGGGCCCAGCAGGGAGTCCACCCTGTTCTTTCTCAGCTCCAGTCCCTCCCAGTTGTAGAGCTCTTTGACCAGCACGTTGTTCCAGGTGCACGCGAGGCATGTGCCCGAAGGCATGGAGAACGCCTTTGCTCCGTTGTCCATGCGGATTCCGCTCGGTCCGTCCGTGCAGCAGCCGATCGGGATTCCGAAGGCGAGCAGCCTGTCCGTGACGCCGCCAAATGCCGCAGCGGTGCCTGGCGTCACCTTGGGCGAGCACATCCCCTCTCCGCGGGTCAGGCAGATCAGGTCTTCATCCGTCAGCTGCGAGAGGAAGTCCTCCATGCTGACCCTGCCGCTCATGACGTCGGCCAGACGATAGCCCTTATCCCCGGAAAAAGGACTCTCCTCCGGCATTCGCTGCGCCCTTCTCTCCAGGGGCGGCACTGTCCGCAGCGGAACCGGCTCGTACCCTTTCGCGTAGATCCCGTCTTCTCCCCTCTTCCCCGGTTTGATCCTGTCAAAAGAGCGGATCGGGGCCATGGCCTCCTCCAGCTGCTCGATCACGGCTGTCCCGCTGAGCTGAATGCTTCCGCAGGGCATGGTATTCCGGACGCTGTTTCCAATATGGAAGAAATATGTGCCCTCCTCCAGGACCCAGGCGGATTTATGCCCGGTCACACCGCTGTCATCATAGCTGGCGATGGCCCTCACCGGGACCTTGAACTTCAGGTCCTGATACTGCCCGGGGTCCAGCTTTATGGTCTTTCTGTAAGCGCAGAGCGATCTGGAGGGCTTTCCGAGCCTGCCCTGCGGCGCCTCGCAGTAGATCTGCACGACTTCCTTTCCGGGCACGCTTCCGGTGTTGACGACTCTGGCGCGGAAAATGATCTTATCGTCGGTTATGCTCTCCA
>CAMOJW010000129.1 GCA_946617225.1 uncultured Lachnospiraceae bacterium
GGCTGTGCCCGGAACATGATATGCACATGGTCTTCATCATGGTTCCATTCCTCCAATTCGACTGGAATTGTTTTCTCTGTTGATTACAGTATAACACAACAGCGCATTTCGAACAGGTGTTCTGCCCATTTTTCATTTCTATTTTTCCTGATAATAGAGCCGCAGGCGCAGATTGCAAGCGGGAGTAGAGGATAACAGAGGAACGACATTGACGAAGCAATTCATCCCAGCCACCTTAGAGGATGGGGGAATTCTTGCTATAATATGTTAAATCGCCGGACAGAAGCTCTGACCGGAAGAATCCGGGAAGCTTCTGTCCGGCGGACGGATGCGGACAGCATCGGCATCAGCGCAGGGACTGCGCTGTGACCGCCTGATCATGTATCGTCAGCTCCGCGGTGGCGTCGTCGACGGCCAGGATGCGGTCGATGGTGACACCGAAGATGATCGCCAGCAGGACCAGGTTGTCCACTGTCGGCAGCGTGCTGCCTCTCTGCCACTTGTAGATGGCCTGCGGGGTGGAGAATCCGAAGATCTCCTGCAGGTCACGGATGCTCAGGCCTGCCTGCTCCCTCAGCTGCTGGATGTTGCGGCCTGTGCGGACCATGTTGATGGTCGGGTATTGTATGTTCCACTGCATACTCATTTTTCCCCCTTTCCCGCCCGCAAACCGGTATTTCTGCCGTTTCTGTCTGCGGGTCATATCAGAGGGCATCCGACCATCCCGGCGGAGTCCGCCGTCCTCGGGGCGATCGGGACTGATCAGAACTGATCGTGGCCGATCAGGGCCGGTTCGGGCGGATCCGGGCGGATCCGCCCGGGTTCAGTCGGATGCCTTGAAATTATAGATCGGCTTTAAGACCTCCAGAATATCGACAGTGTCGCCGATGACGTCGATGATGGCGTCCAGAGACTTATAAGCCATAGGTGCCTCGTCCAGGGTCTGCTCGTTGACGGAGGTGGTGTAGATCCCTGCCATCGCCTCGCGGTACTCCTCCATGGACAGTGTATTCCTGGCGGCAGTGCGGGACATGACACGGCCGGCGCCGTGCGGCGCGGACCAGTTCCACTCCGGATTGCCCTTGCCCACGGCCAGGACGCTGCCGTCGCGCATGTTGATGGGGATCAGGACTTTCTCCCCCTCGTGCGCCGCGATCGCACCCTTGCGCAGGATGCGCTCCTGTGTGTCGATGTAGTTGTGGATGGTGTGGAAGGGTGCTCCCACTTCTGACGCGGCCTGCGCCGCGCGGTCCTGCAGGCCGGCGCGTCCGATCAGGATCTCCGCCATCAGTTCCCTGCTCCTGCGGGCAAAGGCCTGACAGATCTCCACGTCGTGCAGATAGTCGTCCAGATACGTGCCGTACAGCCAGCACAGATCCTCCGGAACGGCCAGCTCGCGCTGTCTCCAGTCGATGGCCTTCAGGGCCGCCTGGATCTCCTGCTTCCGGCCCTGCTCCTTGTAGGTGCGGATGATCTCCTCCTTCTTGCGGAAATACTCCTCCTTGCCCCTGTGCAGATCCACGGCCAGGCGCTGATAGATCTCAGCGACCTGCTTGCCCAGGTTGCGGCTGCCGCTGTGGATCACCAGGTAGTGCATGCCGTCCGAAGCGCGGTCGATCTCGATAAAATGATTGCCTCCGCCCAGTGTGCCCAGGCTCTGCTGCAGGCGGGTCGTCCGCTGCAGTTCACGGTAGCAGCGCAGCGCCTCCAGGTCGAACTTCTCCCTGCGGCCGTCCCAGGTATTCTTACCGGAAGGGATGTAGTGAGCTGCCTCATCGACCCTCTCCAGGTCGATCTCTCCCCTTCCCAGCGGCACTGTATACATGCCGCAGCCGATATCGACGCCCACCACGTTAGGGACCGCCTTGTCGACGATAGTCATAGTGGTGCCGATAGTGCACCCTTTGCCCGCATGTACGTCGGGCATGATGCGGATCCGGCTTCCCGCGGCCAGATCGTGATCGCACATTCGCCTGATCTGCTCCACCGCCTCTTCCTCGACGACGACGGCATAGCAGATGGCTGTATTCTTCTTTCCCTTGATCTCGAACATGTCGGTTCCTCCTTGTTCAACTGTCGCGGCATTCGCCGCATACATCCGTTCGGACGGCATAACGTCCGAGAGCAAGCTCTCGACGTTCCCCCGTCCGCCCGGATGTGCCCGGACTCATTGCTAACGCGCAAAAGCGCCGCCCGTCTCCACGAGACGAACGGCGCCTGAAAACTCCTTTATGTATGGACCCGCAGCCGGCGGGCCTTCGTTAATAAGCCCGATACGGCAGCGATCCGGTCACAAAGCAGCCAGCAAGCCTGTCCATCTCAAACGTGCACAGCGAAACTGCGCCCACGCCTTCTGCGCGCGGGGCACTGAGATCGTATGGAAGAACCATGAGATTGGCTTTACGCAGCTTGATCATCGTACTCGCTTTCCTTTCCGGGCAGTCAGCCGTCCGCGCGGACAGTCTGTGCCCTGTATTTCTGAAGTCACTATACCACAGGTCCCGGCAAATGTCAGTATACCTGCAGTATAAAAAACACCTTATCCATCTCACATTATGACATGTATCATAAGACGTTTTGCCGTATATTCTGAAGAAAAAATACTGGTACTTATTTGTGCTGACTGGAAAAAAGGAGAGCAAGATGTCTATCGTATTTCATGAAAACAGGAAGACCTTTTCCCTGCATACCGCCCGGACCACTTACCAGCTGAAGATCGGGAACCTCAACTACGTCAAACACCTGTACTACGGGGCGACGATCCGGGATGAGGATCTGGTCTACCTGATCCGCCGCTATGACCGCGGCTTTTCGGGCAATCCTTATGATTCCCTGAAGGAGCGCACCTTCTCCCTGGACGCCCAGCCGCAGGAATTCACCACGCAGCAGCAGGGGGATTTCCGCATCAATTCCATTGAAGTACAGAATGCTGACGGAAGCTTCTCCTTCAACGGGAGATATGTCTCTCACCGCATGTACAGGGGTCCTTTCACGCTGCAGGGCCTGCCCACCGCCTTCGCGACGGATCACGACACGGTCGACACGCTGGAACTGACCATCGAGGATGCCGTCACACGGGTGCAGGTCACCCTCCTGTATTCCGTCTTTGAGGAGGCGGATATCATCATGCGTGCAGCCAGGGTCCGCAATGCCGGCGATGATACTATCCACCTGAAGCGAATCATGTCCCTGAACATGGACTACATGAACGGACAGAACCTGGATCTGATCTCTCTGCCGGGCAGATACGGCCAGGAGCGACAGGTCGAGCGGCAGCCTCTGACCCATCACGTCCACAAGATCCGCAGCGGAAGAGGCATCTCCTCTCATCAGCAGAATCCCTTCATCGCCCTGGTCGACCGCACGGCCAACGAGGAGTACGGTTCCTGCTACGGTTTTGCACTGATGTATTCCGGCAGTTTCCTGGCGGAAGCCGAGCTCGATCAGTATGACCAGGCACGGCTGGTGATGGGTATCAATGACCGGCTCTTCAGCTACCCTGTCGCACCGGGGGAGGAATTTGACACGCCTGCTGTCCTGATGACCTATACCCACAAAGGCCTGGCGCGGATGAGCCACAACTACCACGATTTCTTCCGCACCAACCTCAACAGGAGCAAATTCATCCGGGAAGTCCGGCGCCCCGTACTGCTCAACACCTGGGAGGCCGCTTTCTTTGATTTTGACGACAGGAAACTGATCGAGATCGCCCGGGCTGCCAAGGGCATGGGCGTCGAGATGATCGTCATGGACGACGGCTGGTTCGGCAAGCGCGACGATGATAACTCCGGTCTCGGCGACTGGTATGTCAACGAGAAAAAGATCAGATGCGGCCTCACGGAGCTGGTCCGCCAGATCAATGACCTGGGGATGAAATTCGGCATCTGGTTTGAGCCTGAGATGGTCTCCGAGGATTCCGACCTCTTCCGGACACATCCGGACTGGGCCATGGAGATCCCCGGCCGCCACGCGGTCCGCAGCCGCAACCAGCTGGTCCTCGACGTCGGAAGAAAAGAAGTCCAGGATTACCTCATTAAAAGCATCAACCGGATCCTGGACAGTGCCAATATCTATTATGTGAAATGGGACATCAACCGCGCGATCACGGACCTGTGGTCCAACGCGCTCCCGCCCGAGCGCCAGGGAGAAGTCTCCCACCGCTATGTGCTGGGCCTCTACCGCGTCATGGACGGGATCATCAAGACGCATCCGGACATCATGTTCGAGGGCTGCGCGGGCGGCGGCGGGCGATTTGACACCGCCATGCTCACCTACTTCGTGCAGTACTGGAGCTCCGACAATACCAAACCTCTGGACAACCTGAAGCTCCACTACGGCTCCTCTTTCCTGTATCCGGTCTGCACCATGGGCGCCCACGTGTCCGCAGCGAGCCCCATGGTCCCCTTCGAGACCAAAGCGGCCATCGCCATGTGCGGTACCTTCGGCTACGAGCTGGACGCCACCAGGCTCAAAAAGAAGGAGATCCGGATCTGCAAAAAGATGAGCGATCTCTACCACAAGTATTATGACCTGAACTTTTTCGGCGATTACTACCGCCTGGCCGACCCCTTTGAGCAGGTCAACCTGGTCGCCTGGGAGAGCGTCGCCAAGGATAAGCGGGAGGCGCTGGTCACCGTGATCACCGTCAACCTGACGGTCAACGGACCGCAGGAATACATCAAATGCAAAGCCCTGGAGCCGAACACCTATTACCGGGTGGAAGGCGACGGGAACGGACTGGTCGCCAGCGGCATGGCCCTCATGCACGCGGGCCTTCCGATCCCCAGGGAGATCCCGGAATTCACCGCATTCATCTACCACCTGAAGGCTGTGGAAGACTGAACACTTGCCCCCCGCCCCCGATGCGTTATAATGGATAACGTAACTGCTTCTGGGATAGCCTGACCGGCTGCGGGACTGCCATGAAATTCGACTCACGATACAGAAAACCGAAACTCTATCACCTGGCCGCCCTCGGGGCTGTCGTCGTGGTTCTGCTGGCCTGGCTTCTGGCCGAGGAGAGCCCGGACAGGCTCCTGGCGGCCAATATCGTGCTGACGGTGTTTTTTGCCGTGGGCATCGTCTGTCTCATGGACGCCTGGGTCAAACAGCTGGAGTATAATCTCTACTCCTACAACACCATCATCTATTCCGGTTTTGCGCTGTTCGGCCTGTTCCTGCTGCTGACCCACGTCCGGGCGGCGATCCGCTGCGCGGCGGTGCCGGACGATTTCAGCCGGAAAGCCGTCCTCCTGACGCTCCTGAACTCCGCCAAGAACTACATGGTGATGACGGCGCCTTTTCTTTTTATCTTTGCGGTCGCGCTGTTCATCTCCAATGTCTCCCTGATCCGCCACGAGGGACGGCGCTTCGTGAACATCCTGGGCATCATCCTCGCTTTCCTGCTGGTGGGCGGGGAAGTGGTGATCAATCTCTTAGACCGCATCACCGATCTGGGCCTTGCCGCTTCCGCTGCCGCCGCTGCGGCGGCAGGTATGGCCGGAGTGGAAGCTTCGACCGCGTCCCGGTACCTGGTCATGCAGTTCCTCATCAATGTGAGCGCTGCCTTCTATCTGTATTTCGAGTGTATGATCATCGGAACGATCATCGCTTTCTATATCGCCGCCCGCTGCACGCCGCCGAGAGACAGGGATTATCTGATCGTCCTGGGCTGCGGTCTGATGCCGGACGGGACGCCCACCCCGCTCCTGCGCGGACGTGTGGATGCAGCACTGGATTTTTACCGCCGGCAGCTCAGGGAGACCGGCCACGAGGCCCGATTCGTAGTCTCCGGCGGTCAGGGCCGCGACGAAGTGCAGTCCGAGGCCGCTTCCATGCGGGACTATCTCCTGTCCCAGGGCATTCCCGCGGACCGGATCATCCTGGAAGACCGCTCGAATGACACCGCCGAGAACATGCGCTTCTCCAAAGAAAAGATCCTGGAGGATGCAAAGATGCGCGGTATCAGCGGAGAAACGGGAAGGGAGGACCCTCCCGCTTCCGTCTCCGGTTCCGCCGCTTACCTCCGCCGGATCGGTCTGCTGCCGCCTCACACCACGTATCCCACCAGCGGCCCCCTGAGCCATGTGGCCTTCTTCACCACCAACTACCATGTGTTCCGCGCCGGCCTGAAAGGCCGCCGTGTGCGCATGCGCGTCCAGGGCCTGGGTGCCCGCACGAAATGGTACTTCTGGCCTAATGCGGCCGTCCGGGAATTCGTGGGCCTGCTCACAGAACACCGCCTGAAACAGGGCCTGCTGCTGGGCGGTATCGTCCTTGTCTACGCCACTTTGACTCTTCTGGTGCACTGAGGCACCGTCCGCAGACTCCCCTTCTGCAAAAAGGGGCAGTCGCTTTATACTCATTATACTTATTCATGCATAAACAGTTCCGAGGGGCCCGCTTTCGCTTAGTCCTTTTCGCCGAAGGCGCGCGCACCGAAATTCGCGCAGGCGATTTCGGTGCTGCGATCAGAAGAGATTCGCAAAGCGAATCTCTTGGGGCTGTGAAAAAAGAATAGCCCAAAAAAGAAGGACCGCGGGTTCATAAAGAGC
>CAMOJW010000130.1 GCA_946617225.1 uncultured Lachnospiraceae bacterium
GGACTGTGGGCGTACAGGGGAGCTGCGCTCCCTGTCCGCCAAGGATATTTGCGCCGCTTCTGTCCGGAGAGCAAGCTCTCCGTCCTGATTAAGTAAGATACAGCACCAAGTCCCGGACCGCTGCGCGGTCCGGGACTGTGGGCGTACAGGGGAGCTGCGCTCCCTGTCCGCCAAGGATATTTGCGCCTCTTCTGTCCGGAGAGCAAGCTCTCCGTCCATAATCGACGCAAATATCCTTGGTGCTGTATCAAAAACACGTTGACAATATAAATTGTGCGCAATATAATTGCATTAACAGATCAAAAAACAAGAGCCGCAGGCGCCGGAGGCGCGGAAAGGAGCATCATGGGCTTTTATGATTATTCCATCACGAACCCCAAGGGAGAAGAGATCCCCATGGAGAATTACAGGGGCAAGGTAGTGCTTGTTGTGAACACAGCGACCAGCTGCGGCTTCACCCCCCACTATAAAGATCTCGAGGCTATGTACGAGAAGTATCACGACAGAGGACTGGAGATCATCGACGTCCCCTGCAACCAGTTCGCCGGCCAGACCCCCGGTACGGATGAGGAGATCCATCAGTTCTGCACCCTCAAATACAATACGCAGTTCCCGCAGATGAAAAAGACGGACGTCAACGGCGAGAACGCCACCCCTCTCTTCAAGTATCTCAAGTCCCAGCAGGGATTCAAGGGATTTGGCATGAGCCCGATGGCGCTGATGATGGGCCAGATGCTCAAGAAGATCGACAAGGATTACAAGAACAATCCTGAGATCAAGTGGAACTTCACCAAGTTCGTCGTGGACAGGGACGGCAACGTCGTGAACCGCTTCGAGCCCACCGAGGACATGAAGAACGTCGACAAGTTCGTGGAAGGGCTTCTGTAAGAAGGCCTTTGGAAACGATAGTGTCTCGCCATAACCAAAGAAGATCCGGCTGACTGGCCGGATCTTTTACTTATGAAAGGGCCGTATAAAACGGCGTGCAAAAGCCGCTGCCATTGCACTATGAAATGTACGGTTCCGCCGGGACCGGATATCTCATGGTGTAGATCAGCAGAGTATTCTTCAGAAAAAGACAGAATGCGCGAACCGTGGTATGATGATACATATAAGAATTCAAGAAGGCCATCGACAGAAGATCCCATTCCCAAGGAAGGCGGCATCATCCATGCACAGACATGACAGGCATTTGATCGGCTACTATATACCATCCGCAGCAGCGGCGGCAGCGGGGCTGCTGCTGATCCTGGCGGGTGTGATCAAATATGGCAGTATTCCCGGAGCCATCGTGCTGTTCCTGCTGATCCCCGCGGCTGCAGCCGGAGGGATCACGTGGATGCTGGTGCGCAGCCGGCAGGCTCTTGCTGACGCAGGCGTCCTTTTGAAGAATCCCGGGACGCTGGCAGAAGCGGCCGGACTGTCCGGTGTGGTGCTGGACTATGAGCGGACTGTCACGAGGGGCAGGCGCAGGGTGCTGAAAGTCCTGGCAGCCGGTGCGGTAGGCAAGAGAGGTCTCAGAGCCAGGGAGGAAAATGATGCCCTCCTGGAACTGGCGGCGGCGGAGGCTGTCCGGAAGCAGGCGTCTGAACAGAGGACTGAGCAGGCATTCCGGAGAGAGACAGCGGAGCAGAGGCAGGCGTCTGAACAGATAGCAGGCGCAGACAGCAGGACAGAAGCGGAGAACAGCGGATCTGCGCAGGATGTGCGGGAGGACTCTGTATGGCAGTGCATCCGGCGGGCCTGGGGCAGCGATCCGGATCCCAGGGTGCTGGAAGGACACCGCGTCCTGCTGGGAGATGCTGACCTGCTGCGCAGCGCGGCGATCCCCATCATCCCGGCCAAAGAGCCCGGCGAAGTGATCTACGTGGCCGTGGACGACAAGTTTCACGGATATCTGGTGATCGGAGATCCCGCCCGTGCAGAGGCCGCGGAAGCCGTGGAGGAACTGCGCAGCGCCGGCATTCAGGAGATAGCCGTCCTCGCGGGGGAGGATCAGAAGGGGGCGGAAGCTTTTGCGGCCGGAAACGGCATCGATGAAGTCCTCTCCGAAGCGGAGGAAGGCCTCGCCGGCATCCTGCGGGAATGGAAGGAGCGCTGCGGCGGGACGATCGGCCTGGTCAGCGGCCGGGAGGCGCTGGCGGCTGTGCGAGGAGAGGCGGCGGTGACTTTTGCCATGGGGAGAAAAGGCGGCGGCACGCGGCAGGCAGTCCGGGCAGCGGATATCGTCCTGAGGACGGGCGACCTGCGCGGTGCGGGACTGACCATCGCGGAGGGCAGGCACACCACCATGCTGGTCAGAAGGATCGGCTATGGTTCGCTGCTGTTGGAGATCGCCGTGCTGGTCCTGCGTTTTGTAGGTGTCCTGTAAAGTTTCATGAATTGTTCATATTGAGGGAAACCTGCGCGTGTTATAATGAATGACGCGCAGGTTTTATCTTGCGCGAGACCAGACAAGGACCGGATCCAAATGAATCAAAGACAGCAAGAACCACAGATGATAGATATCAAGAGGCCGCAGGAGGCGCTCCGTCAGGCGCCGGCGGCCTATGCGGAGACCGCTTCGGAGGAATATGCACCCGAAGCCTATACGGGGGGACCGGAAGCAGAGGATGCCTTTCCGGCAGAAGTACCGCAGGTGCGGCCGGCTGCAGTCACGGGCTCCCTTGAGAAGAGAAATGACAGGGAAGGGCAGGGGAACAGCAGAGAGATCCGCGGGCTGACCGCGCGCCAGGCACAGGACCTGATGGCGCAGGGACAGAGCAATGTGCAGCCCGACAGGACAGCCAAGACCACCGGAGATATCATCCGGGAGAACGTGCTCACTTATTTCAACCTGATCTTCCTGATCCTCTCGATCCTGCTCGTGGCGGCGAGAGCTTTCAACAGCCTGACGTTCCTGCCCGTGGTCATCGCCAACATGTTCATCGGTATCTTCCAGGAGCTGCATGCCAAGAAGGTCCTGGACAACCTGTCCATCCTCCACGAGCCCACGGCAGCGGTGATCAGGGACGGGCGTGAGGAGCGGATCCCTGTGGCGGACCTGGTGCTCCACGACGTGATCCGCCTGCGGGCCGGCAACCAGATCCCGGCGGACGCCGTCGTCCTGGAGGGCGAGGTCTCCGTCAACGAGGCGCTGCTCACCGGCGAGGCCGACGAGGTGCTCAAGAGGGAGGGCGACGATCTGATGTCCGGGTCTTTTGCCGCTGCGGGGGAGTGCCTGGCGGAACTGACCCACGTGGGGGAGGACTCCTATATCTCCCGCCTCATGAGCAAAGCGAGAAAAATGCCCACAGGCGAGCAGTCGGAGATGGTCCGCGCCATCAACCGGATCGTCATCGCGGCCGGTGTGGCGATCATCCCCATCGGGATCACACTGTTCATCCAGAGTTTTGTCATGCAGGGGAACGGCTTCAGCGAGAGCGTGACCACCATGGTCGCCGCTGTGATCGGTATGATCCCGGAGGGCCTGTATCTCCTGGTGAGCGTGACGCTGGCCACCAGCAGCGTGCTGCTGGCGCGGCGGCAGGTCATGCTGCACGACATGAAGAGCATCGAGACGCTGGCCAGGGTAGATGTCCTCTGCGTGGACAAGACCGGCACGATCACGGACAACAGCATGCTCGTGGCGGACACCGCGGCAGCCATCGAGATGACGGCAGAACAGGTGCGGCGCTGCAAGGTGCTGGTGGGAGAGTACGTGAACAGTCTCTCCGACGACAACATCACCATGAAGGCCCTGCGCGAGCATTTCCGCGCCAGAGGGAGCAGGAGGAGCCTCTCGGTCTTCCCCTTCTCGTCCAAATATAAATACAGCAGCGTGCAGTTCCCCGACGCCACCTATGTGCTGGGAGCCCCGGAATATGTGCTCTCCAGGGATTACGAGGAGTACAGGGAGACTGTGGACGAGTATGCCCGGAAAGGGCTGCGCGTCCTCGTCTTCGGGCAGTACAGGGGAGAGAACGGCGAGGGGGACATGAGCCTTCCCGTTCCCACCGACGGACTGGATTACGCGGATGTCCTGCCCATCTTCTACATCCTGCTGCAGAACCCGCTGCGGGAGAACGCGGCCCGGACTTTCAGCTATTTCGCAGCGCAGGGTGTCGATGTACGCGTCATCTCCGGCGACAATCCCATGACCGTCTCCGAAGTGGCCCGCCAGGCGGGGATCGAAGGCGCTGATAAATACGTCGACGCCTCCTGGCTGCGGACGCAGGAGGAGATAGCGGATGCCGTGGGCCGGTACAAGATCTTCGGACGCGTCAAGCCCGAGCAGAAGCAGCAGATCGTCAAAGCCCTGCAGAGAGCCGGACACACGGTGGCCATGACGGGGGACGGCGTCAACGATATCCTGGCGATGAAAAGCGCCGACTGCAGCGTGGCCATGGCTGCCGGGAGCGACGCCGCCGTGCAGGCCTCCCAGGTCGTGCTGCTGGATTCCGATTTCTCCCACATGCCGCAGATCGTGAGCGAGGGGCGCCGGACGATCAACAATATCGAGAGATCCGCCACCCTCTTCCTGGTCAAGAACGTGTTCTCCCTGCTGCTGTCCGTGTTCGCCATCATCAGTGTCCTCAACTATCCGCTGCAGCCCTCGCAGATCTCGCTGATCAGCATGTTCAATATCGGCATCCCTGCCTTCCTGCTGGCCATGGAACCCAACCGGGAACAGATCAAGGGCCGTTTCCTGACGCGGGTGGTCATCCGCGCCATGCCTGCTTCGCTGACGGACTTTTTTGCCATCGCGGCGCTGGTGGTGTTCGGAAATACCTTCCACGTCTCCGAGGTGGACATCTCGGTGGCAGCCACTTTCCTGCTGGCCATCGTCGGCTTCATGATCCTGTTCAGGATCTGCCAGCCCATGAACCGCTACCACTGGGCGGTGCTGGCGGGATGCGTGCTCGGTCTGGCTTTTGTCGCCTATGCGTTCAACGGTCTGTTTGAGATCAGCCATATCTCCACGGAATGCCTGATGCTCTTCAGTGTATTTGCCATAGCTACGGAACCCTGCATGCGCTATCTGAGCCGGCTGTTCGAGTTCATCAAGGAGAAATACGACGAACTGGAGCAGAGGATCGAGGAGCGGCGCATGGAGCCGCTGTGAGGAAGAGACGACTATGGACGGTAACAGGATCTTATTGATCTATAATCCGGTCTCCGGCAGGTCGCAGATCAAAAGCTGTCTGTCTGACATCATCCGGGTCCTCTCCCGGGCGGAATACATCGTGGAGTGTTATCCCACCAGATCCTCCGGGGACGCCAGACGCTACATCCGCAAACTGCCGCGGGAGTACAGATTCATTCTCTGCGCGGGCGGAGACGGGACGCTGGACGAGGTGGTCAGCGGCCTGACGGACAACCCGGCCCTCGAAGGGATCCCCCTGGGGTACATCCCGCTCGGGACGACCAACGATTTTGCCTCCGGTCTGCGGATCCCCTCCGATCCGGTCAGGGCGGCGCAGGTCGTGACGGACTGCAGTGAATATGTCTGCGACCTGGGCAGATTCAACCGCCGCGACTACTTCACGTATATCGCCGCTTTCGGGATCTTCACGGAGACGTCCTACGAGACGCCGCAGGAGCTGAAGAATCAGCTGGGGCACGCGGCCTATGTCCTGCAGGGACTCACTGAACTGGGCAACATCCGTACTTACCGCATCAAAGCGGAGACGGAGAGTGAGAGCATCGAGGACGATTTCGCCTTTGGAATGGTGACCAATGCCCGATCGGTCGGAGGTTTTGACGGGATCCGGGGGGCGGACGTGGACCTCGCGGACGGCCTGTTCGAAGCGACCCTGATCCGGCTGCCGGCGAACCTGCTGGAGATCAATGACCTCATACAGTATTTCAGCGGCAACATCCCGGAGACGCCCCTTGTCTGGCACAGGAAAGTGAACAGGATCGTGTTCAGTTCGGACGAAAAGATCCGCTGGACCAGAGACGGGGAGAACGGCGGAGCACACAAGAGGGTGACCCTGGAGAATCTGCCCGGAAAGCTCAGGATCCTGGTCCCCCGCAGGGATGAGGATATCGCCCTTACGGACAGAAGATACGGAGCACAGCATGAAGGCTTTATATTATAATGGCAGCGGAATAGAATACAGGGAGGACACACCGGTCCCCGTCCCCGGGGAGGGGGAGAGCCTGGTGCGGATCCGCCTGGCCAATATCTGCAGCACGGACAGGGAAATCCTGAAGGGCTACCGGCCCGATTTCCGCGGCATCATGGGCCACGAATTCGTGGGCGAGGTCGTGGAGAGCGCGGGCAGACCGGAGCTGAAGGGACGCCTCGTGGTGGGCGAGCTGAACCGGGGCTGCGGCAAGTGTATCTACTGCCGGACCGGCAGGGAGAAGCACTGTCTCTCCAGACAGGTCATAGGCATGTCCAGGGACGGCTGTTTTGCCGAATATATGACCCTGGCGGACCATCTGCTCCACGAGGTCCCGGCCGGCCTGGCGCCGGAGGAGGCGGTCTACACGGAGCCTCTGGCCGCTGCCGTGGAGATCACCAGCC
>CAMOJW010000131.1 GCA_946617225.1 uncultured Lachnospiraceae bacterium
CCTTTAAATAAAAAAGGGGCGTGTGAAAAACAATTTCTCATTTTTCACACGCCCTGTCCTCGCTGCAACGGTACTACGGCTCGACAATACCTCGCCGAGTACCAGCGCTGCGGAAGACCCCTCGGAACTGTTTATGCATAGAACTGTATAATGCGACAGCCCCTTTTTCGAATTCGGTTATTCCAAGGTGATGATGCCGTCCGCCACCCGCAGAGTGACCGTGTCTCTCTCCTGCTCGTTCAGCAGTGTCCCGTACTCTGCGAGGCGGGATTCCACATTGCGGCTCTCGTCGATGTCCCGGATGCCTCCGCCTTTCGTCCCGTCGGACGGCAGGTCGCTCTGGATGGGATATCCGCTTCCATACCACCCTCCGGACAGATAGGTCGTTCCCAGCATCATCTTCTGTCGGGTGGAGAGGATATAGTCCGGATCGACCGCCTCCAGCCACTCCTCGCAGTTGCTGGTGACGTCCGCATGGTGGCTGGCCTTGTAGATATCCGCATGCACGTCGATCCCCGCCTCCAGGATCGCCCGCTCATTCTCCAGGTGCAGATCCCCGCAGGTCAGATAACGTATGTTCCCGCAGGTGATCATGGTCACCAGAGAGCGGTCGTTCAGGTAGGGCACGACCGTCTGCCCGTAGGGATAGTTCTTCTGTCTGTGCCAGAGCACTTCGCCTCTGGCATCTCCGATCTGAAACGTCGAGCCCTCATCCAGCCAGACCACTTCCACGCCCAGCTCGTCCGCTGTCTCCAGGATCTCATGATAAGAATGGGTGACCCGGCTCTTCTCCGGATCTCCGATATTCAAGAGCAGATTGGCATACCAGGTCTCTCCGGCATGGGAGGGGTCGGCATAGGCCAGTTCCTCCGATGATTCCGGGACATAGATCCTGCCCACATGAAAAAAGGGATCCCGCAGGATGGTCGTCACGAGCCCGTAATGGTCGTTGTGCCAGTGAGATATATACAGATCCGGATGATCCACTCCCGTCCGCTTCAGATACCTGATCACGGCGCTCTGATCCGGATCCTCCTGATCATCCGGATAGCCCGTATCCATCAGCAGATCCTCTCCCGCGGAACTCACCAGTATGGCATCTCCCGACATCACGGCGTCCCCGTAGTTGATCGCCGTGATGGTCATGGAACCTTTGCTCCCGATCGTCTGTCTGATCTCTCCCGCAGAAGCTGCCGTCACCTGAGCCGCCATCAGTATACATAGAGCAGTCCTGATCAAAAAACCCGTCATAGTCCTCCTCCGCCGAACCGTAGTCACTGCCCTATTATAGTAGAAAAGGGCTCATTGCGCAAAAAAAAGAGGGCAGCCCGCGCTGCCCTCTGTCCTGTGCACATCCTGTGTTCATCAGAAGACGGAGAGAAGGATGGATGCGACACTGTGAAGGATGCCGCCCTTGCCCTTGGTCTCCTCGTAGAAACCGTCGCAGAACTCATAGCGCTCCGCGCGTGCCCACTCGGGCATCTGATGATCGTGCTCAAACTTGTCGTAGTAAACGATTCCCATGATAGACATCTCATTACCTCCCTTATTTATATTCAGGCAGCTCCCTGCTGCCGGGTGAAGTCAGTTATGTTTTCTTTGCTCTGGTTATATCCTAACACAAAGAACATTCAGTTCTACATGCTATAGACCTCAATTTCAGATCTGTTTCTGTGCTCACAGCACAATCGTCTGGACAAGTCTGCTGCCCCTCTGCTAGACTGGTGTGAGGACACCGATATGTCCGGGAAGGAGTCTGTCATGGGTTTTACGATCGAAGACATGCTGGTCGTGGGCAGCGACCGATACAGGATGGAACTGGCGGCCGGCCGGCAGGGCTGGTCCAATTCCATCAGCTGGGTCCTGTTGCTGGAGGATCTGACTATCATTCAGGACTTCTCCGGGAAAGAACTGGCGGTCACGACAGGTCTTGGATTCCGCGACGAGTCCTCCATGCTCAGGCTCGTGCAGGAACTGGCTGCCCACAAAGCCTCCGGCCTGATCGTCAACACAGGTTATTATCTCATGGACCTGCCGGCTTCGGTCATCGCCTACTGCGACGAGAATGATCTCCCGCTCCTCACTGTTCCCTGGGAGATCTACCTGGCGGACCTGATCAAGGACCTCAGTATCCGCATCTTCCTGCAGGGATCCACCGACACACAGATCAGCGCTGCGCTGATCCGTGCCATCGAGCAGCCGCAGGCATACGATCGCTACGCACCGGACCTGCTGGCTCATTTTGACCTGGACGGCTCGTTCCAGGTGGCCCTGGTGACCACGGACGACCTGGGCAGCATGGACACTGTGGACCGCAGGCGCCTCTCCTACCGCATGCAGCTGTACCTCACGGGTCTCACCCACAACGGCCACTTCTTCTACTATGACAGCTGCTTTGTGGTGGTCCTGAACGCCATGACCGAGGCGCAGACGGCGGAGATCCTGACAGAGTTTTCCGTCCGTGTCAGGAGAAAGATGGCCGACCGCTCCGTCTACGTCGGTATCAGCGACACCGTCAGAGACATAAAAAACCTCCGCACGGCTTACCGCCGTGCGAAGGCTGCTGTCCGTATGGCCCGGACCAAGGGGCTGAGTCCCGTCTTTTTTGCCGATATGGGCGTCTCCCGTCTCCTGTATATGGTGGATGACAGCGACCTGCTGACGAGCTACGCCTCGGAGAAGCTGGGACCGGTCCTGGAATACGACCGTGCCCACGGTGCGGAATATCTGAAGACATTGGAGGCCTATCTCCGCTGCGGCGGCAGTATCAAGGCCATGTCCGAGGAGCTGTTCACCCACCGCAACACCATCCTGTACCGCATGAGCGCCATCCGCCGGCTCCTGGACGTCTCTCTGGATGACCCGGAGGAGAGGCTGGAATACCGGATCGCATGTATGATCCGGCAGATGGACGACCTGCCTCAGTAACTGAAGATCTCCTCCATTCTTTCCGCTATACCGTCTGAAACGCCTGCAAACAGTCTTGCGGGAACATCTATGTGCCCGTTTCCCGTCTCTGCGGCATATACCTCGCAGTTTCCCAGAAAACCGTACCAGTAGCTGCCCCCGGAATCCGGTGTCAGGTACTCCAGCACGCCCTTCATGATGATCGCGTGGAAGGAGAGAAGGATGTTCTTCTCTCCCGCGCGTTCACGGATACTCTCGATAAAATCGCCCGCTCTCGCCACCACTGCCTGCAGGGATTCCATCCCCTCCGGCGCCGGATTGTGCACGAAATCCTCAAAGAAAGTGAGCATCTCCGGCGGCAGCGAGCCGAATCCCAGGCCTTCGTAGGCGCCGTAGTCGATCTCCAGAAGCCGCTCATCCGTGAGGATGGGGATCTCCCTGTCCGGGGACATGCCCTGCAGCTCCTCCCGGAGGATCTCCGCAGTCTGCATCGCCCTCTGCAGGGGGCTGCTCCAGATCTCGTCTATGCGGATCCCGCTCTCTCTCAGCCTCCGTCCGGCCTCCCTCGCCTGGCGGATCCCGGTCTCATTGAGGGGCAGGTCGCTCCTGCCCTGCAGCAGCATGTCCTTGTTTCTGGCCGTCTGTCCGTGGCGGATCATATAAAGCATCTGTCTCTCCCGTGTGTCGTTTTCGATGATCTGTAAGGAACACAGCCTGTCATCTCCTCAGATAGGCCGAAGATACCGGAAAATCAAAATAAGTGTCCGGATAGGGCTCATCCCCCAGTGTGAAGTGCCACCACTCGCAGTCGATGGGCACGAACCCCTCCTTCAGCATGGCATCGCGCAGGATCCTCCGGTTGTCATACTGCTCCTCCGTGATCCCCCTGTAGTCCGGGTGCGACGCCTCGTCAAAGAGATCGAAGGGGCTGCCCATATCCACCTCTCTGCCCGTGCGCATATCCAGCAGGGTCAGGTCCACCGTGCTGCCCCGGCTGTGGCTGGAGCGGCTGGCGATGTACCCCCTGGCGAACAGCTCCTGCTTCTCCAGTTTCGGATAGAAGTAGGACTTCATGCGCATATCCTGGTCCTCGATCCCCCACAGGACAAAATGCTTCACGGCCGTGACCGGGCGATAGGCGTCAAATACCTTGAGCCGGTAGCCCTGCACGTTCAGCGCGTTGCTGACTTTTTTCAGGGCCCTGGCCGCCTCCAGTGTCAGAAGCGCGCAGGGCTCCTCATATCCGTCGATCCGGTCCCCGACAAAATTATACGTGGAATAATACCGGATCTCCTGTACGATCCCCGGCACATGGTCCGCCAGCAGAATGAACCTGCCGGGGTCCATGGAAACGTTTCTATCCAGATCTGTCATTTTCTCATCCCAAGTGTCCGGGCTCATCCCGGAACGGTCCCGCAGCAGCCAGTTCCCGGTGCTGCCGATCACAGTGCTCACAGCATGGATCGGATCGGTCTGCCGGCCAGCCAGGCCAGCACATTCTCAAAAGCCATCCCCGCCCTGCGGTCGATGGACTCCCTGGTGTCAAAACCAACATGCGGCGTGCAGACCAAACCAGGTGTGCCGAGAAGAGGATGTCCCTCCGGCAGCGGCGGATCCGCCTCGTACACGTCCGTGCCCGCACAGATCCTGCCTGCCCGCAGGGCCTCCGCCAGCGCCTCGGTGTCCACGACCGGTCCCCGGGCTGTATTGATCAGGATCGCGCCTTCTTTCATCAGACCGATCTGCTCCCTGCCGATGAGCCCCCTCGTCTCCGGGGTCAGCGGCGTGTGGACACTGATGATGTCCGCTTCCGCCATCAGTTCATTCAGGCCGCAGTAGCGGATCCCCAGGGCCTGGGCCTCCTGGCGCTGAGTGCGGCTGTAACCGATCAGCCGACACCGGAAAGCTTTGAACAATTCCGCCGTGCGGCAGCCGATGGCACCGGTCCCCACGATCCCCACCGTGCGTCCCGCCAGCTCATGGCCCTGCAGACCGGCCTTGCCGCCGCCCCGCTGTACCGCCTCATTCCCGCGGGAGATGTTCCGCAGGCAGTCCAGGGCCAGCCCCACGGCCAGCTCAGCCACCGCGTCATCGCAGTAACCGCCCGTGTTGGAGATCCCGATATTCCTCTCTCTGCAGGCCTGCACGCCCACGTGATCGATGCCCACGAAAGCCACGGAGATGAACTGCAGTGCCGGCAGTTCCCGGATCACCGCGTCCGGCAGAGGATGATTGGCGATCATCAGGATCTCCGCACCCCTGGCGCGCTCCTTCAGTTCCTCCGCATCCGTCGTAAAGGAATCATAGGCCCGGAATGAATGCCCCAGTTCCGTCAGCTGCGCCGAAAGTCCCGCCAGGCGTTCCTCTGTGATCCCCAGCGGCTCCATTAACACGATATGCATATTTCCCTCCTGCGTCAGAACCATTATTGTGCCGGAAAAAAGAGGCACCGTATTATAATTGCCATTCTTTTATTATAAGTCCGCAGGCCTTTTGTAAGCTATCGTTTATTTGACGAATATGATCCTTCGCTCCGTCAGGTAGTTTTTGCTTTCCTCCGCTGACAGATATACAATAAAGATATCCAGTGACCGGACAGGGAGGGAGCCCTATGAAGAAAAAACTCACGCCCCTGCTTCTGACGATCGTCGTCGGAGCAGCCGTTTTTCTCGCCACAAAGATATACTATGACCGGCAGATCGAGGCCCTCTACCAGATGGCGACACAGGCACAGGAGGAGTCGCAGGCCCTCCCCGAGTCTGTGGAAGAGATGCTCGAAACGAAGGAGACGTTCCGCGGCGCGGAGCTCGAGGCGGAACTGCGCCGGGCCGGCCGGCTGGAGACCGCCGAGTACCATTATACGGCCGTGGAGAGCTACGACAGCAGCAAGTCCCTCGGCAGCTTCAAGATCCCGGGCACCACCTCCCGCTACATCTACTCCTACGACGGCAGGATCGTCGCCGGTATCGAGGCCGACCGCATCTGTATCGAGGTCAATGATGACGCCCGGCGCGTAGATATCTACATTCCCCCCGCCGAGATCCTCTCCTCCGAGATCTATGAGGACAGCTTCAAGCTCTACGATGAGCGAAACAGCATCTTCAATCCCGTCAGTGTGAGTGATTTCAACCAGTCCAATATGGACCTGAAGGCCAGGGAGGAAAAGAAAGCGATCGAAAACGGCCTCCTGGAGAACGCGGAGCAGAACGGAAAAGGCATGATAGAAGCCTTCGTGCAGACCCTTCCCGTCCCTGAAGACTATACTGTCACTGTCTATACAGACGTTTCCGGCACGCATACGCTCCCGTCATCGGGCAGCAGGTGATCCTTTCCTGTAACTCACGGCGATCCTCCGCCGGCGGATACTTCCGCCCCGCATAAACGAATACAGCCAGACCTGAAAAAACTCCTGCAGATAGATATCATTTCTATCTGCAGGAGTATCTGCGTGAGCGATGGGGGGATCGAACCCCCGACAACTTGATTAAAAGTCAAGTGCTCTACCGACTGAGCTAATCGCCCGTATGATGATAATAAAAAAGTGCCCAGAACCGGAATCGAACCAGTGACACGGGGATTTTCAGTCCC
>CAMOJW010000132.1 GCA_946617225.1 uncultured Lachnospiraceae bacterium
AACGCCCTGGATGCCTCCCGGCAGGAATTCGTCTCCAACGTCTCCCACGAGCTGAAGACCCCCATGACTTCCATGAAGGTGCTGGCGGATTCCCTTCTCATGGAGGAGAATGCCACCCCCGAGATGTACCGGGAATTCCTGCAGGACATCGCCAACGAAGTGGACAGGGAGAACAAGATCATCTCGGAGCTCCTGACGCTGGTGCGCATGGACCGCAAGGACGCGGAGCTGAACATCACCTCCGTAAACGTCAACAAGATGGTGGAGGAAGTGCTGGGACGGATCCATCCGCAGGCAAGGGCCAGAGGCATCGAACTGGTGCTGATCAGCGAGCGGCAGGTGGAGGCGGATCTGGACGAGACCAAGATGGCCATGGTCATCACCAACCTGGTGGAGAATGCCGTCAAGTACAACCGGGACGGCGGGAGCGTGACCGTGACCATCGATGCGGGGCTGAGGTCCTTCTCCATCTCTGTGGCGGATACGGGCATAGGCATCCCGGAGGATGCGCTGCCGCAGGTCTTTGAGCGGTTCTACCGCGTGGACAAGAGCCGTTCGCGTGCCGTCGGAGGCACGGGACTCGGCCTGTCCATTGCGAGGAGCGTGGTGCAGCAGCATCACGGAACACTGGAAGTGGAGAGCACACTGGGAGTGGGCACCACCTTTACCATGAAGGTGCCGATCCTCTATGTGGAGCACCCCGCCGGCACGGAAGGCAGCACAGGCAGGCAGAGGCGCAGGAGGACCAGGCGCAGCACTCTCTCCCGGAACGGGAGCAGGAGCACGGAAGAGGTCCGCGGCAGGACGCAGGAGACGGGAAACGGCCGTGCGGAGCCTGAGCAGGAGCCTCTCCCCGTAGTGGGGGCGATGGAGACACCGTCGGGCGGAAGGACGCGCAGAACGGCCAGAAAACAGGATGCGGCCGGAAAACAGAGCACGGCAGGAAAACAGAGCACGGCACGGAAAACTGAGACAACGGGCAGGAGAACGGGGACACGGAATGCGGCAGCACGGACGGGAGAACAGAATAGCGGCAGACGCAGGAAGACATCTGCGGGTGCTCCTGCGGGCGGTGCTCCTGGCAGCAGTGCTCGCGGTGACAGGACTGACGGCGGCAGGGTGCGCCGGAGCCGCCCGGCAGACAACGATCAAGGTCTATTATCTTAACAGCAGCGGGACGGCCCTGGTGAGCAGGGATTACCGCACGGAGTCGGAGTCCGCGGGGACCATCGTGGACGAACTGATCACCTGCCTGGTGAACGATCCGGAGGACACGGACTGGAAGGCTCCGATCAGCACCTTCACCCTGCTCAAGACCACCCTGGACGATACAGGTCTTCTGACCCTGCATTTCAGCGGGGAATACAACGACATGGAGGTGGTGCGCGAGGCGCTCGTCCGCACGGCAGTGGTCAGCACACTGGGCAGTGTGGAGGGCGTGGAAGGCGTCGCCTTTACAGTGGACGGCGAACCTCTGCGCGATGAGAACGGCGTCGCCAGGGGCATCATGAAACCGACTGAGTTTATCTTCAACACCGGCACGGAGATGCGCGGCTACGAGAAAGTGCGCGTCCATCTCTATTTTGCCAGTGAGGACGGCAAGTCTCTCGTGGACACGTGGAGGACGGTCTTCTACAACAGCAATTTCCCCATGGAGAGGATGATCGTGGAGCAGGTCCTGGCGGGGACCGACAGCGATGTGGCCCACCCCACGCTGAACAAGGACACACAGATCATCAGCGTGTCCACCCGCGGCGACATCTGTTATGTGAACCTGGACAGGACTTTCCTGGACCAGCCCTACGACGTGACGCCCGCCGTGGCCATCTACTCTCTGGTGGACTCTCTGACGGAACTGCCCTCCGTCACGCAGGTCCAGATCACGGTGGAAGGAGAGCAGAAGACTGTCTTTATGGACAGTGTGTCCCTGAATACCACCTTCCGCAGGGATCTCACGCTGGTGGGCAACAGGACGGGGCACTCCCTGGAGCAGCAGGCTGACGAAGAGGAGTGAAAACAGACAGCAGAAAGGAGGAGTTTGTTTGCGCAGACCGCTGTGTCTCGCAGCATTGATCTGGATCCTGATCCTCTGGATCGTCATGAGGGTCAGACCGCCAGAAGAGGGGACGGTGCCGGACGGAAGCGCTCTGTGCGTGACCGGCGTCGTTGAGCGGGCGGAAACGGCGGAGGACGGCCTGACTGTGACGCTCAGGCCGCTGGAGATCTGCAGGGGACCCGACAGCAGGTCGCCGCAGAAACTGCCGCTTCCCGAGGGAACGATCCTCTTCGATACCGGGCCGGAGGACCTCCGCCCGGGGCAGACCGTCACCGTGACGGGACTCTGCCGCGCTTTTCCCGGGGCTACGAATCCCGGCCAGTTCGATTCATCTCTCTATCATCACATCCTCGGACATGCTTATTGCCTCCGTGACGCCCGGATCGGGGCAAGGTCCGACACATACTCCCATTTCAGAGACCGGCTCTGCAGGATACGGAGCCGCCTGTTACTTTCTGCAGACCAGTGCTTTTCCCCTTCGGAAGCCGCACTGGTAAGAGCCATGCTCTTCGGAGACCGCAGCAGTCTTGATGAAGAAACAGACCTTTTCTACAGTGCGGGCCTTTCCTGGCTCCTGAACACATCCTCCCTCCAGATCTCGCTGCTGGGAGGGTGTGTTTTCCGCCTGCTGCGGACGAAGGCAGGCAGACCGGCCGCCGCGGCCGCGGCTTTTCTGACAGTCCTGGCTTACGGGACGCTGTGCGCGGATCCGAAAAGGCTCCTGCGCGCCATCCTCCTGTTCGGCCTGCGCATGCTGGCGGAGATCCTGCACAGGACGTATGACCTGCCGACGGCCGCCGCAGCCGCCGGGATCCTGCTGCTCTGGCAGCAGCCCCTGTACCTGTATCACAGCGGGTTCGTCATGGCCTTCACGGCCATCCTGGCAGCGGGCATCCTGGTCCCGGCTGCAGGGGCGGAGAAGAGACAGACGGCCGCGCGGGCGGTCCTCGTGCCGCTGGCCATGCTGCCGATGCAGTTCAGGTTCTTCTATAAACTGACTGTCTGGCAGAGTCTGCTCAGGGTCCTGGCGGTGCCCGTCTGCGCGGCAGTGATGGTGTGCGGGGCGGCAGCCGTGTCCCTGGAGCTGGCGTCGGCCTGTGTGTCAGCCTGGTGTTCCCCTGTCTCCGGCCTGCTGCTGTTCGCGGCCAGAGTGGCCGGCGTCCCCGCCTCGCTCCTGCTGCGGGGGCTCAGACTTCTGGCCGGTCTCCTGACCGGCCTGCCGGGATGTGTCTTCGTGACCGGCAGGCCTTCGATGCTGCGGATCGCGGTGTATCTGGCTGTCCTGTCCGGCAGCGTCCTTCTGAAGAAGAAACGTCCCGCCTTTCTGTGCAGGGCATTGCTGCTGCCCGCCCTTCTCGGCCTCTTCCTGCGCCCGGGCGTCAGGGGCATGGAAGTATATTTCCTGGATGTGGGGCAGGGAGACGGGATCCTGGTGAGGACACAGGAAACTGTGATCCTGATCGACGGGGGCAGCGCCGGGGACCCTGAGATCGGGACGAGGGTGCTGGAACCGTGCCTCCAGTCGCTGGGGATACGCCGCATAGATATGGCTGTGGCGACTCATACCGATGCGGACCACATCAACGGCCTGGAGGAACTGCTGGCTCCTGCGGCGCCGGATGGGATCAGGATCAGCTGTCTGGTCCTGCCCGCAGTGGGAGCGGAAATGAGGGATTCTGCCTATCACCGCCTGGAACGGAAAGCGGGCGCAGAAGGCGCAGAACTGATATACATTTCAAGAGGGGACAGGATAGAGTCGGAAGGGATGCAAATCACCTGTCTGCACCCGGAACCGGGCGGCAGTTACGGGGGCGCCAACGAAGGGTCCCTGACACTGCTGCTGGAGTACGGCGGGGACAGCTTCCTGTTCACCGGCGACCTGGAAGGGGACGGTGAGTCCGCCTGTCTGGAATGGTGCCGGCGAGACCCGGTCCTGCGCGGAAAACTGGGAAAACTGACATGCCTGAAGGCCGCTCATCACGGGTCCCGCGGCGCGACCTCAGACGACTGGCTCGCAACGGTGTGGGCGGACTGGGCGGTGATCTCTTGCGGGAGGAACAATATCTATGGTCATCCGGCGCAGGAGACACTCTCCAGACTGCGGGAGAAGGGGATCTGCACCTTGTCTACATCTGAGGCCGGGTGCGTGGTTTTCCGCATCGGAAACGGAGATCCGGAGGTCCTGACGATGCCTCCGTGAAAAACAAATCTGAACAAGGTGCCCTCAAAAGCCCCTGAGCCTGTTCCGTATTTGTGCGAAAAAACGCAGTTTTACAGGTTGTTTGGGTTTTTGAGAGAAATTCGGTCCATCATATGGCAAAAAAAACAGAAATATGATAATCTTCAGGAAGACAAAATGTATAACAGGGTATATAATACATGTGAACTGTGCTGTTCATGTCAGATGCATGTCTTTCAGCACAGCATCGGAAACGGTCATCTCCGGAGAGTGCCCGGTATTGACATAGGCAACCCAAAAGGCAAAACGTATCAGAACAGTTTAGGAGGAAAGTATGAAGAAAAAGATTTTCAGTGTTATGCTCAGCCTTGTGCTGGCAGCCTCTCTCGCAGCCTGCGGCGGCGGAGCTTCCCAGCCGGCGGAATCCACCGCGGCAGCTGAAGAGCAGAACGTGACTCTGGTCTATGCGGAAGTCAACCCGCTCGACACCACCGTTGTCGGCCAGGTCGCCACGCACTTCGCCGAGAGAGTCAACGAGCTCACCGACGGCACTGTGACCATCGATGTCCAGGGCGGCGGCGTCCTCGGTGCGGAAGGTGACTTCTGCGACAACATGATCGGCGGCGTCGGCACCATCGACATGGCCCGTCTGTCCGTCTCCACGCTGACCGGCTACGGCGTTCCGAAGTCCGCTCTGCTGTGCCTGCCTTACACCTTCGCAAGCCGTGACCATTTCTGGAACTTCGCGGCCAGCGATCTGGCACAGGAATTCCTCGATGAGCCCTATGAGAACGGCCTCGGACTGCACGGCCTGTTCCTCGGCGAGGAAGGCTTCCGCCACATCTTCACCAACAAGCCCGTCTCCGGCCTTGCTGACCTGCAGGGTATGAAGATCCGTGTTTCCACCGATCCCACCATGGTCGGCATGATCGAGTCCTTTGGCGCCAGCGCGACCGTTATCGCTTACGGCGAGCTGTATCAGTCCCTTCAGTCTGGCGTTGTTGACGGCGCTGAGAACCCTGTCGGCAACTACAAGGCGAACTCCTTCTACGAGGTCGCTCCTTACCTGATCCTCGACGGCCATCAGCTGGGCGTCATCGAGCTGGTCATCACCGACGCTGCATGGTCCAAACTGAGCGAGAGACAGCAGGAAGCCATCAAGCAGGCTGCTCAGGAGTGCCAGGCTTACAACAAGGAACTCTCCGAGAAGATCGAAGAGGATACACTTGCTGAGCTCGGCGATGCCATCACCATCGTCGAAGTCGATAAGGCCGAGTGGATCGAGAAGGCCAAATCCAGCGACGCTTTCAAGGAAGCTACCAAGGATTATCAGGAACTGTACGATGCCATCGAGGCTCTGCAGTAATCATTGCAGATCAGGTGCTCCGGCATTACCGTAGTACTGTCAATGCCCGGCGTCACCGAGTCCTTTGAGGACGAGTTACAACAAGGTGCAGGGGGCACGAGCCCCCCTGCACTTTTTGAAAGGAGAGAGTAAGACGGTGTTAGAAAAGCTGAAAGTATTCTACGACTGGATGTATAAGATCGTCATGGTCATCTGCAAGCTGCTCCTGATCGCAGATATCTGCGTGGTCAGCTTCACGGTCCTCGGGCGTTATGTCCCGTTCATTCCCGACCCGACATGGACGGAAAAGATCACCCTGACCCTGATGTCCTACATGGCGGTGCTGTCCGCAGCGCTGGCCATCCGCAGGGGCGCTCACATCCGCATGACCAGTTTTGACCGGTATCTTCCCAAGACACTGCTCAATATCCTGGACGTGCTGGCGGATGTCGGTGTCATGATCCTGGCCGTGATCATGCTGGTCGTCGGCTGGCAGTATGCTACCGGTATCGGCGCCAAAGGTTTCTACCCCAGCCTTCCCTGGCTGAGCAAACAGGTCATGTACATGCCGATCCCGATCGCGGGTATCGCCATGATCATCTTCGAAGCGGAAGCATTGTTCAACGACGTCCTGAAACTCATGGGCAAGGATACTTACCTGAAGAAGGAAGAGTCCCTTGAGGAACAGGTCGCAGAGGGAGGGGTCTGAGTATGAATTCGAATTTGGCAATCTTCGCCCTTCTGGGCGGCTTCCTGATTCTGGTCATCCTGCGCTTCCCGATCGCTTACGCGGTGGCGCTGGCATCGATCGCCTGCATGAAGATCCAGGGCATGGGCCTGCAGACCCTCTGCCAGCAGATGGTCAAGGGCATCAG
>CAMOJW010000133.1 GCA_946617225.1 uncultured Lachnospiraceae bacterium
CAGCTGAAGAGCCTGCCCGACCCCGTCGGACGCGTGCTCCTGGAGAGGGAACTGGACGAGGGCCTGGTCCTGAAGAAAGTGACAGTCCCCATCGGCGTGATCGGTGTCATCTTCGAGGCGAGGCCGGACGCCATGGTGCAGGTGGCCTCTCTGTGTCTCAAGAGCGGCAACTGTGCGGTCCTCAAGGGAGGCCGGGAGACAGCGCAGACCAATCGGGTGCTTTTCTCCGTCATCCATGAGAACGCCCTGCGCGCGGGACTTCCCGGGAGCTGTCTGCTGCAGGCCGAGCTCCACAACGAGATCGACGAGCTGCTCGCCTGTGACAGGGAGGTGGACCTGCTGATCCCCAGGGGATCGAACGCTTTTGTCCGCTACATCATGGAGCATACGAAGATCCCCGTGATGGGTCATTCCAGCGGGATCTGTCATATCTATATGGACAGCACCGCAGACCCGGCCGCGGCGATACCCCTGATCGTGGATGCCAAGGTGCAGTACGCTGCCGCCTGCAATGCCGTGGAGACCCTGCTGGTGCAGCGGAGCGCTGCGGACAGGCTCCTGCCCCTCGCAGCAGCAGCCCTTGCGGCCGCCGGCGTGCGCCTGCGCGGGACCGCCGAAGCAGCGGACCTGATCCGTGCGGCGGGCGGCGGGGAAGTGGAGATCATGCCGGAGGACGCCTTCGACACCGAGTATAATGATCTGGTGATCTCGCTCAAACTCGTGGAGGATGTCCGGGAGGCCGTGGACCACATCAACCGTTTCGGTTCACACCACACGGACTGCATCCTGACGGATGACTCTGAGGCGGCTGATTATTTCTTCCGGATGGTAGACAGTGCCGGGGTCTACAGGAACTGCTCCACGCGCTTTGCGGACGGGTTCAGGTACGGATTCGGCGCCGAGGTCGGCATCAGCACCGGCAAGATCCACGCACGCGGACCGGTGGGCCTGGACGGCCTGGTCACCTATAAATACCTCCTGACTGGCGCAGGCCAAACAGTGGGAGATTATGTCTCCGGCAGGAAACAGTTCCACCACAGGGACAGGCAGGTGGAGACAAGATGAACGGCCCGGTCGTGGACGAACGGATCCTGTACGGGGCAGCCGCTTTCATCACGGCAGCGGGCAGCATGTGCCTGGGCTCCATGGTGATCGACAACCGGCGCTTCGTGGTCAGAGAGTATACTGTGGAAAGTGAGAAACTGACGGACCCCGTGCGGATCGTTTTTCTCACGGACATGCATGAGAAGGACTACGGGAACGACAATGCCTCCCTGGTCCGTGTCATACAGAAGCTGGCTCCGGACCTGATCCTGTCAGGCGGAGACCAGATCGTCTCGGAGAGCGCCGCCAACGCGGCAGACGACGATGAGAGCTGGTACGCCCGCACGGTCTCCCTGCTGGGCAGACTGTCGGATATAGCCCCGGTGTATATGGCCGAGGGCAATCACGAGATGCGGCTCCACAAGCCCGGCAGCAGCCGGAGCAGATACCGCCGCTTCCTCGAAAGACTGGAGAATGCCGGAGTACGCTATCTGCACAACGAGTCAGCTGTCTGCGGCAGCCTGCGCATCTCGGGGCTGGAACTGCCCGGCGATTACTACCGCAGGTTCAGGAAACACACCATGGATCCGGATGTGATCCGCGGACTGCTGGGCGGACCGGACAGGGAGCGTTTCCAGATCCTCCTGGCGCACGACCCCGATTATTTTGCCCGCTACGCGGAGTGGGGGGCGGATCTGACACTGAGCGGACATCTCCACGGGGGCCTCATGCGCCTGCCCCTGGTGGGCGGTGTGGTGTCACCGGCACCGGCGCTGTTCCCCCGGTACAGCGGCGGACTCTACGAGAGGGACGGCAGGAAACTGATCGTCAGCTGCGGGCTCGGCATGCACACCCTGCCCATCCGCATCTTCAATCCCGGTGAGCTGACCGTGATCAGGCTCACACCGAAAGGAACCGACAGGCATGGCAATCCCTGTTAAGCTGCAGGCATTCGAAGGACCCCTGGATCTTCTGCTGCATCTGATCGACAAGAACAAGATCGACATATACGACATCCCCATAGCGGAGATCACCGACCAGTATATGGCCTATGTCCGTGAGATGGACACCGATGACATGAACGTCACCAGTGAGTTCCTGGTCATGGCCGCAACGCTTCTGGACATCAAGAGCCGCATGCTCCTGCCCCGGACGGAGGAAGAGGAGGAAGAGGAGGAGGACCCCAGAGAGGAGCTCGTGCGCAGGCTCCTCGAGTACAAGATGTTCAAGTATCTGGCGGGCGAACTGAAGGACAGGAACATCGTCGCCGGACGGAGCATGTACCGGGAACAGTCCCTTCCCAGGGAAGTGGAGGAGTACACGCCGCCCCTGGACTATGAGGAACTGCTTGGCAGCGCAACGCTGGAGAAACTGCGCTCAGTCTTCCGTGAGTCCCTGAAACGAAGCAGGGACCGCAAGGATCCGGTGAGGAGCGGCTTCGGAAAGATCCGGAGAGAGCAGATCAGCATCACGGACAAGAAACTCTACGTGGAGGCGTGGCTGCAGGAGCACCCGCATGCGGACTTTGCGCAGCTGCTGGAGAGACAGGACAGCAAGGAGGAGATCATCGTCACTTTCCTGGTGGTCCTGGAGCTCATCCGGGAGGCCAGGATCAAAGTGCATCAGGATGAGATCTTCGGCCGCATCTTCATCGATACGGTACCGGCAGAGGAACGGGCCGCCGGTCCCGCAGCAGCATCAGGAACCGCGGAAGAGCCGGACGATATCCCGGAGGAGACGGAAGTCCTGCCGGAGGGAACGGAAGAAGCAGAGGAACAGCGGCCTGATCCTCCGCAGGAGACAGTCGCGGAGGAGAAGCCCCGCAGAGCAGACAGGAAGGATAGGAAGACCTCCGCAGGCCCTGCACTGCTGGCAGCATCGGCGGACCGGCCTGAACCGGAGAAGGTCCTGGAGACAGAAGTATGGAAAGAGACAAAACAATATCCGTCATGGAATCGATCCTGTTCGTCATGGGTGAAGCGGTGGAGATCTCCCGCCTTGCAGAGGCGCTCGAGCTTCCCGAGGAGGAGATCCGGAGCGCCGCGCAGGCCCTGGAGGAGAAGTATGCGAGATCAGAGAGCGGACTGGCTCTGAACTGGTATGAGGACGCCATCCAGCTGTCCTCCAGGAAAGAGAATTACGAATATCTGATCCGGATCGCCAGGACGCCCCGCAAGCAGGTGCTGACGGACGCGCTCCTGGAAACGCTCTCCATCATCGCCTTCAAGCAGCCGGTGACGAGGCTGGAAGTGGAAAATGTGCGCGGAGTCAACAGTGACCACGCCATCAACAGGCTGATGGAGTTCGACCTCGTGCGCGAGGTGGGCCGCAGGGACGCACCGGGCAGGCCCCTCCTCTTCGGAACGACGGAGCAGTTCCTCCGGTCCTTCGGGATCCGGAGCGTGGATGAGCTGCCGCAGGTGGACACCTTGCAGGCAGAGGAGATGAAAGAAGAGGCGGAACAGGAGATCAACGCCAGACTGGAGATATGACGACCGAGGGGCAGCTGCGGCTGCCCCTTTCTGATGCTTCCGCCCGGCAGAGAGAATAATTTAGTACACTTTATCAGTGTTTTCTGTCACAGAACTGTGATATACTTTAGTGCGATACGCAAATTAGCAGGTAACAATACTAAAAGATTACCGGAGGTTTTAACATGAGCAGCTTGTCTAAAGCGAGACAGAGGATCGATCTTCTGTTGGATGAGAACAGTTTTGTGGAGATCGGCGCCGGCGTGACAGCCAGGGCGACGGACTTCAATATGGACCCCCGTCAGATGCCGTCGGACGGCGTCATCACGGGGTATGGTGTCGTGAACGGAGATCTTGTGTACGTTTACAGCCAGGACGCAGAGGTGCTGGGGGGCAGCATCGGAGAGATGCATGCCGCCAAGATCGCCAGGATCTATGAGATGGCGATCCGCACCGGCGCACCTGTGGTCGGCCTTCTGGACAGTGCCGGCATGCGCCTGCAGGAGGGTATCGACGCTCTCGGCGCTCTCGGCAGGATCTATGCCGCCCAGTCCAGAGCTTCGGGCGTGATCCCGCAGATCAGCGGTATCTTCGGAAACTGCGGCGGCGGTCTGGCTCTGGTGGCGGCCGGTTCCGATTTTGCCTTCATGGCGGAAGACGCCAGACTGTTCGTCAATGCACCGAATGCACTGGCAGGCAACAGAGAAGATCAGAACGATACGGCTGCGGCAGCGGCCCGCTATGCTGCCGGCAATGTGGACGGCATCGGTACCGAGGCCGAGGTGCTCGGGATGATGCGTGCACTTCTTGCCCTGCTTCCCTGCAACAACGAAGATGATGCCCTGCAGGAGGCGGGAGACGATCTGAACCGCATCTGCGGCAATGCGGCTGCTTTTGCGGAAGATCCCGCCGCTGCTTTTGCGGAGATCGCGGACTGCGGAACCTTCCTGGAGATCAAAAAAGGCTGCGCTCCCGAGATGGTCTGCGGCCTGGCCCGCCTGGGCGGAGCAGTGGCAGGTATCGTCGGCAACCGTGCGGCCGTCTATGATGAGAACGGCGAGCAGACGCAGACATTCGACGCCGCGCTTACGGGCGCAGGCTGCTACAAAGCGGCTGATTTCGTGCGCTTCTGCGATGCTTTCGAGATCCCCGTCATCACCCTGACCAATGTCACCGGATTCGCGGCCACACAGCAGGAAGAGCGCAAAATCGCCGATGCATCCGCCAAGCTGCTGAGCGCTTTCGCAGGCGCAACAGTGCCCAGGATCAATGTGATCACGGGCAGCTGCGTGGGAAGCGCCGGCATCGTTATGAACAGTGCCGCCACGGGAGCTGATCTCACCATCAGCTATCCGGAGACCACTATCGGTATCATGGACAGCGCCCTGGCTGCCAGGATCCTGTTCGCCGGCAAGAGCAGCAGCGAGATCGCGGAGGCTGCCGGCGATTATGCACAGAGGATGGGCAGCGCGTCTGCTGCGGCGGCGAGAGGATTCATCGACAGGATCGTGGAACCTTCCGAGATCCGCAAATACCTGATCGGCGCTCTGGAAGTGCTGTATACCAAGAGAGAGGAGCTTCCGATGAGGAAGCACAGCACCAAGTAAAGGAGACACCGAATGAAGAAAAGATTTTTATCTGTTCTGACAGTGATCGCCTGTGTCCTGATGCTGTCAGCCTGCGGTAACAGCACCGCCGCGGATCCGAATGCCGTCCCGCTGACCGAGACCGAGGAACAGCAGTGGCTGGATGCGGCCGTGGCTTTCACGGAATCCATGGAAGCGGCCGCACAGGAAGGCGGCGACATGCTTCCCATGGATGATCCGGTCTATGGCCCCGCCATCGACAGCTGGATCACCGCCATGGAAGACGTGGGCACCGTACAGGGGATCACCGGCGAGAGCGTGGAATTTACCGACGAGGACGGCCGTATCGTGGTCCATGTGGACGGTACGGACCACGACGCCGAAGTAGTCCTGACACTGGGCAAAGTGAGCGGCAGCTACGACCTGACCAATGTCGCGGTCAACGTGATCTATTCTTTTGCCGAACTGATGCAGCAGGCTGCCCTGAACACTGTCCTGGGCATGGGGACCACCTTTGCGGTCCTGATCCTTCTGGCCCTGATCATCATGCTTTTCGGCAAGATCCTGAACCGCACGACAGAGAGACAGAAGGCACCCGCAGCACCTAAAGCAGCTCCCGCAGCGGCTCCCGATCCCGCGCAGACTGCAGCGGCGCAGCCCGCAGCGGAGATCCCCGCACCCGTGGAAGAAAATCTCACCGCGGACCTGTCCCTGGTGGCCGTGATCGCGGCGGCAGTAGCAGCATATGAAGGAAAGAGCAGCACCGATGGCTATGTGGTACGCTCGATCCGGAAATCGAGAAGAAGATCCTGAACCCCGTATCCATCATCTGAATAAGGAGAAATAGAATGAAAAACTACACGATCACAGTCAACGGCGTTGCTTATGATGTCACAGTGGAAGAGACCGGCGCCGCCGGCACCTATGTGCCCGCTCCCGCTGCCCCCGTCGCTCCTGCTCCCGCTCCCGTGAGGGCGGCAGCCCCTGCTCCTGCACCCGCTCCCGCTCCCGCACCGGCCCCGGCACCCGCCGCTGCTCCGGCTGCCGCAGCAGGCGCCTGCAGGATCGAAGCCGGTGCAGCCGGCAAGGTCTTCAAGATCGAGAAGAAAGCCGGCGACGCCGTCAAGAAGGGCGATGCCGTGATCATCCTCGAAGCCATGAAGATGGAGATCCCCATGGTCGCTCCTCAGGACGGCACCATCGCCACCATCGACTGCGCGGTGGGCGATCCCGTAGAAGCCGGAGCCCTGCTCGCGACTATTGGCTGAATGTAGTGATTTTGGAGGCTTGAGGTATGGATTATATCGTAAATACTCTTCAAAACCTGCTCCAGCAGACAGCATTCCTG
>CAMOJW010000134.1 GCA_946617225.1 uncultured Lachnospiraceae bacterium
CTGCGCGCGCTCTCCTCGGGCACTACCACCGACGCGATCTTTGATATGGTGGCGTGCCTGCGCAGGAAAACAGACATGCCCCTTGTGTTCATGGGCTATCTCAATCCGGTGTTCCACTACGGATATGAGAGATTTTTTGCCCGCTGCGGCGAGGTCGGGATCAGCGGGATCATCATTCCTGACCTGCCCTATGAGGAAAAAGGCGAATGCGCGGAGATCGCCGCCACTTACGGCGTCGATGTGATCTCCATGATAGCGCCGACCTCCCGGGACCGCATCCGCCGCATCGCGTCGGAGGCGGCGGGATTCCTCTACGTGGTGTCCTCCATGGGCGTCACCGGCGTGCGGGGAGAGATCTCGACCGATCTGAAGAGCATCCTCGCAGAGATCCGTTCCGTGACGGAGATACCGGCCGCGGTGGGATTCGGGATCCACACCCCGGAGCAGGCTGCCGCGATCGGCGCGATGGCCGACGGAGTCATCGTGGGAAGCGCCATCGTGCGCCTCGTCGCACAGTACGGAAATCACGCCGCCCCCCACATCGCGGCCTATGTCGCGGCGATGAAAAAAGCCCTGAAAACCTGAACCCATTACCCTCCGGCTATACCCCGGTAATAATTGTAAGCTAACGGAGCAGACCAGCACGGTAATACAAACCCCCACCCCACCCAATCATTTTAAAAATATGTAACATTTTCTTTTTAAAACCAACCGAACACCTTAATTGTTATAAAAATGTAATAATTAAATTCATAAACAACAAAGTGGGGGAGCAATTAACATACCTCGGAAGACCTTTCGCATCAGTAAATAATAGTATATAAAAACCGTAGATTGGAATGCATAAACATTCCTTGAGGGCCTTTCGGAAACGCCGGTACTTCATTTTTTCGAGCCAAAGGCGATGAAAAAATGTTAGTACCGCTGCGTTTCTGATTGAGCGAGAGCGTGCCCTCAAGGAATCGTTTATGCATTTTTTAACCCCCTTTTTTTAATTAATACTATTATTATGACCGAGCTGGAGCGAGTCTTCCGAGGTATGTTAATGCGTTTACCCCCCCTGCAAAGTTGCTTTATTATTAAAATATTTAATTTTTTAGAACGAATTATTACAAAAAGCTTGCATTAAATGTTACAAATATGTTATATTCCTTAATGGAACGAGCAATACGTTTCAGGGAGGAATACCGAAAATGAAAAAAGTACTGGCGGCAGCACTTGCAGTCACGATCATCCTGGGGCTCTCTGCCCCGGCCGCGTTCACCGATGACGTGGAACAGGGAAGAAGTTTTGACGAGACGATCGAAGCCCTTTACGCACAGTCTCAGGAACTCTCGGATGCAGAGGTCATGGAGACAGCCCGTGGGATGGAATCCGATCTGGGCGGCGCTGAGAAGGTCCTCGGAGAGGAAGCAGCCAGAGTCGCGCGTTGCCTGGACCTTTTCGAGGAGGCCAAGGCAGCTTTTATCCTGAGTGAGAACAAGGATGCCGGCGCTTTTGCGGCGGAATGGGAAGAGGAAGCGGCCTATGCGGGCAGGCTTTTCTCCGAGGAGCAGACGCTCTGCACCATGGTCCCGCGCTATCGCGTCGACAGCTATGAACTGACAGATAACGGCGTCCGCATGGACCTCTATGAGTGGATGACCGCCGGTTATACAGAGGGAGAGTCTGAGGAGATCAATACCACCGCGTTCGGTTTCACTTTCTCCGTGGAACTCGCCAGAGAAAAGGGCGAGTGGAACGTGGTCAGCGTCAGCGGTTCCGGCGATAACGCCGCGTGGATGCAGAGCGAAGCGGAGCAGGCAGCGGAAGATGAGATGCTGCTGACACAGGGACAGGAGCAGGATCTCCTGGAGCAGGCCTCCGCGGAGTTCTACGGCGTCACCGCACATGCGGCCGCAGCAGCTACAGAGCCGATCTATCCCTACGTGTACAGCCGCGAGAAGGCCATCGCTTACGGCGACAAATGGGCCCTCAAGCGCAACACCTCCGTCTACAAGGATTACTCCAGAGTGGGCGGCGACTGTGCGAACTTTACTTCCCAGTGCCTGGCAGCCGGCGGCATGCCCGTCAGCGGCACCAGCTTCTATGACGGTTGGCACAAGAACAGCCTGTCCTGGATCAACGTCATGGCGCACATCAAGCACTTCAAGAACTACGGTCTCTTCCTTTCCGCCACCAAAGAGAACACCCTGAAGGGCAACCCGGTGTATTTCGACTGGAACGGCGACAATACTTACGATCACGCGACCCTCTGCGTCGGCAGGAACAGCGCGGGAACCCCCATCATCGATTCCCACACGGCCGACCTCTATCACGCCACCTGGAGCTACAGCGCAGCCAAGAAGATCGCAACCATCCAGATCTATGATTCCAGCACGCTGGCCCTGAAGGCCAACTCCTCTGCCACCCTTGCGCAGACCGAGTCGCTGCCGCCCGCCAATGGCTGGTACAAGAACGGCTCCAGCTGGTACTACTACGTCAATGAGAAGACGGCTACGGGCTGGATCACGGATGCCGGCAAGAAGTATTATCTGAACGAGAACGGTGTCATGCTCACAGGCTGGATCACCGTGGACGGCAACAGATACTACATGCACAGCGGCGGCTCCATGTGCACCGGCTGGAAGAAGAAAAACAACAACTGGTATTACCTGGATCCCGAGACCGGCATCATGGCCACAGGCTGGATCACCGACGCCGGCAAGAAATACTATCTCGATGCGAACGGCATCATGAAGACCGGCTGGCAGCAGATCGACGGCAGCTGGTATTACCTGAAGAGCAGCGGCGCCATGGCCACCGGATGGGTCAAGGTCAGCGGCAAGAAGTACTTCCTGGACAAGGAGACCGGCGTCATGGTCACCGGATGGCTCAAGGACGGCGGCAAGTGGTACTACCTCAAGAAATCCGGCGCGATGAAGACCGGCTGGCTCACCGAGAACGGTTCGAAGTATTAACTGAAGAGCAACGGCCAGATGGCCACCGGCAAGGTGAAGATCAGCGGCAAGTGGTACACCTTCAGGAGCAACGGCAAGCTGAAGAAAAAATAAGAAAGAGACGGAGACAGAGAAGGGACCCTCTGACAGGATCCCGGAACTGAAAAAACTCCATATTTATTAAACTCGCACCAAGGCGGGAGCGCTCTCAGAGCCTCCCGCTTCCTCCCTGTTCAGGGGCAGTAAGGCGCCACACCACGATCATCATCGTAATGAAACAGGCACTGCCTCCGATCACGTTGGAGATGGGTTCCGCCATGAACACACCGTCGGTGCCCAGACCGAAGAGACCGGGGAGCAGGAGGGTGAGGGGTACGACAAGGACCACCTTGCGGAAGATGGAGAAGAAGATGGTGAACTTCTTCTTGTTCAGTGCCTTGAAGGAGGTCTGACCGCAGTACTGGAGGGCCTGGAATATAAAGGCACGGAAATACAGCGTCAGGGAGGGAACGGCATCGGTCAGGAGATCTGTGTCGCTGCTGAAGATGCGGATGAACAGATCGGCCCGCAGCTCGATCGCCATCCACACGACCAGCGTGTACAGGAGGTTGACCGCGGTCATGATCAGGATGGAGCGGCGGATCCGCGGATACCTGTGCGCGCCGTAGTTGTAGCTGATCACGGGACTGGTGCCCTCGGAGATGGCCAGGCAGGGAGTCTCCAGCAGCTGTCTCACGGAAGAGACGATGGTCATGATCGAGATGTAGATCGCACCTCCGTATCGTGCCAGCGTCTGGTTGCAGACCAGGCTGACCAGACTGTTGGTGAACTGCATGACAAAAGCGGACAGCCCCAGGCTTGCGATCTCCCCGGCCAGGGGCAGCGTGTCCGGCCACTCTGCGGGCGGGATGAGGCGGAGCTTCAGCTCCGCCTTTTCGCTGCGCAGAAAACGCAGGACGAACAGGGCGGACAGGAACTGGGAGAAAACGGTGGCCACCGCAGCTCCGGCGACGCCCATGTGCAGGCCAAAGATCAGCACGGGGTCCAGGATGATATTGGTCACGGCACCGACGACGACTGTCATCATGCCGACGCCGGAGAACCCCTGACAGTTGATGTAGGGATTGATGCCAGTGGCGATCATCGAGAAACAGGTCCCCAGGAGGTAGATGCGCAGGTAGGAGATCGAAAAGGGGAGATTCTCCGCAGAGGCGCCCATGAGAAGGAGAAGCGGCCGCGCTGCCAGTTCCCCGGAGACTGTCAGGACGGCAGAGACCAGGAGCAGACAGGTGAAGGCGGTGTTCATGATCTTCTCCGCCTGTCTGAGATCGTGCCGCCCCCTCTGGATGGCGCAGAGCGGGGAGCCTCCCAGACCGAAGAGATTGGTGAAGGCGGTCACGAGCATGATCATGGGGAAACAGAGTCCCACTCCGCCCAGGGCGGCGGTGCCCACCTCCGGGATGCGGCCTATATACAGTCTGTCTACAATGTTATAAAGCAGATTGAGCATCTGCGCGACGAAAAGAGGTATGGCCGACGCGGCGATGTTGCCTGCCAGATTTCCGTTCTCAAAATCGATCTGCTTCAAGGATGCCTTCTTTCTGCGTTTGAGCCGGGAGCGGTATTTTCACAGTTTGTTTACGGTTTGTTCACGGGTTTTTCCGAGTATTCACAGACGGCTTCTTGCCTGCACATATGAATTGTGATAAATTAAATTGTCTGATGAACTATCGGAGAGAGTGGAGATTGGTATGAACGACGCTAAAGAAAAATACGCCTGCCTGATGCTGGAGAACCAGCTCTGTTTTCCGCTTTACGCTTGCTCCAAGGAGATCATACGCCGGTACAAACCGCTGCTTGACCGGCTCGATCTTACGTATACGCAGTATATCACCATGATGGCCCTTTGGGAACACGGCAAAATGAACGTCAGGGACCTGGGAAAATGTCTCTATCTCGACAGCGGCACCCTGACGCCCGTGCTGAAAAAACTGGAATCCAAAGGTTTTGTGAGCAGGAACCGCTCGGAGAAGGATGAACGCAATCTGACCGTTTCCATCACCGAGGAGGGAATGGCCCTGAAGGACAGGGCCGTGGAAGTCCCCGCGCAGATGGCCTGCTGCGTGGACCTTCCTTCTGAGGAAGCCTCCCGGCTGTATGACCTGCTCTATAAAGTGCTGGATCATGTGACGGAACACTGATCCGGCGGACGAGGTACATTACGGAGGAACATTGATCATGTCCAGAATTTCTGATATGTTGTTCGGCACGCACAGCCAGAGAGAACTGAAGAGGATCGAGCCGATCGTCAGCCGCATTGAGAGCCTGCGCCCCGCGATGCAGGCCCTGACGGACGAGGAGCTCCGCGGCAAGACGGAGGAGTTCAAGAGCCGTCTGTCGGCGGGCGAGACCCTCGACGACATCCTGCCGGAGGCCTATGCAGCCGTCCGCGAGGGAGCGAAGCGCGCCCTGAATATGGAGCCTTTCCGGGTCCAGCTGATCGGCGGCATCATCCTGCACCAGGGCCGCATCGCCGAGATGCGCACCGGTGAAGGCAAGACCCTGGTGGCCACCCTGCCCGCCTACCTGAACGCCCTGGAAGGCCGAGGCGTCCAGGTGGTCACGGTCAACGATTACCTGGCCAGCCGTGACGCGGAGTGGATGGGACAGGTCTACCGCTTCATGGGTCTGACCGTCGGCTGCGTCCTGAACGGCATGAACAACAAGGAACGGCAGGAAGCCTACGGCTGCGACATCACCTATGTGACCAACAACGAGCTGGGCTTCGATTACCTGCGCGACAACATGGCCATCTACAAGGAGCAGTGCGTGCTGCGCGAGCTCCATTACGCCATCATCGACGAAGTCGACTCCGTCCTGATCGACGAGGCGCGCACACCTCTGATCATCTCCGGTCAGAGCGGCAAGTCGACCAAGATCTACGAAGCCTGTGACATCCTGGCCAAACAAATGACCCGCGGCGAGGACGTGGAGGATCTCTCCAGGATCGACGCCATCATGGGCATCGAGCAGGAGGAGACCGGTGATTTTGTCGTCAATGAGAAGGACAAAGTGGTCAACCTCACCGCAGACGGCGTTGCCAAGGTGGAGCGTTTCTTCCATCTGGAGAACCTGGCCGATCCCGAGAACCTGGAGATCCAGCACTGCATCATCCTGGCGCTGCGCGCCAACAACCTGATGCACCGCGATCACGACTATATCGTCAAGGACGACCAGGTACTGATCGTCGACGAGTTCACGGGCCGCGTCATGCCCGGCAGACGGTACAGCGACGGCCTGCACCAGGCCATCGAGGCCAAGGAGCACGTCAAGGTGAAGAGGGAGAGCAAGACTCTCGCCACCATCACTTTCCAGAATTTCTTCAATAAATTCGACAAGAAGTCCGGCATGACCGGTACGGCTCTCACGGAGGAGAAGGAGTTCCGCGAGATCTACGGCATGGACGTCATCGAGATCCCCACCAACCGTCCGGT
>CAMOJW010000135.1 GCA_946617225.1 uncultured Lachnospiraceae bacterium
GGAGCTGGGGACGATCGTCAAACCGCCGCCGGTCGGGGACAAGATCGCCATCGCCGGCCGGGTCTGGGTCGTGGACGAGGTGGATCATAAGAAGAGAGTGGTCTACTGCACCCTGGTCAAGGGCAATATCCCCGCCTATTTCGGGGATGTGGCGGGGGATATCCACACCCGCATCCTGGAGCGCATGTACGGTGTACTGAAGGAACGGAAGAGCTATCCGTATCTGATGCGGCACGCGGTCTGCAGACTGGAGGAGGCCAGACACAGTTACGACCGTTCCGGCATGGCGGACAGCCCGCTGGTGCACCTCGGCGGGAATATGTGGGCGCTGTTTCCGTGGCTGGGGAGCTACGCATTCCTGGCGCTGGAGAGATTTCTGAAGATCCGCTGCGGACAGCGGCTGGGCTTGCGGGGCCTGAGCCCGTCCAGACCCTATTATCTCCAGTTCACGATGAAAGTGGGGGCAGAGGAGTTCTACCGGATCACGGCAGAAGAAGCGGCAGCCGGGGTCGATCCCATGGAACTGGTCTACCCCAAAGAGCTGCCGGTATTTGAGAAGTATGATGAATATGTGCCGGAGGAGCTGGTCAGAAAAGGATTCGCTTACGGCGTTCTGGACATCGAGGGGATGAGAGAGCGCGTCCTCGGATGGTCGGCCGGGCGGATCACGGGATAAGAGAACGAAAAACGGGATGCAGGGCAGGAGCGGCCGCTGCGGTCCGTCAGGACTGCAGCAGGTCGCTCAGCTTTTTTTCATAGAAGAAATCGTGCACCATGGTGTCGTACTCGGTCCACATGGGCAGGGTCTGGCACTTCTCTGCCCGCGGGCAGTCCGCCATCTTGCCGGACAGGCAGGCCACGGGAGCGAGGGTGCCCTCCATCAGTTCCAGGATCTCGCCCACAGTGTACTCTTCAGGCCTGCGGTTCAGCCTGTAGCCGCCGCCCTTGCCGCTGGCACCGGTCAGGAGGCCGCCCGCCACCATGTCCTTGACTATGATCTCCAGGTATTTCTTGGAAATACCCTGTCTGGCGGCGATATCCTTCAGGGGGATATAGCTGCCGTTCTCATTTTCTGCCATGTCGATCATCACCCGGATCGCGTAGCGCCCTCTCGTTGAGATCATGACGTCTCTCCTTTCTGCATATCGTTATACTGCAGCAGCACCACAGTCTCAGAATGTTTCGCATCGTGTTGCCTATTATACCGCAGGGCAAATAGGTAAAGCAATAGTCTGCGGCAATTAAAACCTATTGACATAGTAGGCAACAGGAATTATACTCGTTTTACGCCGTAACAGGAGTTATCAAAAGGAATCGAGAACCCTGTCCGCTTGCCGCCTGCGGCGGACAGAAGACCGAATAAAGGAGAGGAATGAAATGGGCGCAGAGCTGCTGAGAGTGGAAGATCTGGAAGTATCTGTAGGCGAGAAGGAGATCCTGCACGGGGTGGACCTGACCATCGGACGGGGGGAGACCCATGTGATCATGGGGCCCAACGGCGCGGGCAAGTCGACACTGGCGGGGGCGCTGATGGGCGATCCGGAATATACGGTGACGAGCGGAAGGATCTTTTTTGACGGGGAGGAACTGCAGGAGCTCGCGGTGAACGAGCGGGCCAGGAGGGGCCTGTTCCTGTCTTTCCAGAATCCGGTGGAAGTGCCGGGGATCTCGCTGGAGAATTTTGTCCGGTCGGCCCTGGAGCAGCGGACAGGGAAGAAGATCCGCATCTGGGAGTTCCGGAAGCAGGTCCGGAAGGTCCTGGAAACGCTGCAGATGGACAGGAGCTATGCGGAGAGGGATCTGAACGTGGGCTTTTCCGGCGGCGAGAAGAAAAAAGCGGAGATCCTGCAGATGCTCCTGCTGAGCCCCACGCTGGCCATCCTGGACGAGACGGATTCGGGACTGGACGTGGACGCCGTTCGCACGGTTTCTGAGGGGATCAGGGAATTCCAGAAGGACCGCTCGGCCTCTCTGCTGATCATCACCCACAACGCGGCCATCCTGAATTCTCTGGAAGTGGATGCCGTGCATATCCTGGCGGACGGCAGGATCGCCGCCTCCGGCGGGAAGGAACTGATCCCTGTCATCGAGCGGGAGGGATTTGCGGAATATGAGACATCCCAGCGGGAGGAGGCCGGCGCATGAGTGAAGGCAAGACCTATGTCGAGGACGTGAACCGCGCCTTTTATGATTTCCGGTTTGAGGAAAAGGACAGCTTCAGGGTGCAGAGCGGCCTGACCAGAGAGATTATCGAGCAGATCTCCGCGGAGAAGGGGGACCCCGCCTGGATGCGGGATTTCCGCCTGCGGTCCCTGGAGATCTTCCATGCGACGGACATGCCGCTGTGGGGGCCGTCCATCGAAGGCCTGGACATGGACAACATCGTTACCTACGTCCGGCCCAATACGGAGCGCATGCACACGAAGTGGGAGGACGTTCCGGAGGACATCAAGGATACCTTCGAGCGCCTGGGCATCCCCAAGTCGGAGCGGGAATCGCTGGCGGGCGTCGGCGCCCAGTACGATTCCGAGCTGGTGTACCACAACGTCCGCAAGGAGGTCGCGGAGCAGGGCGTCGTCTATACGGACCTGGAGAGCGCCATGCACGGAGAGTACGGCGAGATGATCCGGGAGCACTTCATGAAACTGGTGCCTCCCACGGATCACAAGTTCGCAGCGCTGCACGGGGCGGTGTGGTCCGGCGGTTCTTTTGTCTACGTGCCGCCGGGGGCCTCGGTGGAGATCCCGCTGCAGTCCTATTTCCGGCTGAATGCGGCCGGCGCGGGCCAGTTCGAGCACACGCTGATCATCGTGGACAAAGGCGCGAAGCTCCACTTTATCGAGGGCTGCAGCGCGCCCAAATACAATGTGGCCAACCTCCACGCGGGCTGCGTGGAGCTCTATGTGGGAGAAAACGCCTCTCTGCGCTACTCCACCATCGAGAACTGGTCCAAGAACATGTACAACCTGAACACCAAGAGGGCCAGGGTGGAGAAGGGCGGCCGGATCGAGTGGGTGTCCGGTTCCTTCGGTTCCCACGTCTCCTACCTGTATCCCATGAGCGTGCTGGCCGGAGAAGGGGCTGCCTGTGAGTTCACGGGGGTCACTTTTGCCGGCGAAGGGCAGGACCTGGACACGGGCTGCAAGATCGTCCACGGAGCGCCGGATACGACGAGCCACGTCAACACCCGGTCCATCTCCAAGAGCGGCGGCGTCAGCACTTTCCGCAGCGCGGTGGTGGTGACCGAGAAGGCAGAGGGCAGCAAGTCGTCCGTCTCCTGCCAGTCGCTGATGCTGGATCCCATCTCCCGTTCGGATACGATCCCGGCCATGGACGTCCGCACCAGCAAGGCGGACATCGGCCATGAAGCCAGGATCGGCCGGATCTCGGATGAGGCGGTGTTCTATCTGATGAGCCGGGGGCTCTCCGAGGAGGACGCCAAGGCGCTGATAGTCAGCGGTTTTGCGGAGAATGTATCCAAGGAGCTGCCGCTGGAGTACGCGGTGGAGATGAACAATCTGATCCGCATTGAGATGAAGGGGGCGATCGGATGAAAGAAATGATCGTCAACAGGCCGATCGCGGAGACGTTCGGCTGGCTGCATATGGGCGGGACCCGGATCATGGCGCCCGAGGGTGAGCGGGCGATCGCCTGCGCACTCGCGGAGGGCGAGACCCGCACAGTGGTAGTGGAAGATACGGAAGAAGCAGCCCTTGTCACGGCTGATCTCCCGCAGGGCGCCTGTCTGCACCTGATCGGGATCCGCCGGGCGGGAGCGGCCGGAATGGCCCGGACCGATATCCGCGTACGCTGCGGAGAGGGGGCGGAGTTCCACTGGTACCGCCTGATCCTCGGAGGGCAGGAGAGCTACGACAACTGCTCCGTCACGCTGGAAGGGACCGCGAGTTCCTTCACGGCCGACATCGGGTACCGGCTCGGAGGGCAGGAGAAATATGACATAAACTGCGAAGCGATCCACACGGGCCGCTCCACGGAGAGCCGTATCACGGCTTCGGGCGTGCTGTCGGAGTCTGCCCGCAAGCTGATGCGCGGGACCATCGATTTCCGGTCCGGCTGCGCGGGCAGCGTGGGGCAGGAGACGGAGGACGTGCTGCTGATGGACGAGACCGTCCGCAACCAGAGCGTTCCCGTGATCCTCTGCGCCGAGGAGGACGTGGCCGGAGACCACGGCGCCACCATCGGCCGGCCGGATGAAAAGAGCCTGTATTACATGGGTTCCCGCGGCCTTGACACAGAGACCGCCTGCGCGATGCTGGCCCAGGCCAAACTGGATGCCGTTATCGGCAGGATCCCGGATCCCGCTCTGCGGGATGCCCTCAGGGAGGAGACGACACGATGAACAGGAGAATCGAGACACGGGGGATCGAAGCGACGTCGATCGGAGCGGCACAGCTCGACGCGGCACGGATCGATGCGGTACCGATCGAAGCGATCCGGGGAGAATTTCCTCTTCTCCGCAGGTATCCGGACATGGCCTACCTGGACAATGCGGCGACCACCCAGAAGCCGGACTCTGTGCTGCGCGCAGTCAGCGGTTTCTACGAGGAGAGCAACGCGAATCCGCTGAGAGGTCTGTACGCGCTGTCCCAGAAAGCCACCGACGTCTATGAGGAGGCGAGGGAAGCCGTGCGCGCTTTCATCGGCGCGCGGAGCGCGGAGGAGATCATCTTCACGAGAAATGCCACGGAGAGCCTGAATCTGGTCGCTTACAGCTATGGGACCCTCCTCAGGGAGGGGGATGAGATAGCCCTGTCGGTGACGGAGCATCACAGCGACCTGCTCCCCTGGCAGCAGCTCGCCCTGCGGAAAGGCCTGCGCCTCCGGTGGATCGAATGTGACGCGGAAGGCGTGATCACAGAGCAGGCCTTCAGGGAGGCACTGACCCCGGCGACGCGTCTTGTCGCCCTGACACAGATGTCCAACGTGCTGGGCAGTGTGAACGATATCCGGACTTTTGCGGAGATCGCCCACGCGCAGGGCGCCGTGTTCGTCTGCGATGGCGCGCAGAGCGTCCCGCACATGCCGGTGGATGTGCAGGAGCTGGGGGTGGATTTTCTCGCCTTCTCCGGGCACAAGATGCTCGGGCCCATGGGGATCGGGGTGCTGTACGGACGCAGGGAACTGCTGGAGAAGATGCCGCCTTTTCTCTACGGCGGAGAGATGATCGAATATGTCACCAGAGAAGGTGCCACCTGGGCGGAGCTCCCGCACAAGTTCGAGGCGGGGACGGTGAATGCCGCCGATGCCGCCGGCCTGAAGGCCGCGATCGAGTACTATCAGGCGGTCGGGTTTGAGAATATCGGGATACGGGAAAAGGCGCTCAGCCGCCTGACTTTCGAGACTCTGCGGGCGATCCCCGGGGTGACGATCCTCGGAGCGCAGAATGCGGAGGGCCACCACGGGATCTTCTCCTTCACGCTGCAGGGGGTGCATCCCCACGATATCGCGGAGATCCTGAACGCCGACGGGGTCTGCATCCGGGCCGGCCACCACTGCGCCCAGGTGCTGATGCAGCGGCTGCACGTCCCCTCCTCTGCCCGCGTCAGCCTCGCTTTCTACAACACGGAGGAGGAGATCGAACGGTTCGGAAGGAGCCTGGCCTCTGTCCGCGGGAGGATGGGATATACAGATTGAGGAGGTCCTCACATGCAGAACAGTTTCTATCGTGAGATCATCAACGACCACAACCTGCGGCCGGCGCACAAACATCCCCTTCCGGGTGCTAATCTGGAGCTCCGGGGCGTCAATCCCAGCTGCGGCGACGACATCACGCTGCAGTTCCGGGTCCGCGACGGCGTGATCGAGGAGGGGGCCTATACGGGGGACGGATGTGCCATCTCCCAGGCTTCTGCCGATATTATGCTGGACCTGCTGATCGGCAGGACAGAAGAGGAGGCCCTCCGGCTGGCGGACCTGTTTCTTCGCATGATCAGGGGAGAGGCGGACGAGGAGGAGCTCGAGGAGCTGGAAGAGGCCAGCGCTCTCAGCGATATCTCCCACATGCCCGCCCGCGTGAAATGCGCGGTCCTGGCCTGGCACACGGCGCAGAGGATGCTGCCGGTGGGGAAGCAGGGATGAGGTGTTTATAGGGTTTTGTACGATTTATAACTTCTTATATACGTTGGTTTGATTACCGTATTGAAGGACAGTTGTCAAGGAATCGGTAGACCTCGCCTGCGGCGTCCTTGACAGCTGCCCTTCAATATGGATCACGGTTGACAAGAGGCGCATCCGCGCCTCTGCCTCCAAGGAGGCCAGGGATGATCCGT
>CAMOJW010000136.1 GCA_946617225.1 uncultured Lachnospiraceae bacterium
GTATGACGACGGCGTCAACGGCGACAGGAACATCATCCTGACCTCCGGCCTGAAGGTCATGGACATGAACGTGACCATCCAGCTTAACAAGGTCAAGGACGGCACTTTCGCGGGCAAGAACGAGCTGCTCGGCGCTGATACCGATTCCACCGGTTTCGTCAGCGAAGCGGGCCGCTGCCAGCTGTCCGAGGATGCGATCGCCAAGATGACCGAAGCTTTTGGCAAGCTCAAGAACGGCGAGATCGTTCCCGCTGCCAACTTCAACGGTCTCACTCCCGAAGATTTCACGGGTCTGAACTGATCATACCGGCGTTCTGAACAGCCGCTCCGCGGGAGCGGCGTGAAGGATGCACCGGAAATACAGGCACAAGGGGAGTCATGTCCCCTTGTGCCCTTTGTCGCTTGTATGTATGACAGCGGGGGAAACAGGATGTCGGAAGAGTACATTGTGGAGATGCGGCACATCACCAAGCGGTTCCCGGGGATCGTTGCCAACGATGATGTGACCATACAGATCAAAAAGGGCGAGATCTACGCTCTGCTGGGGGAGAACGGCGCAGGCAAGTCCACGCTGATGAGCATGCTGTTCGGCATGTATGAGCCGGACGAGGGCGAGATCGTGGTCCGCGGCCGGACGGAGAAGATCACCTCCCCGAACTACGCCACGGAGCTTAACATCGGTATGGTACACCAGCACTTCAAGCTGGTGAGCGACTATACTATTGCGGAGAACATCATCCTGGGCATGGAGCCGCAGAAGAAACTCTTCGGATTCCTCCCCTGGGTGGACATCGAGAGCGCCAACAAACGGATCGCCGAGCTCTCCAGGGAATACGGACTGGAGGTGGATCCCACCAGCGTCATCCAGAACATCAATGTCTCCACCCGTCAGCGCGTGGAGATCCTGAAGATGCTGTACAGGGAGGCGGAGATCCTGATCTTTGACGAGCCCACTGCCGTCCTGACTCCCCAGGAGATCGATTCGCTGCTGAAGATCATCGGCAATCTGCGCGACAGCGGCAAGACGATCATCCTGATCACACACAAGCTGGAAGAGATCAAGAGAGTGGCTGACCGCTGCGCCATCCTGCGCCGCGGCAAGCTCATCGACGTCCTGGACGTCAAGACCACGGACACCGCCAGAATGGCCAGCCTCATGGTGGGCAGGGAAGTCTCTTTTGCCTCGGAGAAGAAACCGGCCCATTTCGGCGATGTGGTGCTGGACGTGCAGGGCCTGACAGTGCGCAACCAGGACCGGTTCGAAGTCGTCAAGAACGTTTCGTTCCAGATCCACGCGGGCGAGATCTTTGCGATCGCCGGTGTCTCCGGAAACGGCCAGGGCGAGATCGCGGACGCGGTAGCCGGCCTGACCCGGGTCTACAAGGGAAAGATCCTGCTCAACGGGGAGGATATCACGGACATGCCGATCAGGGAGAGGGTCCACAGGGGGATCTCCTATATCCCCGAGGACCGTCACGGCGTCGGCCTGATCCTGGACTTTGCCCTCAAGGAGAACCTGGCTCTCCGCAACTACTATCAGGAACCTTTTGCGCGCAGCCAGGTGCTGAATGAGAAGGAGTTTGTCTCCTTCAGCGACAGGCTGATCGAGACCTACGACATCCGGAGCGCCAGAGGTTCGGAGACCCAGGTGCGCTCCATGAGCGGCGGCAACCAGCAGAAGGCCATCATCGGACGTGAGATCGAACAGAACGCTGCGCTGACCATCTTTGTCCAGCCCACGAGAGGCCTGGACATCGGCGCCATCGAGAGGATCCACCAGCAGATCATCGCCGAGAGGGACAAGGGCAAGGCCGTCCTCCTGATCTCTCTCGAACTGGACGAGGTCATGGATCTGGCGGACACCATCGGGGTGATCTTCTCCGGTGAGATCGGCAGGATCGCGCCGGCGGCTTCCCTGTCCACGAATGAAGTGGGCGAGTACATGATGGGGGTGAAACGCGCATGAAAAACAACAAAGTGCTCAGAAACGCGGTCATTTCCATCCTCATCGGCCTCCTGGCCGGCGCAGTCATCATCCTGATCCTGGGCAAGAACCCGCTGAACGCCTATTACAACCTGCTCCAGGGCTGCGGTCTGCTCCCTAAAGCCAAATACGCCTCCGGAAGGGGCATGGCCACGGATCTGCTGAGTTACATCGACTTTCTGACCCCCATGCTGTTCGCGGCCCTGGCTGTGGCCGTGGCCATGAAGGCGGGTCTGTTCAACATCGGTGTCGCCGGCCAGATGCTCGGCGCAGGTTTCATGGCCACCGTGCTGGTGGGCTACAGTGCCCTACCCGCCGGCCTCGCCAAACCGCTCGTCCTCCTGGTGGGCATCGCCGTGGGCGGCGCCATGGGCGCTCTGGTGGGTTTCCTCAAGTACCGCTTCAACATCAATGAGGTGGTCTCCACCATCATGTTCAACTACATCGTGTCCTATGTGGTGAGCTTCTTCATCAACACCCGCTACGTGGACGCGGTCTCCCGGCAGTCCAAGGTCATCAGCGCCGCCTCCAGGCTGACCCTGCAGGACGTGATGATCGGGGGCTACAAATTCAACATCCCGCTCGGATTCATCGTGGCGATCATCGCCGTATTCGTGGTCAAGTTCGTCATGGACCGCACGGTCCTGGGATTTGAACTGAAAGCGGTCGGCCTCAACAATACGGCGGCCAGATACGCCGGCATCGGCGTGGGCAGGAGCATAGTCCTCTCCATGCTGATCAGCGGCGCTCTGGCGGGCCTCGCGGGCGTCACCTATTATCTGGGATATTTCGCCTCCATTCAGCCGAGGACGCTGGTCTCCACGGGATATGACGCCATCGCGGTCTGCCTGGTGGGCAACTCTGATCCCCTGGGCATCCTGCTGTCCACGCTGTTCCTGCAGATCATCAGCAAGGGCTCGACTTACATGAGCTCACAGTCCGGACTGGAAAGTGAGATCGCATCGGTCATCACCGCCGTGATCCTGCTCTCCACCACCATCAGCATTCTCTACGCGGAGATCATCGACAGGATCCGCAGCCGCAGGGCCGACAGGAAAGGAGGGGAGACAGCATGAGCACGATCAATACCATCATCATCGACGGCATGGCTTTCACGCTTCCCCTGTTCATCATGGCCATCGGCGGCATCTACAGTGAGCGGAGCGGCGTCACCAACCTGGCCCTGGAAGGTCTCTCCGGCATGGGCGCTTTTGTCGGCGCACTGGCCGCCTACATCCTGACGCAGCAGTTCGGCGCCACCTCGCAGGTGCCCTATTATCTGTCCTTCGTGTTCGCTGTCATCGGCGGGGCCCTGTTCGCGCTGGTGCATGCGCTGATCTGCATCCGCTGCAAGGCCAACCAGGTCATCAGCGGTGTGGTCATCAACATCCTGGCGGAGGCCGTGACCATCTTTCTGGTCAAGACCATCAACCGCGGCGTGTTCGGCAAGCCCAGCGACAAGATCGATCTGGGCGCTTCCATCCGCTTTACTGTACCGGGCATCTCGAAGATCCCCGTTCTGGGCGCTTTCTTCACAAGGGTCTATCCCTTTGAGGTGATCATCATCCTCATAGCCGTGGTGGTCTGGTACCTGCTGTACAAGACACCGCTCGGCATGCACATCCGCGCCTGCGGCGACAATCCCCACGCGGTGGACGCTGCCGGTATGGACGTGGCCAGGATCCGGTATTTTGCCGTCATGATGTCCGGCGCGCTGTCCGGCATCGCAGGCATGGCTTTTGCCTATTCCATCTCGGCCAAATTTTCCTCCGGCTTCTTTGTGGGTTACGGCTATCTGTCCATCGCTGCCCTCATCTTCGGCAACTGGACCATCCTTCCCACGCTCGGAGCCTGCCTGGTATTCGGTATGGCCAAAAGCGCCGGCTACCAGCTGGTCATGTATCTGGGGTACCCGTCGGCCTACCAGGATCTCGTCATGATCCTGCCCTATGTGCTGACCCTGCTGCTTCTGATCTTCCTGTCGAAGCACAACCACGCGCCCAGAGCTCTGGGTGAAGTCTATGACAAGTCCAAACGATAAAACTGTACGAGGTTATTAAATGATCGATCCCGAAAAGATCCCTTTTCACATTCCTTCAGCCTACGTCCCGGATCAGGAGAGAGAACTCCCTGATCTGGGGGTGACAGGCCTGTTGATGCATCACGTCAGGACCGGAGCCCGGGTGCTGCTGATGCCCTGCGGGGACGACAACAAAGTCTTCAGCATCGGTTTCCGCACACCGCCCGCCGACTCCACGGGCGTGGCCCATATCATCGAGCACACCGTCCTGTGCGGTTCTGAGCGATATCCTCTGCGGGATCCCTTCAAGCTTCTGGTCAAGGGATCCCTTAAGACGTTCCTGAACGCGATGACCTATCCCGACAGGACGGTCTATCCCTGCGCCAGCTGCAACGATCAGGATTTCCGGAACCTGATGCATGTGTATCTGGATGCTGTCTTCTATCCCAATATCTACAGGGAACAGAATATCTTCCGGCAGGAGGGATGGCATTACGAGATCGACCCCGCGACCGGCGAACTGAAGGTCAACGGCGTCGTTTACAACGAGATGAAAGGCGCCCTTTCCTCACCGGAGGACGTGCTGGGCCGCGAGATCTACGCTACCCTGTTTCCCCATACGCCTTATGCAGTGGAATCCGGCGGCGACCCAGAGGTGATCCCGGACCTGACATATGAGGCTTATCTGGATTTCCACCGCCGCTATTATCATCCCTCCAACAGTTTCATATTCCTCTACGGGGACATGGACATGGAGGAGAGGCTGGAGTTCATGGACAGGGAGTATCTGTCGCGGTTCGACGCCCTGCAGATCGACTCCACCATTCCCGTGGAGCCGCCCTTCCGGGAGATGGCCATGGCCGAGCGCCGGTATTCCATCCTGGACGACGAGGAGGAAGAGGGCAAGAGTTATCTGGCCATGAACATCTGCCTCGGACAGGACACGCTGGAGGAGAAGGACGCCGTCGCCCTGCAGGTCCTGGACTATGTGCTGGCCGGTGCGGAAGGCGCTCCCCTGAAGAAAGCCCTCCGCGACAGGGGCATCGGCGAAAACATCCTCACCTCTCTGGACACGGAACTGCGTCAGCCCGTCTACTCCGTGGTAGCCCAGAACACGGATCCGGACAGGAAAGAGGAGTTTCTGCAGGTCATCCGCGATGTCCTGACGGACCTCGCGGAGAACGGCATAGACCGCAAGGCGATCGCTGCCGGCATCTCTTATTTCGAATTCCGTTTCCGTGAGGCCAACTACGGCGTGACGCCCCGCGGCCTGATCTACGGACTGGCAGCGCTGGAGACATGGCTCTATCACGAGGAGGATCCCTGGAGAGGCCTCAATATCTGCCACTATTACGAGGAACTGCGCGGGGACGCGGAGAGAGGTTATTTTGAGGATCTGATCCGCAGATACCTCCTGGATGCCGGGCACTCGAGTTTCGTGGTCCTGAGACCGGAGAAGGGCCTGTCTGCGCGCAAGGAAGCCGCCCTGCGGGACAAACTGGCCCACACTGCCGCCTCCTTCAGCGAGGCTGACCTGCAGCGCGTGCGGGACGAGGAGGCTGCCCTGAGAGAATGGCAGCAGAGGGAGGACACGCCCGAAGCCATAGCTTCGATCCCCAGCCTGAAAAGGGAGGAGCTGAAAAAAGAAGCCAGGATGCCTGTCAACAGGCTCTACGAAGAGAATGGCGTGCGTATCCTGGCCCATGAGATCTTCACCAACGGGATCATCTATCTGCGGTTCCTCTTTGACATGGAGGCCCTGCCGGAGAGACTGTATCCCTATGTGCCCATCCTCAAGACGCTGCTGGGCGCCATGGATACGGAAGCACACTCCTATGCGGAGCTGGACCAGGAGATCCACATCCGGACAGGCGGGTTCAGCGCGGGTTCGGAAATCTTCCAGCATCCGCGCTGGAAGAGAGGGTATACTTCCGAGCTGATCCTCTCGGTCAAGGCTTTTTCCGGAAACCTGGAGGATATGCTGTCCCTGGTACGCGAGATTGCTCTGACCACGCAGTTCACGGACGGGGACAGGATCTGCGAGATCCTGGAAGAGGAGCGCGCGAGCCAGCGGTACATGTTCATGTCCGCGGGGCACAGCACGGCCCTGACCAAGGCTCTTTCCTCCTATCGGGAGGATTCCGCCCTTTCGGACATGCTGTCGGGACACAGAGCCTTTAAAAACCTGGACGCCCTGTGCGACAGGATCATGTCGGACGATGAGGCTGT